>JBJMOA010000184.1:0-45316 GCA_045803975.1 Gemmatimonadaceae bacterium
GTGGACGACTACGTTCGCCGGCTTGATCCTGGTCTTCGCCAGGGCTGCCTTGAACCTTGCAACGCGTTCGGGCTTGATTGTCGACTTGTCGCCGTAAAAGCGCGGAATCGCGGTGAAGCATTGCATCGCGGTCATGCCCGCTTTGCCGGCGCGCAGCACCGCCATGTGCAGACCGCCGTTGTCGATCGTATGGGCGCCGATGTATCGAGCCATGCCGCCCGCCGATGCAAGTACTCTACCGCACCAAGAGGCCGCGCTGGCCAATCTCTCGGGTGTTGCACGTGCGTGGACCGCGTTCGATAATAGGGGTAGAGTGACCTGCCTATGCGACACCTGACTTTCGTCCACCTTCTGATTCTCTTCCTGCTCCCTGCGGCAGCTCGCGCACAGGGGGACAACCGCGCCGACATCCTGATGGGGCGGGTTACGGACGTGACCGGCCATCCCATCGCGGAGGCGCAGGTCATCGCGATTTCCGTTGGCACGGGGGTGACGCGCTCCCAGAGCACCGACTCCACCGGGCGTTACAAGATTTTTTTCCCGGAAATCGCCGAGCAGTACACTCTACAGGCGAAGCGCATGGGATTCGCTCCGGTGCAACGCACCGTCGCCCGGCGGACGAATGAGCCGGAGCAGATGCACATCGACCTGCAGCTGGGCGGGATGCCCCTGGCGCTTTCCATGGTCGAAATAACAGGAAGCCCTGATGCGACCCTTCCGCGCGAAACAGGCAAGCGTCCCGGCGTAGATGCGCTAGTCCCGAATCCAATCGCCGAGATACTCGCGATGAAAGACACGTTGCATCTGAGCGCGGTGCAGATCGTCGGGCTTGGCTACGTGTCCGACACGCTGAGGCAGAGGAACGAGAAGATCTACAGCGACATTCGGACTCTTCTCTCGAAGGCGCACGACGCCGGCGATGCGACGCAAATGGCAGGAAGCGTGGCCATGATGCTCGAGCAGGCGTCGACGAATACAACACGCGCGATTTCCGAAGCCCAGAAGCTGATGCGTCCCGAGCAGTGGCTGGTTCTACCACCGGCGATCAGAGATCAGCCCTCGACCACAACCGGTACCGCGCTAAGGAACTAATTATCGCTGCCAGACTCCCTCGCGGTAGCCGACGCGGTCCGAGGGATTTCCGGCTTTATCGGGAGTCTTCCACCAAACCGTAATTCTCCCGCCGTCGAGCCGGAGCCATGGCGCGATTGCCGGTACGTCGTCCGGCGTGACCTGGCCGCGTTGGTCGAAGATGTGTCCTGTTGCGTGCGACAACACGATGCCGATCCGCGGCGTCGTCGAATTCGGATCCTCGTACACGACGACTACGCTGTCGCCATGGGCCGCGACAGCTGCAACCGACGGGGAGTTTCCGTAGACGACGGGAACCGGTGAGTGGAACATCGCCGCAGTGTCCATCGAGTGCGCGAAGAATACGCCGGCTCCGTCAGCCGCCTCGATGAAATACACGAGATGGACATAGGTACTCACGGAGTCGTAGAAGATGCCCGGCGCGGGCCGATCGCATCCGCGCCGTCCGCGGTCGCGCGCTTCGACAATCACTGGCGATTCCCAGCTCGCTCCTGTCCTTTCTGAGCGCTGCAGAGACAGAATCACGCTGCTGTCCCTGCGCGACGACCACCATACACGAAAGATTTCGTGCTCGCTGCCCACGGCGCGGATTGATCGGATGCAAGCTCCGGCCGTGCCGGCGATGGCGGGCAGGTTCGCCTCCATAATCGCGCTCCGCGCATCAGGATCGCCGAGCTGGGACCGTCGGTAACCGACGTCGCCCCACTTTACCGGGTCATTTACGCACGCCGCCGCGGTCAACGCTATGAAAAGCAATCGTGCCTGGGGCAATCCCCGAATCCTCATACGCGCACTTTACTCTCCTGCGCCCAGCGTGAGAAGGCTGATTATCTTTGGATGTACCCCGCCCCGCCGCCATTCGAGGAATTCAGGAATGTCCGCTTCCACTGTCCGACCCCGATCCGCGTCCTCCCGTCCGCCTAAGCCCAAATCAAGCGACGACGGCATCACCGCTGAAAGCTTGGGACCTGAAACGATTACCCGCACAGCGGCGGGCTTCAACGGAAACCGGCGCGTCCCGCAACCGGTCAACGAGAGCGTGAAGAGCTATGCTCCTGGCTCGGCCGAACGTGCCGCGCTCAAGGACCGTCTGCGCTCAATGGCCAACGAGCGGATAGACATCCCGCTGATCATCGGCGGCAAGGAGATTCGAACAGGCGAGCTCGTCGATTCGGTGATGCCACACAATCATCGACACGTCCTCGGCCAATGGCATCGAGCCACCGAGGCGCACGTCGACGACGCCGTGCGCGCAGCGCAGAAGGCGTCGAAAGAGTGGGCGAACTGGGCCTGGGAAGATCGTGCCGCTGTATTTCTCAAGGCGGCAGAACTGTTGGCGACGACCTGGCGATCGACACTCAATGCCGCGACGATGCTCGGTCAGTCGAAGACTGCCTTTCAGGCGGAGATCGACGCCGCTTGCGAGCTGATCGATTTCTGGCGCTTCAACCCCCATTACGCGCAGGAGCTATACGACGAGCAGCCTCTGAGTGATCGCACGATGTGGAACCAGTTGGATTATCGGCCGCTCGAGGGGTTTGTCTATGCGGTGACGCCGTTCAACTTCACGTCGATCGCCGGGAATTTGCCGACTGCACCGGCGTTGATGGGCAACACAGTCGTCTGGAAGCCGGCGTCGAGCGCAATGCTCAGCGCGTACTACATCATGAAGCTGCTCGAGGAGGCCGGGCTGCCGCCGGGTGTGATCAATTTCGTTTCCGGCGACGCGGCGATGATCTCGGACAGACTGCTCTCGCACCGCGATCTTGCCGGCGTGCACTTCACGGGCAGCACCGCCGTCTTCAACAGCATGTGGAAAACGATTGGCGCGAGCATGTCGCGCTACAAATCCTATCCTCGGATTGTGGGCGAGACGGGCGGCAAGGACTTCATCGTCGCCCACTCGTCGGCAGATCCAGTGGCGCTCTCAGTCGCGATCGCGCGAGGCGGGTTCGAGTACCAGGGCCAGAAGTGCTCGGCGGCAAGCAGGGTCTACGTCCCCGAGTCGATCTGGCCCGAGGTACGCGACCGCACGGTCGCGATCATGCGCGACATCCGGATGGGCGACGTTACAGACTTCCGCAACTTCATGGGCGCGGTGATCGACAAGAAGGCGTTCGCCAAAATCAGCGAGTATCTGGATCACGGGCGCACCAACGCCAGCATCATCCAGGGTGGAGTCGCACGCGGTGACGAAGGCTACTTCATCGAGCCGACGCTGATCGAGACGAAGGATCCTGCGTACCGCCTACTGTGCGAGGAGATCTTCGGACCGGTGGTGACCGCGCACGTTTATCCGGACAAGAAGTGGACGGACACCCTCAAGATCGTCGACGAAACGTCGCCATACGCGCTTACGGGCGCCGTGTTCAGCAGAGATCGACAGGCAATCCGAGAAGCATCGCTCTCCCTCCGCAACGCGGCGGGCAACTTCTACATCAACGACAAGCCCACCGGAGCGGTCGTTGGCCAGCAGCCATTCGGCGGTGCGCGCGGCTCGGGGACCAACGACAAGGCTGGATCGAAGCTCAACCTCGTGCGATGGGTGAGTGCCCGTACGATCAAGGAGACTTTTTCGCCTCCGACCGATTATCGCTACCCGTTCATGGCCGAGGAATAGCCTAGAGCGACTTGCCTTATTCCATGCCTCGACCCATACCCAGACGCAGGGGAAACGCACGTCGAATGGTCCAGCTGTTGCTCTTTTAGCCGGACCGATTGAGACGACGAGATGAGCACCGCCACAGCGCCCCAGATCGACGCGGACCAGTTGCAGGTATCGCGAATCCGCGCCCTCCGCGGGCCCAATTACTGGCGGCTCGCGCCCGTCATCGCCTGCGACGTCCAGCTAGGAAGCCTGGAGCAGGTTAGCTCAGCAGATATCCCCGGCTTCTACGAGCGCCTCACCGAGGCCATCCCGACGCTCGCCGAACACCATTGCACGCGCCAGGAAGCGGGTGGTTTTCTCGAGAGGCTAAGAGAAGGAACGCACCTCCCGCACATCCTGGAGCACGTCGCCCTCGAGCTCCAGTCACTCGCTGGCTGCGATGTCAGCTTCGGGCGCGTTGTTCCCTCGGGAGACGCCGATACATGGTGGGTGATCGTCGCGTACGAAGAGGAAGAGGTCGGCCTTCAGAGCATGCGCGATGCCGTCAAGATCCTTCGCGCGTGTATCGCCGAGCAGCCTGTCGATGTCGAAGCAATCGCCGAGCAGCTACTCTCGCTCTACGAATCTGTTCGACTCGGTCCCTCGACCGCTGCCGTCGTGGAGGAAGCAAAGCGACGCGGGATCCCTGTGCGTCGTCTCAATAATTATTCGCTCGTCCAGCTCGGCCTTGGCAAAAATCTTCGTCGCATCCAGGCGACTCTCTCTGACTACACGAGCGCCATCGCCGTCGAGATCGCGCAGGACAAGGATGACACCAAGCGTGTGCTCGGCAACATCGGACTCCCCGTACCGAAGGGCGACGTAGCCCGTTCCTTCGAGCGTGCAGTGGAGATCGCCGACGAGATCGGCTATCCGGTGATTCTCAAGCCGCTCGATGCCAATCAGGGCCGCGGCATCTCCGGACAAATCGACAACGAGCACGCCCTGCACGAAGCGTGGAACGAGGCGAGGGAGTTCGGCGATCGAATCGTCATCGAGCAATACGCCGAGGGCAGAGATCACCGCGTACTGGTGATCAACGGGAAGGTGGTCGCGTGCGCCGAGCGGATTCCCGCGCGGGTCACCGGCGACGGATCGAGCACGATCGCGCAGCTCATCGAACGCGAGAATCGCGACCCGCGGCGCGGCGTCGGACACACGAAAACGCTGACGAAGCTTCCGGCCGACGAGCGCACCACGTGCTTTCTCCGTAAGCAGGGGCTGACGCTGGAATCGGTTCCCCAAAACGGCCAGGTGGTTTACCTGCGCGGCACCGCGAATCTCTCGACTGGCGGCACCGCGGTAGATCGCACTGACGAGATGCACCCTGACAACATCACTGCCTGCGAGATGGCGGCGGGAATCATCGGACTGGACATCGCCGGAATCGATCTATTGACGCCCGACATATCCGTACCGTTCCGCGAAAGCGGCGCGGTCATCATCGAGGTAAATGCCGGCCCCGGCATAAGGATGCACACGCATCCGACGGAGGGAACGCCGAGAAACGTCGGCGCACCGATCATCGACATGCTGTACCCGCCGGGAACGAAGACGACCATTCCCGTGATCGCCGTGACCGGCACAAATGGAAAGACGACGACCGTCCGATTGATCGCGCATCTCTTCCGCCTCGGCGACAACGTCGTCGGATTCACGACGACCGACGGGACGTACCTGCAGAACAGGCTCGTGCTCGAGGGTGACATGACGGGCCCGTTCTCCGCGAACATCATTCTCTCGAACCCGACCGTCGACATCGCAGTGCTGGAGACTGCGCGTGGCGGACTTCTGCGTGCGGGTCTTGGTTTCGACGAGGTAGACGTCGGAGTCGTTCTCAACGTCAGTGCCGATCACCTCGGCATGGGCGGCATTAACACGCTCGAGCAGCTGGCGGATGTAAAAGCAGTCGTCGCCGCGGTGGTGAAGCGGGAAGGACACGCCGTGCTCAACGCCGACGATCCTCTCGTGTACGCGATGCGCGACAAGTCGCCTGGCGACATCGTGCTCTTTTCGACCAAGCCTGAAGGCGAGAGCGAGGAGTTCGAGGCGCATCTCACGCGCAACGGAATTGGCGCGCGAATCGAGAACGACACGTTCGTGATTCGCCGCGGTCGCCTGCGCATTCCAATCGCGCCAGTACAGGACGTGCCGTTGATGCTTGGCGGAGCGGCGAAATTCCAGCGCGAGAACATCCTCGCCGCAATCGCGACCGCCTACGTGCAGGGGATGCGCTACGACGACATCCGCGCTGGACTGTTGTCCTTCTTCCCGTCGCCGTCACTCACCCCGGGACGTCTCAATCTGATGCGCGTACAGAAGGGACGCGTGCTCGTCGACTACGCCCATAATCCATCGGCGATCTCCGGATTGATGGAGTTCGCGCAGAGCATCGACGCAAGCCGTCGCATTGGTGTGATCGCTGCCCCGGGCGATCGCCGCGACGAAGATCTCCGCAGAGTTGGCCGCCTTGCCGCACACCTCGACTATGTGGTCGTGAAGGAAGACGAAGACTTGCGCGGCCGCGACCCCGGAGAAGCAGCAGGCCTGATCGTCGATGGATTGCGCGATGGAGGTATGGAGGATGGCCAATACGAGACGATCCTCGGCGAAGAAGAAGCGATCGTTCACGCGATGACGCAGATGAAGGACAACGATCTCGTCGTGATTCTCGCCGACGATGTAAGTGCGAGCCTTGCCGTCGTGCGCCGCTATTTTGGCGATGGAGTGAGGTAATGACACCGCGGATCCCGGATCCACAGACCGAGATCCGAATGACGACGCTCCACGCGACGCGCGGGGCAAACTACTGGTCGCGGCTTCCCATCACGAGGATGGACCTCACGATCGGCGCGTACGAGGACATCTCGTCGGCTGATGTTCCGGGCGTGACCGAGGCATTGATCTCGACGATGCCCGGACTGCGCGACCATCGATGCAGCATCGGCGAGCCCGGCGGTTTCCTCATCAGGCTCAAGCGCGGAACGTACTTCGCCCACATTGTCGAGCATGTCGCGCTGGAGCTGCAGGCGATGATCGGGCACGAGGTGGGGTATGGCAGAACGCGCGGTCGCGAGAACGCAGGCGAGTACACGTTGATCTTCGAGCACCTACACGAAGCCGTCGGCCTGAGAGCAGCGGCGTTGGCGCTGGAGACGGTGCAAAGCGCGTTTGCGGGAACGTTGACGTCTGTCGAGCACGCCGTTGCCGAGCTCTCGTCACTTGCCCAAAGCCGACAAAACCCGCCACTAATACAACACGTGTTGTGCGGAATCACGGGCGGCCGTTATCGCGGGGAGACGCGTGATGAGCTGGTACGACTCGGTCATAGCGGTTCCGATTTGATCGTCGACGTTTCGCCCTCTTACCTGCTTCAGGCAGGATTGCCTTACTCACGCTCGGACATCGCGATCGTAATCGACGCGGAGCCGAGCGATGTGCCGGATCGTTTCCGCCGACCGGATCGAGCCCGGCGGCTCGTATCCGTCGTCGCTGATGCTGTTCCTGAGGATGGAATCGTGATCGTTCCGGCAAAGGAGTGGGAGCTGCAGGACAGAATCCGCGACGCGGGTTGCCGAGTCTCGATTTTTGCGACGGACGACGACGTGACGATCAAGGACAAGAAGGTTGCGCGCGCATGTGCGACCGTCGAAGGACGGCGAATCATGATCGAACAGTTCGACGACACCTTCGAAGCGGGGTGGCTGCACGACCGTGCACCGATCCACGCGCAGGTGGCCGCTACTCTGGCTGCATTCACGCTCAACGAGCTGGAGGCCGCGAAATCGCCTCGACGCGAGGCGCCTGACGAAGATCCGGCTTTGCGCACGGGTGAGCGTGCGGGAGTCGCTGATTAGCGGACCTGTCGCGGGGAACGGACGCGCCCCGCGCCGACGGCAACGCGAGGCTAAGGGGACGCTCATTCTTATCGGTGGCGCTTGCATGCCATCCGGTCCAGCCATCGGTGGCTTCATCGAGATGACGGGCGCGCGAGATGGCAGCCCAATCGCAGGAATTACCACCGCTTCCAGCCAGCCCTCTGTCGCACGAGAGATGTGGCTAGCCGATCTCCGTCAGGCGGGCGCGAGCAACCTCAGTATTCCGCTGGTGGCCACGCGCGACGACGCGAGCGATCCGAGAATCGTGAAGCAGTTTCGCAGCGCGCGCGGCATCTTCCTTGGCGGCGGCGATCAGGTAAAGCTCGTGTCAGCGCTCGGTGGGACTCCGCTCGAGGAAGCCATCCGCGACGCGTACATGGAGGGGGCGACCGTGTGCGGAACGAGCGCCGGAGCAGCGGCCCTAACCAAGACGACGCTGGCCGGTAACGAGGTCGACGAGGAAGGAAAGCTCGTCGAGCAGTACATCGGTCCCGGGCTCGGCCTGCTCGGTTATCACACGATTGTCGATACGCACTTTACCCAGCGCCGTCGCCTATACCGCCTGTTCGTCGCGGTCGCTCAGTTTCCCGAACTGATGGGGCTGGGGATCGACGAGGACACGGCGTTGGTTGTCAGCCGTGAGATCGCGACGGTGGTCGGCAACGGCGGCGTCACGTTCGTCGACGGCAGCAGTGTCCGCTACAACAACGCGTCCGAAGTTACTAAAGGCCCGGAGCTAACGATCAGCGCGCTACGCGTCGGCATCATCGGCACCGGTCAGCAGTTCAATCTCAAAAAGCGCGAGGTGGTCGCGCTTTTATCTACCGCGAATCAAAAACTCGAATTGCGTGTGACCTCGGGGCGGTCTTAGTCAACTGAGCTAGAACCGCGCCTCGACGTAAAGATTCGCGCGGACGGATTTCTCCGGAAAGATGCCCTTGGCGAGATCGACGCGAACGAGTCCGTCCATGAACGACGCCCCGATTCCGGCACCACTGAGCGGCCGACCCGGGTGTGAGAAAGTGCTGCGATCTCCTGCCCAGCCCAGATCCGCGAACACGATCTTGCGGAAGCCCGTAGAGCGAGTGCCGATCTCGGCGCTGGTCATCCAGAACGAATCTCCGATCGCTGCTCCCGCGCGTTGACCGCGCACAGTCTGAACGCCGCCCAGGAAGAACTGCTTTTGAATCGGCAGCGCTCCGCCTGATGTTCCGGCGCCAAGCGTCAGAGCACCGTCGAGCGCGCTACCCAATCCGCGCGAGAGCGTCGTTTGCAGCGAGCCGCGCGAATAATCGAAGGTTCCGGCACCGCCTTCGAGCTTGAGGTCCGTTAACGCGCGGAATCCGTGAGGATCGAGCCCGTACGACGAGTGATGCGCGACGGCGAGTCCGACGATCTTTCCATTCACGGCGTCGATGTTGGTGAGCTCGCCCTTCACCCCGCCCGGGTGTGCGACAGCGAACTCGGTATGCACCGTGGCATCGAAGTGTTGTTCGCCGAACAAGCGCCAGCTCGTAAAAATCCCATCATCCCGCTCGCCGGTGAGCTCGGCACCCCATGTCCGGTAATAGAAGCCTTCGTCGCGACCGAAGAGAAGCGCCGATACGGAGCTGCTAAAACCAAGCGGGTCACCCCAATCATTCGATGCGAGAAGTCGTCGATATACGCCGACGCCGATCTTCCGACGTCCGTCGGTTCGATCGAGAAGTAGCTCGCCGTTGGGCGACCAGTCGGCGGCGCCGAGCCTGAAAGTCGCGTGTGCGGAATAGCCGCGACCGAGCACCTGATCGACACCAAGGCCGGTTGAAAACCCTTCGACCCGATTGAATCGAGTATACGGCACGCCGTATGAGACGGTCGGCCGCTGGGGAGCAAACTCCGGTTGTGCGCCAAGAGTCAGGGCTTCGGCAACCAATGCGTCGCGCTCAGACGAGCCAAACACTGCCTCGCCTTCGTCGTAAATGGATTTGGGCAGGTCGCTCGACCTGGCAAGGGCAACAGTGTCGCAGGGGATTCTGATCACGGTCTGCAGTCCTTCGTCCGATCTGCGGCTCGAGCGCACCCGCTGCGTCCCTTGCTGACATTCGGTTCGCCTCCGCTCACGCCGTGCAGCACGCGACACTGAATCACTCGCCGTATCGCTCACTGCCACTGTGAAGTCGGGCAGCGGGTCAGTCCCGTTTACATCCGCATACGTGTATCGCTGCTCGAGCTTGAATGGGATGTGCATGAAGCTCACCTGTGCCTGTCCTTCGATCGTCTGAGCGCGCGGAAGCCAGAACCGCCCTTCGTGCAGGCCGTATTCGACGGTCACAGCGCTGACATTTGCTTTCATCGGCAGGATCATCGGCTTAAGCCAGCGCGGTATGTCATCATCGTGGTTCTGTTCGTCTTCGCTCTCTTCCTTGGCGACAGCCATGATGTCCATCTCTTGCGCCATGCGGTAAACCGCCCGTACCAGGCGTGCTGTCGAAGCGTCGAACCACAGAGAGCCTACGGCGACGTTCCACTTCGGCTCTCGCGGGCGAATGCGGAGCTCGCGCAGCTGGATGCGTTGACCGCCCGGGAGCTGGAAACTCACTGAATCACCGGATGCGTAGGTGTAGTACGCCTCGGCGCCCGTGGCGAGAGGATGAATGATCTCGTCCTCGCTTACGTCAGCCTTCGCGAGACCCGAGCCGATCCAAAGAGTCTCCCGACCTGGCACATACGGAACTTCTCCAGCAGCTCCGATGTCAATCTCGCCCTTCCCTACTCCGTCGAGCATCGGGAACGCGCTGCGCTGACCGGTCACGTCGATGATCGCGCCCTTGTCGCGCTGCCACAGTACGTGTGCCGAGCGCTCGCTGCGCATGAGAAGTCGATCCCGTCCGATCCGCTTGAATCCCATACCGACGGACATGCGTTCGTACGCGCTCGCGTCGTAACTCCTGAGCGTTGAGTCCTGAACGAGTCGCGCTTCGCGCGCGCGCAGGAGGAGGTCTTTGGCACGGGCATCCTTGAAGGCCGACGCGATCATCGCAGGCGTCAGCGCGGGACGTCTCGCTAGCCGCCTCGCCGTCCGAACCGAATCGCGGTTGTGCGCATACGCCCTGATGGAATCACGTCGAAACTCACGTCGCACCGCGATAGAGTCGCGCTTGGCCCGAGCGATGCTGTCTTGCTTGCTCTCGCCGATTTGCAAGGACATGGAAGACTGCGCGAAAACGGCGGCGGCGAGGAGCAGAATCATGTTTTATCGTCCCGACCGCGGAATGTTGAAGGAGACACCGACCTGCCACAGAACGAGATCGGTCTTGCTGCTCCGCGGATTGATGTTGATGGTGCCATCCGGATTGTCGGTGATGTCGCCTTCGCGTAGATAGGTGGCCCGAGATCCGTAGTGGTACTTTGCGCCGAGGTTGAGAGCGCCCATGGATCTTCCGAAGGGAATCATCACGCCTCCCCCAAATACCCACGCGTGCGACCAGTCGTCGTAGTTCGTCGTGCTCGCATCCGCGTAGGTAGCGTCGTAGCTCGAGAGAGATGACTCAGTCCAGAAGTACGTCGTAGCGATGGCGGCATTGGCGTACGGCCGAAGCGCGCCGTCGGGAAACTGGAGCTGCGCCCCGATCGAGCCGAAGGCAATGCTATTGTCGGTGTTTACATCGAATAGAACGCGGCCCGTGTAGAGGGACGACACCCTCTGCCGCTCGTGCCCGTACCGCACGCCTCCGAGATCCGCCCGAATGTTGAGCCAACCTTTCGGATCGATCCGGAACATTCCGTTCAGGTCGAATCCAAAACCGTTCGGAACATTCGTAGCGAACTCGCCCTTGGGTTGGGAGACAGCAACGTCGCCACCGAATGAAAAGCGCGATGGCAGCATCGTCACGTTGGATACCTGCGCGTTCATCGCTGACGCATACGCGAAAGTGCAAGCAGTGCTCAGTACCAACACGGCTTTGGACTGCATAGTTTCTCCCTCAAGGTTTGGAACCAGCGTTAGCAGAGACAGTGCCGAGGTCTTCCGCTAACGCTATATCATTTTACGGTAACGGCTTATACCGAGTTTCAGCGATTCTGAAACGCGCTACTGCCCTCTGTCCGGTACACTCCGCGTCCTTCATTGATGACAGCTCGCGACAACTCATACCCCGCACTTCGAGTTGAGAACCTGAGAAAGGCCTACGATGATGTCGTCGCCGTCGACGGTCTGAATCTCGAGGTGCGCACCGGTGAATGCTTTGGCCTTCTAGGACCCAATGGCGCCGGAAAGACGACGACGATCGAGATTTGCGAAGGTCTTCTCGCCGCTGATTCGGGCACCGTCGAGGTCCTCGGCAGGCGCTGGGAGTCTGACGCCCGCGATCTTCGAGAGCTACTTGGTATCCAGCTTCAGGAGACTCAGCTCTCCGAGAAGCTCACCGTCGACGAGACTCTGACACTCTTTCAGAGCTTCTACCGCGATGCGCGCGACATCGGCGAGGTAATAGACCAGGTGGAGCTGGGCGAGAAGCGGTCATCGCGCGTCGGCGGCTTGTCCGGCGGTCAGAAGCAGCGCCTCGCGGTCGCCTGCGCTCTCGTTGGAAATCCGCAGCTGCTCTTTCTGGACGAGCCAACGACCGGACTCGATCCGCAGTCGCGTCGTCAGTTCTGGGAGCTCATCGAGAAGTTTCAGGCCGAAGGAAGAACGATCGTCATTACGACGCACTACATGGAGGAAGCGGAACGACTCTGCGACCGCGTGGCGATCGTGGATCACGGCCACGTGATCGCCCTCGGCACACCACGTGAGCTAATGGAGTCGATCGACGTCTCGCATCTTCCGCCACCGGAGCCGAGAAAGACGACGGCGACGCTCGAAGATGTCTTTGTATCGTTGACCGGGCGGACCTTGCGCGATGAGTGACGCGCACCCCCGCCCGTTCAAAAACCGCTCGATGGTCCAGCTCACGCTCGTGCGGTTTCGCGAATTTATTCGCGAGCCTGAGGCGGTGTTTTGGACTTTCATCTTCCCGATTCTCCTGGCAGCCGGACTCGGCATTGCTTTTCGCCAGCGCGGTCCCGACAAGATTCGGGTTGGCGTCGTCACGACCGCTGCCGATAGCGCGGCGATGGTCGAGTCGCTGAAGAGAGATTCCACGCTGGTCGTCGAGAGCTTTGACGACAGTGCTGGCGCCCGCGCGTTGCGCACAGGGAAAATCGCGCTACTGGTATTGCCCGCGACAGCCAGGGACAGCGTTCATTATGTCTACGACCGGGGCCGCAGCGAGGCTGTGAACGCGAGAGTCGTCGTCGATCGCGCGGTGCAGGTCGGTGCCGGCCGATTAGATCCGGTTCGCGCCAGGGATAGCTACGTCACCGAGCCTGGCTCCCGCTACATCGATTTCCTCATTCCCGGTCTGCTCGGCATGAACCTGATGGGGTCGAGCATCTGGGGATTAGGATTCGCGATCGTTACGGCGCGCAGCAAGAAGCTGCTCAAGAGGCTGATGGCAACGCCGATGTCGCGCTCGCAATATCTGCTCTCATTCATGTGCTCGCGATTGGTGTTTCTGCTGCTCGAGATCGTGACGCTGCTGGGATTCGGACACTACGCGTTCGGCGTTCCGCTTCGCGGATCGTTGGGAACGTTGCTGCTGATCTGCGTTCTTGCGGCAATATCGTTCGGAGGTCTGGGATTGCTCAGCGCGTCACGTGCGCGGACGACAGAGGCCGTATCCGGGATCATGAACTTCATCATGCTGCCGATGTGGATTTTCTCCGGCGTTTTTTTCTCGGCGGCGAACTTTCCTCAGGTAGTGCAGCCGTTCATTCGACTGCTGCCACTGACGGCGGTGAACGATGCGCTACGGGCGAACATGCTGGAGGGAGCAACGTTCGCATCGGTTACGCCGGAGATGACAGTCATTCTCGTTTGGGGCGTGGTTACGTTTTTCGCCGCGCTCAAGCTTTTCCGCTGGCGGTAATGCCATGAGCGACGCGTCTCCGACGGCGCCGGAGAATTCTATCGCGGTCAACGAGTCGCTCTCGATCCCACGTAATGAGCTCGATGTGCGTGTGTCGCGGTCATCCGGAGCGGGCGGACAGCATGTGAACAAGACTTCGTCACGAGTTGAGATTTTCTGGAATATCCGGCGGTCGAGCGCGCCAACTGATGCGCAGCGTGCTCGTCTCACGGAAAAGCTCGCGTCGCGAATGACCACCGAAGGGAGCATTCGCGTCGTCGCGAGCGATATGAGGAGCCAAAGCAGGAACCGCGAGCTGGCGGAGGAGCGACTGGCGGAGCTGGTTAGGCGCGCGCTCGTGGTTCCCAGGAAACGAAAGCCGACGAAGCCAAGTCGGGCCGCGAAAGAAGCGAGGCTCGAGTCCAAAAAGCGGCAGTCGCACAAGAAACGAGAGCGCAGCAAGAAAGCCTTTGAGTAACTACGGCAGCCACGCTTCGCGCGCCCAGATAATCGCTGCGTTTGCATCGATCTACCTTGTCTGGGGCTCGACTTACCTCGCGATCAGGTATGCAGTCGAGACGATTCCGCCGTTCCTCATGGGCGGTCTTCGTTTCGTAATCTCCGGCGCGCTGCTTTATGCGTGGGCGCGTTATCGCGGGGCGCAGCGACCAAGCCGACTTCATTGGCGGAATGCAATCATCGCTGGCGGATTTCTCCTGCTCGGCGGGAACGGGGCAGTTGTATGGGCAGAGCAGTTCGTCCCATCGGGTCTTACCGCTCTGTTGGTTTCCATCCTCCCGTTTTGGCTCGTGATCATCGAGTGGGTGAGGCCGCCGCGCAGACGACCGAGCGGAGCCGTGCTCATTGGCTTGGTACTTGGATTCCTGGGGATCATCGTGCTCGTCGGACTCGGTGAGCTTGGCGGCCGCGGCGACATACGACCTCTCGGGGCGCTAGTGCTAATCCTCGGATCGCTGTCGTGGGCGATCGGGTCGTTCTGGTCGCGTGACGCGCAGCTGCCCGAATCCGGCCTGCTCACCACGGGAATGGAGATGCTCGGAGGCGGAGTTTTGCTGCTCATCGTTGGAGTGGCGACAGGAGAGCTATCGGACTTCGACATACAGCGTGTTTCGGCTGAATCGATCGTCGGCCTCGCTTATCTAATCACCTTCGGCTCCCTCCTTGGCTTCACGTCCTACATCTGGCTGCTCGACAAAGTCTCACCAGCGCGACTGGGCACGTATGCGTATGTGAATCCGATCGTGGCTGTGTTGCTCGGGTGGGCAGTCGCGGGCGAGAGATTATCGGCGCGCACAGTCGTCGCCGCTGTAATCGTAATTTGCGCCGTCGCACTCATAACGACCGCCCGCAGCACAGGGGGTGCCCAGAGTACGCCTTCCTAGCCGAGCTATCGCCTTGACAATCGGACTAGGATTAGACCTATCTCACCTGTTGGAGCGCCGCTGCATTTCTGTTACCGCCGGGAATCGGCATGACCACCGACCGGAACGGCACCAAGCCAACCATGAGACTACATGGCTACTGATGGAAGCTGCGCCCATATCAGCGCGATAACGACGGTGAAGCAGCCGAAGCGGCACGAGTGCGAGGAGTGCGTAAAGATTGGCGCGCGGTGGGTTCATCTGCGAACATGTCAGGAATGCGGTAGGACCAACTGCTGCGACGACTCGCCCAATCGCCACGCGACCAAGCACGCAAAAGCGACCGGGCACCCGGTGATTTCGTCCGCGGAGCCTGGCGAGCGCTGGCTCTTCTGCTATCCGGATAACGACTTTGTCGAATACTGAGGCTTACGCGACGCCGGAGCTCCAGCCGCCGGTTGCGCCGCTTGACCGCACGATTGCGCTGCCGTCCGGACAGGAATCCGGCGTGGATCCGGCTTTTCCTTTTCTTACGGATGCGCAGGTCGAGCGAGTCGCCACCCACGGGCATTTGCGCAACGTCTCGAAGGGCGACGTACTCGTCAGGGCAGGCACGCGCAACTCGAGCTTCTTCGTCGTCGTCTCGGGCCACCTGGACGTCGTGCAGATGTCGGATGGCGTCGAGACTCTGATTGCCATACACCAACCTGGCCAGCTCTCCGGCGAGATCAATCTTCTCTCCGGACGACGCGCGGTGTTTTCCGTTCGCGCTGGCGCGGACGGTGAGGTCATAGAGGTAGATCACGAACGCCTGCTCAGTCTAGTCCAGACCGATGCCGACCTCGGCGAGGTTCTGATGCGCGCTTTCATTCTCCGTCGCGCCAGGATGGTCGCGAGGAGCATGGGCGATGTCGTCCTGATCGGGTCGAGTCATTCGCAGGAGATGCTGCGCATCCAGGAATTTCTTTCGCGCAACAGTCACCCATACCTGTCGATCGATCTCGAGCGGGATCCGGGTGTTCAGGACCTGCTCGATCGCTTTCAAGTCAAGATCGAAGAGACACCAGTCGTGATTTGCCGCAGCGAAGTCGTGCTGCGCAATCCGACCAATCGCGACATCGCCGACTGCCTCGGGTTCAACGACCCGCTCGACCAGGCGAAGATGCACGATGTGGTGATCGTCGGTGCTGGCCCGTCAGGTCTCGCCGCCGCGGTTTACGCGGCATCGGAAGGCCTCGACGTGCTGGTCCTGGAATCCGGCGCACCAGGAGGGCAAGCGGGATCGAGCTCTCGCATCGAGAATTACCTCGGCTTTCCAACCGGGATCTCGGGCCAGGAGCTTACAGCGCGCGCGTATGCACAATCGCAGAAGTTCGGCGCGCAACTGATGATCACGAAGGCCGCGATGAGTCTCACCTGCAATACCAGACAATACGTGATCACCGTCGACGACGGGGCGCAGATACTCGCGCGAACTGTGATCATCGCCACTGGTGCGGAGTATCGAAAGCTTCCGCTCGAGAACATCGCGCGCTTCGAGGGTGCGGGCGTTTATTACGGCGCGACCTTTATCGAATCGCGGTTATGCGCCGGTGAGGAAGTATGCGTCGTCGGAGGCGGTAACGCCGCTGGGCAGGCCGCGGTGTTCCTCGCGCAGTCGGCGCGACACGTCTATATGCTGGTGCGATCGGACGGACTCGGCGACAGTATGTCGCGCTACCTGATACGCCGGATCGAGGAAAATCCGCGCATCACATTGGGTACGTCCACCGAAGTCGTTGGCCTGGATGGCGGAGATCACCTGGAGAGGGTGCGCTGGCAAACGCGAGATGGCGGCGCGACTGAGACGCGGGACATCCGCCACGTGTTCGTGATGACCGGGGCGGCGCCGAGTACGCGGTGGCTTCACGGTTGTGTCGCGCTGGACGGACAGGGATTCATCAAGACGGGATCTGATCTCTCTCCGGAAGAATTGGCGGGAGCGAACTGGTCGCTGGCTCGCGCGCCGCATCTCCTGGAGACGAGCAAGCCAGGGGTCTTCGCTGTGGGCGACGTTCGAGCGGGGAATATCAAGCGAGTTGCGTCGGCAGTAGGTGAAGGATCGATCGCCGTGTCATTCGTGCATCAGTCGCTGCGCGAATAGGCGGTAGTCGCATCGGAGCGTGATGACACCCATTTCTCGAGGCTTCCGCGGACGCAGGCCGTCTTCTGCTGCCGAATCTCGTCTCCCGCCAGGTCAGTACGAGACGCGCGACTTCCCCGTACTCTCAGCGGGACCTACTCCGCGCGTTTCACTCGATTCGTGGGATTTCACGCTCCGGAGCGCAGCAAATAAATCGGCCCGCTGGACGTGGACCGAGTTTCTCGCGTTACCGCGGCAGACGATCACGACTGACATCCATTGCGTAACGAAGTGGTCCAAGTTCGGCACGGCGTGGGAGGGCATCGCGATCGACACCATTCTCGCCGCCGCGGCTGCACAGGGAGTCGAGCCTTCGCCGTACGTGCTCGCGCGATGCGACGGCGGTTACACGACGAACGTGCCCCTCGCCGATCTCATGGGCGGGAAAGCCTGGGTAGCATTTTCATACGATGGCGCGCCCCTTCCGCCTGAGCATGGAGGTCCGGCGCGGCTGCTCGTGCCGCATCTCTACTTCTGGAAAAGCGCGAAGTGGGTTCGCGAGCTGCGCATGACCGAGAACGACACTCCAGGATTCTGGGAATCGCTCGGGTACCATAACTACGGCGATCCGTGGCGCGAGCAACGCTATAGTGGCGACGAATGACGGCGACCGCTCCTACGCCGCGCATCGCCTGGCGGGTTGCAACGGTCGTGGAGAGTATCACCGAAACTCCACGAACGCGCACGATCATTCTGGACGTTCCTGGCTGGCCGGGCCATCGCGCCGGTCAGCATGTCGACGTGCGACTGACCGCGGAAGACGGCTACCAAACGGAGCGAAGTTACTCGATCGCGTCGCCACCTGAAGACGCGCACCTCGCGCTTACAGTCGAGCGCCTCGAAGACGGCGAAGTCTCACCGTATCTGGCCGAGGAGCTTCGCCCGGGCGATCAATTGGAGCTGCGCGGTCCCATCGGTGGATACTTCGTCTGGGATGTGTCACAAGGCGGACCACTCTTTCTGGTTGGTGGAGGCTCGGGAATCGTACCGCTGATGGCAATGCTGCGTCATCGTGATGCCGCACTTGCCGCCGCCGGTACGGAGGCAAGACACCGCGTCCCAGCGCGACTTTTGTATTCCTCGCGTCGCTGGGAAGATGTGATTTATCGGGACGAGCTCGCCCGGCTCGCGAAGAGGGATGAGACGCTCGAGGTTACGCATACGCTGACGCGCGAAGCCCCTGACGCGTGGAGCGGATTTCGGCGCAGAATCGACCGCGTGATGCTCGCGGAGGTCGCGTGGCCGGCGAGCGAGCGACCACAGACATTCATTTGTGGACCAACACCTCTCGTCGAATCTGCCGCCGCGCTATTGGTAGACCTGGGCCATCATCCAGGACTAGTGAAGACAGAGCGCTTTGGTCCCACAGGAGGAGCCGTTTAAGCGGCAACTATTACGGTGTGCAATCAGGAGATGACATGAAACGCCCAGCGAAAAAATCGACGAAAAGCAAATCCGATCGTACGCCCCGAGACGGCCTGCGCCTCGATGGAAACGCCGCTGCCGGTCTGTTGAGTGAGCTATTCGTGCCGGATCTGACGACTGCCCGCGCGAAATGCGCCGGGTGCGGCGCTACCAAGATGATTGGCGCATTGCACGTCTACGCACATGGCATGGGAATGGTCGTGCGCTGTCCAGGCTGTGATCGCGCGATGCTGCGACTCGCACGAACGCCAACCCATTTGTGGCTCGACGCGACTGGAGCGACAGCAGTCGCAATCAGCGTCACCACCTGAAGCACGTCGACTAGATTCTCCGATTAATGCCGTTGACAACTATTTGATACCGTAGGCGAGGAAATTGGAAAGCTTCGTCACCAGTGTAGCACTGATCGGCATTGTCATCGTGATCGCCTCGCTTCTCTCAGGAGTGATCGAGCGAAGTGGATTTCCGCTGGTCGCGATCTTCCTCCTCCTCGGTGCCGCTCTGGGTCCGCTGGGACTCCGAATCGCCGACGTGGGATTCCATTCGCCGGCGCTGCACGCGCTCGCGATGCTTGGTCTCGCGCTGCTTCTCTTCAGCGACGCTGTCACGCTCGACACGAAGCAGTTACGACCAAGAAGTTTTCTGATTTGGCGACTCATTGGTCCCGGCACGCTCGTGCCCGCTACTATTACGGCGCTCGTCGCATGGGGCCTGCTTGGCTTCTCCGGACCATCAGCCGCGATACTCGGCGCGGCGCTCGCCTCGACGGACCCGGTGCTTCTCCGTACCGTCCTTCGATCCAAGGCGCTGCCCGATGTGCCTCGCATCGCCCTCCGCCTCGAGACCGGGATGAACGACGTCGTACTCCTTCCGATCGTAATCATCTCGATGCTGCTTCTGCCAAGGGCGCAGTCCGCCACCACTATCACGATGGTGGGCGAGTCGGAAGTGGGCCGAAGCCTGCTCGGGTTGTTTGCACTCGGACCGGGTCTCGGCGCGCTCGTAGGTTGGGTGGGCATCTCCGCCCTCGGCTCGATCCGAGCGCGCACAGGAGTGCGGCGTGACTACGAGTCGCTGTATGCGCTAGGTCTCGCCTTTACCAGCTTCGCGCTTGCGGAAGCTGCTGGCGGAAGCGGGTTCGTCGCCGCATTCGTCGCGGGTCTGGTCGTCGCAGCCAAAGACGTTGAGTTGTGTGATTGCTTTCTCGAATACGGCGAGGCCACGGCCGAGATGCTGCTGTTGCTCACCTTCGTTGCCCTTGGCACCACCCTCATGTGGACTGGACTCGGCGCGCTCAACTGGCGCGTGATTCTCTTCGCCGTCATCGCACTCTTCGCGCGTCCTATCGTGCTTTATCCGATGCTCGCGGGTCTCAACTTGAACGTCCGCGATCGCCGACTCATTTCGGCTTTCGGTCCGCGCGGGCTCAGCTCGCTCTTGCTGGCGCTGCTTCCGGTATTTGCCGGCATTCCGAACGCCGAGCAGATCTTTACTGCCACCACGGTGGTAGTGTTGCTATCGATCGTGGTGCACGGCGGTGGGACAGCGTTCTTTTTGCGGCGGAGTCACGTGCTCGGTTCGTCGAGCCCTGTCGAGGTGCTCGCGCCACTGAGTCGCGCCGCAATCGCCGGTGAACGCACCTCCATACGCATTACGCTCGATGAAACTCGCTCACTCCAGGCCGCTGGAGAGCCAGTAATCATCGTGGACGCGCGAAAAGACAGCGTCTACGACGGTGACACCATCACTGCTTCCGGCGCTGTCCGGCTGCGACCAGACGATCCGGTGCGCGACGCAACTGAGCAACGTCTATCGCAGCGGGCAACGCTAGTGGTTTACTGTGCTTGACCCGATGAAGCGACGAGCGCCCGGGTGGCGCGCCAGTTACAGGATGCGGGTTGGCCGCACGCACGTGCGCTTGTGGGCGGTTGGCGTGCCTGGCAGGCCGCTGGATTGCCGACGCAGCCGAAGTCGGTACGCTCGCCACTGGTCACCACTGGCTAGCCTTTGAGGTCGCAGTACATAAAGCGCTCGTCACGCAGCACGCTATCACCCAGCGCGTAGACGACGGGATTCGTGAACTGCGGTCCGTTCGAGACGAACGTGTGGAACTCGCCACGCTCGCCGCACGGATCCACCGTCGCGGGAAGATCGGCCAGGAGTTCGTGATCGAACTCTCGCCCAGCGAAATCGGCGTTGAGCTGGGTCGTATCGACGCACACTAGCCGGGCAGAAAAGCCCGCCTCGACAAACTGTTTCGCGAGCAGTGTCGTATCGAGTCCCCATAGCGGGAACAGCGGCTCAATGCCCGTACCAGCCAGCAGCCGCTCTCTATACGCACGCACATCCGTGAGAAACAGATCACCGAAAGCGATGTGCGTTACGGATGGTCGCTCGTGCCTGATGCGCTCCAGCGCGCGATGGAACGCGGCCTCGTACGCCTCGTTTGAGCACGATGCTGGCAAAGGTATCTCGAAAAGCGGAAGTCCAATCCGATCCACCTGCGCCTCGAGCATGGAGCGACGAACGCCATGCACGCTGATCCGATCATAGTCAGTCGTGATGCTGGTCACCAAGCCGACTACTTCGACCTCAGGGTCGCGCGCCAGCGCATCGAGTGCCAGCGCGCTGTCTTTGCCGCCGCTCCAGCTGAGAACGACCGACTTCCTCATCAAGTAGCTGAACAGCCGTCTATGTTACGCGAGCTTTTCCAGCGTTTCACCACGCGCCAATGCGCTCGCGCTCCTTGGTATCGGATGCTCTGCGGTGCGACGCTTGTATACGCCGAGCTTCGTGAATACCCACTCTCTCCACTCGTCGAGAATCTCGTAGAACGTCGGAATAACGACGAGCGTCAGCAGCGTCGAAGTGATGACGCCACCGATGACAGCGCGGCCAAGTGGCGCGCGGAACTCAGCGCCTTCACCAATCCCCAACGCGACCGGAATCATACCGGCAATGAGGGCCAAGGTCGTCATCATGATTGGACGAAGACGAATTGCGCCTGCCTGAATCAGCGCTTCGCGCCGCGGCAGACCTTCCTTCTCGCGCGCCCACTTCGCGAAGTCGATCAGCAGAATCGCGTTCTTCGCGACGATTCCCATCAGCAGGATCACACCGATGAGGCTCATGATGTTGATCGTGGTATGCGTGAACATGAGTGCCAGCATGACGCCAATGAGCGACAGCGGCAGCGAGATCATGATCGCCAACGGCTCCAGGAACGATCCGAACTGCATCACGAGAATCAGGTACATCAGAACCACCGCGATCCCGAGCGCCGCAAAAATTCGTCCGAAGACCTCGGCCTGATCTTCTGATTCCCCGCCGGCCGTCAGGTGGACGCCCGGTGGATAGGGGATCTTCGCGATTCGTGCGTTGATGTCCCTCATCACCTCAGTCAGAGGACGTTCAGAAGTATTGGCTTGAACCGTCACTACCAGATCGCCGTCGAGGTGCGTGATCTGCGCCGGACCAAGTCCTTGAGTGATCGTTGCAATCTGGCCGAGAGGCAACGTACGAGGCTGACCGTCAGGACCAGTTACAACGAGTGGCAGCTGCTCCAGATCAGATGCGCGCTGTCTGGCTTCGGGCGCGAGTCGCACGTTCACCTCGCGCGTCTCATCACTCGGATCGACCCAGTCTCCCGCTTTGATACCGGCGAAAGCCGGACGCAACGATTGCGCGACCTGACCGACGGTGACGCCGAGGGTTCCAGCGAGGCCGCGATTGAGCTCGACGTTGAGCTCCGGTTTTTGCCCCTTCGTCGACAATCCGACGTCGACGGCGCCTTTGACCTGCTTCACCTGCTCGGCGACTGCTTCAGCGGTGGCAGCGAGCTGCTGCGGAGTGCCACCGCGGAACTGCAGCTGGATCTGCTTCTGCGCGCCCTGGAAATCGTTCGTGAACACCGCCATGGTTGCGCCGCCAATGTGACTGACCTCCTGGCGGAGCAGGCGGCCGAAATCCTCCGCACCGATGCTGCGGTCGGACTTTGGAACCATTCGGACGTAGATGTTTCCGCTGTTCACATCGCCGGTTTGTCCGCCGAGTGTGGTGAAGGTAAAGCGCACTTCCTTGTGTGTACGCGCGAGCCGCGCGGCTTCTTCTGCCTTGATCCGCGTGTAAGCGAGATTGGATCCTGGCGGAGTTTCGATCGCGATGTTCACCTCGGACTGATCCTCAGAACCGAAGAAGCTGGCACCGACGAGTCCGAGGGCGGGCAACGCCAGCGCTCCGAAGAAAGAGCCAATCGCTATCAGTACCATCGCGACGCGGTGATCGAGTGCCCAGGCGATCAGCCCCTTGTACCTGATCGCCATCCGGTTGAACCACTGGTTGAATCTGTCGAGGGTGCGTGCGATGGCGTTGCGACGCTCGTGAGCCTCGACCTGCGGATCCGCCCAGTAGGCGGAGAGCATTGGGTCGAGCGAGAACGACACGAACAAGGACACCAACACCGAAGACGCGATGGTGAGGGCGAACGGCTTGAACCATTGTCCCGCCACTCCATACATGAACGCGACCGGCACGAACACCGCGACGATCGAGAACGTCGTCGCCGCGACGGCAAGCCCGATCTCGTCGGTGCCTTCGTGCGACGCCGTCATGTGATCCTTACCCATCTCGATGTGACGCACGATGTTCTCGCGCACCACGATCGCATCGTCGATCAAAATACCGATTGCGAGCGAAAGGCCCAGCAGCGACATCGTGTTGAGCGTGAACCCGAACGCCCACACGGCAATGAAAGACGCCAGCACCGACACCGGCAGCGCCAGACCCGTGATGACTGTCGACCGCCACGAATTCAGGAAGATGAACACCACCAGCACGGTGAGCATCGCTCCGATGATCAGCGCTTCCTCGACATTGCGCACCGATGCAGCCACACGCTGACCTGCGTCCTTGACGATGTCGATTTTCACTCCGGGAGGGAGCGTCTTCTGAATCTCCTCGACCTTCTTCCGGATCTTCGCGCTGACATCCGTAGTGCTGTAACCTTTTGACTTGACGATGTTGATACCGACTGCCTCGACGCCGTTATACATGGCGAGCGAGCGCTGCTCCTGCGTTCCGTCGATCGCGTCAGCCACCTGCCCCAGTCGCACGACCTGACCACCGCGCTCGGCCACCACCAGGTTCATGAAATCCTGCGGGCCTTCGAGCCGTCCCTGCAAGCGAATCGTGCGCTCATCGAGGCTGCCGTTCACCCGCCCCACCGGTGCAGCGAGATTCTGCGCTTGCAGCGCCAGCACGACCTGGCCAATGCTGATCCCGGCCGCCTGCAACGCCTGCGGTCGCAGCTGAATCGTCATCTCGCGTTTTACGCCGCCGACGAGCTGAACCTGTGCGATGCCCGGAATTCCGCGCAGCTTGCTCGTGATCTCCGGATCGGCAAGGCGTGTGAGCTGCGCTGGCGTCATCGCCGGCGACGCGAGCGTCATCGACACGATCGGCTGGTCCGCCGGATCGAACCGTTGTAGCACCGGTTCCTTCATCTCGACGGGAAGATCAGCACGGATTCCCGAGATCGCGTCGCGGATGTCCTGCGTCGCTACCTGTGGATCCTTCTCGAACAGGAACAGCGTGATGATCTGCGCGTAACCGTCCCCCGCCGTGCCGAAGATCTTGTCGACACCGGAGATGCCCTTGATTGCGTCCTCAACGGGCTTGAGGATTTCTCGTTCGACTCCTTCGGGCGACGCACCAGGATACGGGATGAACGTGAGTACCACCGGCTGCTGAATGTCGGGGAACTCGTCGACCTGCAGGCGCCATAGCGCGAACAGTCCGAACACGACCAGCGCCACCATCGTTACGACAGTGATCATCGGTCGCCGGATCGCAAAATCCGAAATAACCATTTGTCAGATCCCCCTGCTGCTGGTCGTCGTGGGGGTGGCCGGCGGCGCAGTGATCCGTACTGGAGTGCCCGGAGTAATTCCCTGCGCGGCGCCAACGAGCAGCGTGTCGCCAGCCTGCAATCCCGCCAGCACCTCGACCCGCTCGGAGCTCTTGTCGGTCACACCTACGGTGACTTGAACTTTTTCAGCCTTTCCGCCTCTGATGCGCATGACTGTAGGAGCAGTTCCTCGAAGATCTACAGCCGAAGACGGAACGATCAACCCCATCTTCGAAGCGGTCGATATTCGGCCCGTCGCGAACAACCCACCGACCAATGCCCGCCCCGCATTCGGGATCGAGACATAAATGCGGACCTGACGCGTCGTCGGATCGGCCGTTGGATTCACACGCACGATGTGCCCTACGAATTCACGACCCGGATAACCACTCACCGTAAACGCTACTGGTACGCCGACGCGGACCAACGAAAGCTGCTCGGCCGGCACTGACGCCTCGAGTCGCATGCTGGACGGGTCGACGACAGTGTACAGCGCTGTTCCCGGCTGCACGACGTCGCCCGCCGATACAGGACGCTCGCTGACGATTCCCGGGAAAGGCGCGGAGACGGTCGTACTGCGGAACTGCTTCTGCGCACTCGCAAGCCGCGAGTTCGCATCCTCGAGTGCCGCCTGCGCGGCAATCGATGCGCGACGCGACTGCTCGATGTCGCGTTCTGCGATCGCTCCGGCGGCAAGCAATTTCTCGTTGCGAGCAAGATCGCGTGCCGCGATGTCCGCTGAATTACGTGCCGCGATTACTCCAACTCGAGCCGAGTTGTAAGCGTCTGAAATGCCTGTCGCATCGATCCGAGCGAGCACCGTTCCCGCATTCACCGCCTGGCCTTGATCGGCGTAGGTCTGCAGGACACTGCCCTGCACCTGCGCGCGAAGCACTGCTTCCCGCTCGGGCTCGAGCGTTCCCGAAATCGACGGGCCGGCCATGATTGATGCTGTCGTTGCGATGGCGATGTTCTCAGGGCCGACGACCATCGTCTCGACCTTTGCCATCTCCGCTGCAGACGCACTGTCGCCCTTGTTGCGGCCGAAGATCAGGAAAAGCACGAGCAGGGCGAACACTACGGGAATCCCGATCTTGTAAACCCGCGAATCTATTTTCTTCATATAAGTCTCGTCGTTTGCGCTTACTGTGGTGGAATTCCGGTTTGCTGCTGGCCCTGTGCCTGCTGCTGCGCGGCTTGTGTAGCTTGGGTTCCTTGCTGCGATTGCGTCGGGGATTGCTGCGTCCCAGTCGATTGCGATTGTGCCTGCGCCTGTGATGCGCCGTTAACTCCTAGTGGCAGATCAGGCAGCAACGCCAACTTCACGCGAGCGACCTGCAGATTCCTCGCTGCCAGGGCACGGTTCGCGACCGCTTGCTCGAGAAGAATTCTCGCATCATTCAGCTCGATCTGCGTTGAGATGCCTTCCTTGTAGCGGACCGTCGCGATCGAGTATGCGCGCGCCGCCTGCTCCGCCGTGCCGAGGCTCGCCTGCCACGCGGCTCGAGCCTGAAAGAGGTTATTGAGCGTGACCCTCGA
This sequence comes from Gemmatimonadaceae bacterium, assembly GCA_045803975.1. GTDB lineage: Bacteria > Gemmatimonadota > Gemmatimonadetes > Gemmatimonadales > Gemmatimonadaceae > UBA4720. The sequence goes on from JBJMOA010000184.1 coordinate 25,981, forward strand.
ATCGAGCGCGGCGAACTCGCGAAGCTGGTCATATCGCGCCTGCGCTTCACGCAGGTTGGCTTCCGCGACTATCTGATCGCCTTTTATCCGACCGCCGGTGAACAGCGGTACCTGGGTCGCGAGGCCAATCGTCCAGTTGGTTCGGAAATCTCCTGACTGTGGAAAGTTGTTGAGCGGAAACGCGACTTTCCCGTACTGCGATGTCAACGCGAGCGTCGGAAGGCGTTGGGCCTTGGCGACTCTCAACAGCCCGCGCTGCGCATCGATGGCTTGTGCAGCCTGTCTTACGGTAGCGCGGTCGACGGCTGCCGTATCACTGGTGATTCCGATGCTGGCGAGTGCAGCGTTGGTCGCCGCGGTGTCATCGACGGCCGTCGTCAATTGAACTGGCTCGTCGAGCGAAATGTTCAGCAGCTGCTTGAGGCGCAAGTACGCGACTTCGCGATCGCTCTGCCTCTGGATCACGATCGGTCGCTGGTTCGCGCTCGATACCTGAGCACGAAGAAGCTCGAACTCCGACACGTTACCGACCGTGCGTGCCAATCGAGTCTGCCGCAGTACGTTTTCTGTCTGCACCGCCGAAGATTCTGCGAGCGCGACGAGGCGATCGGCGAGCGCCGCGTCGAAGTAAGCCTGCGTCACGTCGAGCTGGAGCTGCGCACGCTGCGCCGCCAGCTCGATCTCAGCCGAGCGTCGTCCGGCATTAGCGACCGAGTTCTGCGCGACAATGCGTCCGCCGGCAAACAGGTTCTGTGAGAACGAGAGGCCCAGGTTGTACTGGTTCTTCGCGCCAAAGCCGAGGTTGCCGAATGACGAGAACGGGTTCTGTCCGAGAGCACAGCGCGATGCGTCCTCGAGCCCAGCGAGTCTTTCTTCGTTGGTGGCCGTAGCGTCACGCAGATACTGATCGCACGGACCCGGTGGCGACGGCGGCTTCGTCGTGTCTACTGCTGGCGCGCTACCGCCGACGCTCGAGAACTGCGACGCGAGGGTACGCGTGTAGCTCGCCGAACCGTTGATCTGCGGGAAGTATTGGCTTCGCGCCTGGTATTGCTGGCCTTGCGCGCGCTGTACCCCCGCTCTGGCGATGCGAATCGCCTCGCTCTGCGACTCGGCGATGCGAACGGCTTCGTCGAGAGGAAGTCGGCGGGGAGTACCGGTCGTGCGGACGGTGGGCAACGTCGTGGGCGGGATCTCCTGCGCACGTCCAACTGCTGGCGTGAGGATGGTCGCCACGACGAGCAATGTTTTCAGGAATCTGCCGGGCCGACGGGCGCGGCTTTGAGATTTTCTCGGAGACACAGTTCAGGCTGAAAGTTGTTTGGACCGCTTGCTCTGCTTATGCGTCGATTTGCGCGAGCGATTTTCGACACCGAGGGCGCGCAGGAGCAGGTTCGTGTACATATGGGCGGCTTTGTCCGCGGGCGGGTAGACATCCGGCATCATCCCGCGACCGACGGCGTCGGCGAAAATCGACCCCATCAGCATGGCAGCCGCCGTTTTCGCGTCGAACTTCTCGGTGATGAATCCTTGCCGCTTGAGACCGGTCAGGTATCGGCATAAGTCGGCCGAAGCCTGCCTCGGCACTGTACTCGCCATTTCGCTCATCTCGGGCCGCTCTTCAATCTCACTCATCGTCTTACGTATCATCGAGCTTTGAAGTCTCAAGTAGCTGATGAACGACTCGCTCCAGGCCGTCAGCTCGCCCTCCGGATCGACCGCGACATCGGGCAGCGGCGTGAAGCCGGCAAATTGCGAGCAGTGGTGCATGGCCTGCCGGATCAGCTCTTCCTTGGACCCGAACTGTCGGAAGAGCGTGATCTCGTTGACGCCGGCGGTGTCAGCAATGAGCCGAGTCGTCGAGCCTCGGAAGCCGTGCTGCGCAAAGACATGAGCAGCGGCGGCGAGAATTTCATCCCTGCGTTTCATGCCGGGATATTAGACCACCCTGTGCGCAAATGCAAGTAGTCACTTACTTACACAACTGTTTCTGCTAGGCCGATCCGAGCACGAACTGGTTTCCATCGGGATCGGCGAAGACCGCGGAGGTGCCCCAGTCGGCCTCTTTTGGCTCCTGAACGAAATGGACCCCGCGCGCGGAGAGCTCCTTGTAGGTCTTCTTAACGTCATCGGCGATAAAAGAAATGCCGGTAAAGGTGCCGATGCGACTTTCCTGACCCGGCGGCGTGAACAGTACGATGCCAGTCCCGGAGCGTCCGACGCCAAGCTCGATCCAGCGCTGCTCGTCGTTGAACGGCTGGTCGGTGATCACTCTAAATCCAAGTTTGGTCGTGTAAAACTCGAGAGCCCGCTGCTGGTCGCCGACCGGCACGCCGACAAACTTCATCGCCTTGATCATATCGCTTCTCCGGAATTATTGAGTTCCTGCAATACTCCTCGGACCCTCTGGCGTCGCAAGGCGTGATGAGGTTACTATGGCGGCTAATGCCATAGCCAACGGAGTGTAATGGCAAGCGTTGAAGTCGATGCCTATGTGATCGACACATTGTTGCCCGACCTCGTCGGTCACGATCGCCAACCGTCGGCGTTTCTGGTCTATCTCTTTCTGTGGCGCCAGTCGCGCGACTCCGATCGCATGAAGACGCAGGTGAGCTTGCTGGATATCGCGACGGCGACGGGGCTCTCCAAACGTGCCGTCCAGGAAGCGTTGCGCCGGCTCGCGAAGCGGCGGCTCATCTCGATTCAGCGCGAGAGTATTACCGCAATTCCGGTATATACGGTGCGTCGACCCTGGGTTAGATGAGCGGCGACCTACAGAGAGCTTTCGATGCGGCGTTGGATCAAGTCGAGCGGTGCCTGATCTCCGGAATGAAAAAGGCAGACGGCGGAAGCGCGCGGCCGCAGCTCGAAAGACTGCGAGAGGAGCTCCAGGCCGAGTGCGCAAACGCGATCGAACGGAGGGCGGTAGATCGTGAATGGTTTCAGAGAACGGTGCGTTGGGTCGTCGAGTGGGTTCCCGATTCAGAGCTAACTTTGGTAGCGTCGCTCGGCGAGATCGTTCGCGCATCGACGTCGCCGCTGGGTCCGCGATGAAATGCAAAGGAATATGAAAATCAGTAAGGGGCTCGCCGTCGTTGTCTGTCTCGGCCTGTTGTTCATCCCGCAACGTGCCTGGGCGCACGCGCACTTGAAGCGCAGCGATCCGTCCGCTGGGTCGAGTGTTGCCATTGCGCCGCAAATGATTCGGTTCTGGTTCTCCGAGCGGCCCGAGCTTTTGATGACGTCGATCTCGTTGAGGGACGCGAGCGGGCAAGGCTTCACGCTCGGCCCGGCTGAGAGGCAAGGAGCCGATCCACTGTCAATCGCTGTTCGCGTTCTTCGCCCGCTTCCACCCGGACGTTACACGGTCACGTGGCGGACGGCGGCATCCGATGGCCATCCCTCCCGCGGGGTATTCAGCTTCACTGTTCTCTCGACAGCAGCCCTTCCCGCCAGCTCGTCGACGCCAATCAATTCTGCATCGGACACCATTCGCTACTCGGGCACCATTGACGCCTCCTCGACGGTGGAAAGCCTCGACGACGACACCGGCGCGTCCGCTGGAATTGCGAATTCCCTGGCTCGCACCTTCTCGTTTCTCGGTCTCCTTCTTCTCATTGGTGTGACGACCTTTCGAAGTCTCGTTCTCCCACGCGCGCGCGGTATCAGCGCCGGAGTGTCTTCGGAAATGCAAAGACGCGCTGCTCTGCTTGGCATCGCTGCGAGCGTGGTTCTGATCCTCAGCGTATTTGCAAGAATCTTTCTGGAATCACAGATGATGAGCGCGATGCCGGGGATGCAGACCATGAGTATGGCCGATATGGCTATGCACACACAGTGGGGAGTCGGTCTGCGGCTTGCGCTGGGAGCCGCGTTCGTCGCAATGGTAGCCCTTACGCTCGCAGCACGAGGATTTCGCGGCGGATGGTTCATCGCAAGCATAATGGCGATAGCATTGGCTTTGTCGCCGGCTCTCGCTGGACATGCCGCCGCGAGCCCGAGATTCACATCTCTCCTTGTCGCCACTGATTTCCTTCATGTGCTCGGCGCGGCGAGCTGGCTTGGAACACTATTCACTCTAGTTGTGGTCGGTATCTCCTCTTCGCTTGCGCTCGACGGCACCGAACGCTGGTCATCCATCGCTTCACTCGTGAACTCATTTTCACCTCTCGCACTGCTATCAGCCGGTGTCGTCGTTGCCAGTGGCGTTGCAGCATCGTGGGTTCATCTGGAGCACGTGGCTTCACTTTGGCAAACCGCGTACGGACAGGTATTGCTTCTCAAATTGTTGCTCGTGGCCATCACGTTGACAATCGGAGCCTACAACTTTCGCCGCGTCCAGCCCCAGCTTGTCAATGAAACGGGATCGCTCCGGCTTCGACAGTCGGCGGCGATAGAGCTCAGCGTCGCATTTCTGGTTTTGATCGTCACCGGATTCCTCACTGGTATTTCGCCATGACCAGGGCGCTGTAGATTGATGCCCTAATGCGCCGCCTTTTCGCCGCCAACGTTCTCGTTGTTTTACTCGGGCCATGGATCGCGGCTTTGAGTGGAGTTGCTACGCCCGCCGTCGTGTGTCCAATGCACCACGCGTCTGCGAGCGCGAGCCTCGCGGAGCACAATCCCGCTAACGGCGTCCAGGAAAGCGGCGGACATCAGCACGAGTCGGATCACGGGACGACGGCACGCGGCTGTAATTGCGTGGGCGAATGCGGCCGGTCGGGAACAGCATTCACTCTGGCCGCGACAGATCTCGTGGCCACGCCCCGATTGATCGCCTTGAGCGCGGTCCCCGCTGGTGATCAGTCGGACCTCGGTTCCATCACGCGCTTTCTGCCCCTCGCGACCGGGCCTCCACAGCGTCTCCGAGCCTGATTCGGCGCTAACCTCGCGCGCGGCAAACGCTGCGCGTCACTTACAAAATCGGAGACGTACTAATGTCAAATCCCAACCCCTCTGGTTCGGGATTTCCCGGCGTGCATTTGCGCTGTTCGATCCTTATTGCAGCACTCTTTCTGGCTCCGTTCGCTGCGATGCGTGGTCAGGAACACGACGATGATCACGAGCACGGTCACCTCCACTTCTCCCATCCGCTCGTAACGGAATCGCCGAGTCCGGACACGAAGCTCAGATTCGACTACCTGGGCTCTCGCTCGAGAGACCCTGTCGGTCTCGACGAGAACATCTTTCGCTTCGAGGGTGAATACGCGTTCACACATAACATCAGTCTCGCGATCATTGCCCCGTTTATTTCGCGGATTGCGCCGGCGACGGAACGCGCCAGCGCGTTGGGGAACGTCGAGCTATCGCTGAAAGCCGCGAGCCTCGCATTCGGCGAGCGCGGGTTGCTGCTTGGTGGCGGGTTATCAGCGGAGCTTCCGACCGGCAGCGATGCGAAAGGAATCGGGAGCTCTCACCTGGTCGAGCTCGAGCCGTTTGTCGACGCCGGGTATAAGCGTGATGAGCTGGAGCTGGTAGCCTTCATGACGTTGTCCTCGACATTTCGCCGACGCGCAGGTGAGGAGGCCGAGCACAATTTGGCGATGGACTTTTCAGCGCTTTACGGCGTTCAGCCGCGGATCGAAGCTCTGATCGAGGTAACCACTGAGCGCGCGCTGATCGGTGAAGAGTCCGGATCACAGGAGACGTTCGTCGCGCCCGGTCTCAAAGTGTATCCGTTCACCAATAGGAGGTTGATGTTCGGGGCCAGTGTGGCGTTCGGAACGGGCGCCGTTCGCAATACCCGCGCGGTGCTCTTATCCGGTTTTTACCACTTCTAACAGGGACGGTTGACATACCAAGATTTCTTGATATATTATGCCCATGACCGTAGCTACCCATTCGCGAACCGAGCGCGCAATCGAGCTCTTTCACGCCCTCTCCGACGAAACTCGGCTCGAGATCATCGAGCTACTCCGAAAGGGAGAGCGGTGCGTGTGCGAGCTTACCGACACACTGGACGCCGCACAGTCGCGGTTGTCCTTCCATCTTCGCGTACTCAAGGATGCGGGCATCGTGCGCGACCGGAAGGACGGACGGTGGGTTCACTACGAGCTGGAGCCCGAGGCGTTCGAGGAAATCGAAATCCTTGTTTCAGACATGAAGCCACGCTTGGATTCACGTTCAAAATCCTGCTGTTGATGGCGAGAAAAGCGTAACGGATCGCGTATAGCTCTACCCCGTCCAAAACTTCTACATCGTGCGTAGCTTCGGCAATATATCAATAAATCTTGTTTGGAGGACTTATGGCGGTGTTTAATTCCAGTCTCAAATCGACCGTGAAGGAGAAATACGGGCAGGCCGCACTACGAGTCACGGAGGGTGAGACTGCTTCCTCGTGCTGTGGATCGAGTGCGTGCTGCGGCGCGACGACGGAAGCGTGGGACCCGATTACCACGGATCTCTACGACGAGAAACAAAAAGCTGGCATTCCTGTCGAAGCGGTGCTTGCTTCGCTCGGTTGCGGGAACCCGACGGCGCTCGCCGAGCTCAAGGAAGGCGAGACAGTTCTCGACTTGGGTTCTGGTGGCGGAATCGACGTTCTGCTCTCCGCGAAACGCGTCGGGCCAACCGGCAAAGCTTACGGCCTCGACATGACGGACGAGATGCTTGCGCTCGCAAACGAGAACAAGCGCCGCGCTGGGGCTACGAACGTTGAATTCCTAAGGGGCGAGATCGAACAGATTCCGCTGCCTGATGAATCTGTCGATGTCATCATCTCCAATTGCGTGATCAACCTCTCCGGTGACAAGCAGAAGGTGCTGCGCGAAGCCTTTCGCGTGCTCAAACCTGGCGGGAGGTTCGCGGTATCGGACGTGGTGGTGCGCGGCGACGTACCCTCGGCGGTGAAGAGCAGCGTGGAGCTGTGGATTGGTTGCGTCGCCGGCGCGCTCGAGCAACAGGAATTCCTCGGCTTGCTCGGCGAAGTTGGCTTTGTCGATGCGTCGATCGAGCCAACGAGGATATACAAAGCCGAGGATGCGGCAGCGTTTCTGAGTGGAACTGGCCTGAATGAGATGGAGCTGGCGTCGCAGATCGACGGCAAGTTCATGGGTGCGTTCGTGCGAGCGACCAAACCAGTGGCGTGCTGCACACCGGAGACAGAGCGACTTGCGTGTTGCTATCCCGGTTCACCATGCTGCACCGCTGACTGCTGCTGATCGTCGACGAGTCAGGTCATCCAGTAACGTGGCGGAGGGTGTGCCGTGAAAATCAGAAATGCAACAGTCGATGACTTAACTGACATCGAGCGTCTGTTATCGGTGAATCAGCTTCCACTCGACGGAGTAAAGGAGAATGTTCGCGGTTTCATCGTCGCCGAATACGGTAACGAGATCGCGGGCGCGATTGGCTTGGAGAAATTCGGCACCGTTGCATTACTCCGTTCCGCCGTGGTGGCCGCCGACCATCGTGGCAGCGGCGTCGGACGTAGGCTGGTCGAGCGGGCGCTCGCCCGCTGCGAGGAGACGGGAATCGATGAGCTGTACCTGCTCACTACAACCGCTGAGGAATATTTCCCGCGATTTGGGTTCGCCCGCACGACGCGATCTGCCGTACCGGACGCACTCAAAGCGTCAGCGGAGTTCCAGGGAGCGTGCCCAGATACTGCAGTGGTGATGACGAGGCACATCGGCTCGGGCGGACGAATTCCCGCGTGATGCGATACGCGCTGATCTCGGATATTCATGCGAACCTTCCAGCGTTACGCGCGGTGCTGGCCGACATCGATGGGAGAAGCGATGTCGACGCTACGTACCACCTCGGAGATCTCACGGGCTATGCGCCATGGCCCAATGAAGTAGTCGCGCTGCTTCGCGAGCGAGCGATACAAGGAATCGCCGGAAATTACGACTCGACTCTGGCCACCGACTACAAACACTGCGGGTGCAGAGCCGATACTCCACACGACGAGGAGTTGTCACATCTCTCGTATGAGTGGACGCGAACTCACGTGACAGCGGAGACGAAACAGTACCTTGCGAGCCTTCCGTTCCGTCTCGACCTCCGCCCCCTCGGCGGTCACGTCGCGGGACCGACTATCACACTCGTGCACGGCAACCAGACGCTGAACACGGTCTACGTGACCGAGGACCGGGCCGACTCATTTCTCTCGAAGATGGGTGCCGCTCTCGGCGCACGAGCTGAAGACGCGATTTGCTTCGGCCACACCCACAAGCCATGGCAACGCGTGGTTGATGGCATCCAATTCATCAACACCGGAAGCGTTGGTCGGCCGAAGGACGGCGACTGGCGTGCGTGCTACGTACTGCTCACGGTCGGCCTGTCGGGAGCGCAAGTCGAGTTCGTCCGAGTCTCGTACGATGTCGAGGAGGCGGCTCGCGGGATTCAGAGCAGTGAGCTGTCGGTTGAGTTTGCTGAGGTCCTTCGGTCGGGTGGGCGATCGTCAAGCAGATAACTATTGAACATCATTACAACTACGCAGTGACAAAACGCAGCGTTTGCTAACGCGCCTCCGCCTGTAGCCGCTTGGCAACCGCCTCCGCCCGCGCGAAGACCCGCAGGAAATTCTCCCCGGCGAGCTTTCTCAAATCGGCGTCGGACCATCCACGACGAGCCAACTCGGCAAACAACGCTGGAAAGGTCGATACGTCCTCGAGTCCCTGCACAACCTCGCTGATTCCGTCGAAATCGCTGCCGATCCCCACGTGATCGACGCCGGCGACTTTGCGCACGTAGTCGATCTGATCCGCGACCTGTGACAGAGTTGCCCGCGGCGCCGGGTGCGCGGCGCGCCACTGATTGATCTCGCGGGTGATTGCCGCGGTGTCGTTTCCATACTTGGCGCGCAGATCCTGGATCAGCGGACGCGTCGACTGCTCGTACAGATTCACTGCCGGGGACACGAAGCCAGTGACGAACGGCACCATCACGATCCCGCCATTTGCCGTCACGCGGCGCAGAATCGAGTCTGGTACGTTGCGCGGAACGTCGACGAGCGCGCGAGCTCCGGAATGCGAGAATATCACCGGCGCCTGAGTGATGCTCAAAACCCTGCTCATGACTGCCGGCGAAACGTGCGACAGATCCACCAGCATCCCGAGTCGATTCATTTCGCGCACGACGCTATCGCCAAACGGGGTCAATCCATTATGCCGTGCCGAGTCGAGCGCGGCATCGGCCCATTTGAGGGTGACGTTGTGGGTGAGCGTCATGTAGCGAACGCCCAGGTCATAGTATGCGCGGAGTGCGCCGAGTGAATTCTCGATCGCGTGCCCGCCCTCGAGACCGAGGAGGGAGCCGATTTTTCCTTGCTTGAAGTCGCGCCTGATGTCGTCGCTGCTCAGAGCGAGCGCGAGCCGTTCCGGATACTTCGCGATGACTCGCCGTGCGATGCCGATCTGCTCGAGCTGAACCCGCGCGTAGCCGGAATCGGCATACTCGCCCGGTGTGTATACCGACCAGAACTGCGCTCCCACCATTCCCGTCCGCAGCCGATCGAGATCGGTGTGACCGGGGGTGCGCTTGCGAAGATCGTACGCATCGACGTTTCCGCGCGCGATCGAATCCTCGCGAATCCGCCACGGGAGGTCGTTGTGCCCGTCGATCAGCGGGGTTTGACTCAGAATCCGCTTTGCTCGGGCAAGGTACGGGTCGGACTGACGCGAATTATTTTGGCCGGCGACCGGAAGCGGGAGTGCAGCGAAAGCGATTAAAGCAAAGCTGAAGCGGACTGCGCGCATCATCATGGGATAAGAGTTGGTCCGGGAGGAGAATCGAGCAGCTCTACAGCCTCCATGCTATCGACTTCCCGCACGACTAGCCGGATGGGATGGAGCCACTGAAGCCAGGGCATCATTCCACCGGCATCATCGCGAATGAGATTGGAGTCGATGCCATTTGCATCGAGAACGGCCTGCGCCACGTGCGCTTCGACCTCGTTCGCAAATGTCCTGATCACAGTGTTGAGCTCCGACATCTCTCGCTCCCTCTCCCACGGCCCTTAAATCTGTACCCGTGACGCGTCAACCGCATCGTTGCAGGCAATTCGGCTCAACGGCTGGCACGTTGTCTGCCCGAATAGATCAGATGAAGTTCTTTACGGACGAACATATGAGAGCGTTTTCGAGGGTGGCAGCAGCGTTGTGCCTCACCTTCCTGGCTGCCACGACTGGATGTCGCAAGGAAGAGGAGCCAAAAGCCGTCGCCAGCGTGCCACAGGACACAATGCTTCTGCGTGATCTCGCGGAGGCAAACAGGAACACCGCGGCCGCCGGTGCGGCGGACAATAGCCTCAGCACCGTCAGAGCAGAGACAGATATCGCCGCCGCGACTTTGACAGACCAAATCCCCCAAAACCGACCGGCCAATAAGGTTGTGCCACGGCCGGTGCCAGACGGAAGCCAGTTACTGACGTCAGAAGGCGGCATGACAGTGCCGCGCCGAGCGAACGATGCCCCTAAACCGACGACGGTTCCGGTCGATCGGTCGCCGGCCGCTATCCGCACGACGCCCGCATCGGGCGACTACTGTGACTCGCCGACGCCGGCGGACCAGCGCTCTTGTCTCAATCGGTTGATCGTTGCCAACGACGCCGGTCTGAATCGGGCTTACCAGGAGCTGATTGCCCAGGCCCGGAAATCAGGCGGCTCGGAGCTCGAGGAGCGCTTTCGCCAATCGCAGCGGGAGTGGATCAACGAGCGTGACGTCAACTGCCGGCAGTCGGAGAGTACTGATGGAAGATTGTGGGCAAGGGCTCGGGCCCGGTGTCTCGGTGATTACAGCTCGAGGCGAACCGCGGAGCTGCAGCGGAGTCTCAGCAGTTTGAGAGGGCAAGGCGGCTAAGGAGACCTGACAGCAAACTACAAACTCAGAACTACCCGTTAATGAGATAGTTCTGAGTGTGCAGTTTGTAGTTTTATCGAGCTGCCTTCATCTGCGTTCCAACGCTGGCCAGCGCCCGTCCTTCCAGCAGCGCGTCGATCTCGGCCGACGCAACCGGACGCGGCCCTATCCAGCCACCGGCAAGCGCGCGAGTCGGCACAGTCACATTCGCGACACCACCAGTCGGGCCGATCTCGACGACCGCCGTCGCGTCGGTCACTCCCTGGTAACCGCTGTTGATCACGAGTACCCAACGTCCAGTCGCGGGACGCTGCCAGTGGACGACGTACATCCCTGTCTGCGAGCCGGGCCGAATGTCGAGGCGCATACTCTGGCGCTTGCCATTCACCACGCCTTCCGCCGTTCCCGTAACGGTTTTCGCCATCAGATCGCCGTGATGGTATGTGCGAACGGTGAGAAATGCGTCGCGCGAAGTACGATCGAACGGATTGGCGGGATACTCGATCGCGATCCACGGCGGGCCGGCGAGCGCGGTGCTGAACGCGGAGAGCGTGAGCGCCAATACGAGCGCAAAGGAGCGGAAGAGGGTGCGTCTCATTGCTAAACTCCTGAAGAGGTTTGGCCGGTGACGAAGTTGTTTGCCCTTCGACTTTCCCGGCGCCTCTACGATGCCGGCCGAGTCATGAGGGTTTAACGCGCTCGCTACTGAGATCTGCGCAGCGTCACCGGCCCCTTGAAAGTCCGCACCGACACCTTGGCACCACCGCCACCCACATCTGTCGTCAGCTCGGCGCCACGTCCGAAGCGCCCAGGAGTCGGACTCTTCTTCGACAAGTTATTCGTGATGTTGCCAGCGATCGTCACGACGGAAACCTCCGCACTCGTTTTGTCCGGAATGGCGATGTCGATGTTGCCGCTGTGGGTGTCGAAGTCGAAGCTGCCGCTTCGATCGAGGCGACCGGCGAACGAGATGTTGCCCGTAACCGTCTCGATCTTCGTGCGCTCAAATATTCCACCTTCGACCTTGATCGGTCCGCTCACGGTGGAAAACGCCGCATCGGAGCTGGCGCCGCGGAAGGTGATTGTTCCGGATGCGCTCTTCGCGCGTAGCCAGGGGGGCGCACCAGAAATGTGAATGTCGCCGTCGATGGCTTCCGCGTTTAGCTCTCGCGGATTGCCACTGACGTCGATCGTGCCGCTGACGACGTAGAGATCGAGCCCACCGTCGACGCCACTGACATCGATGTTCGCGGTAGCGGTCTTCACCCACAGTCTCACCCGAGCGGGCACCCAGAGCTCGAGCTGCGCTGGTTTCGGATCGCGTTCATTGCCGGACTCGATGAAGATCTTTGCACCGGTGTAACCGCCGCCGCCAAAGTATTGATCGCCCGGCGCCAGCGTGGCGCGCACGAGGACAGTGTCCTTGCTCCAACCGTGGACGACAACGCTGCCGACCATATTGACGATGCGGAGCGCGCCCTCCATTCCAAGCGGAGTTCGGCGCTCGATCTTCTTTTGCGCAGCAACCGGCGACGACAGCATGAGCATTCCCATGATCGCCGCGACGAGGGTCTTAGCTGCCACGCGTCATCTCCGTGGAGCGGCGAAGCAGGTCAACTTTCTGCTTGTAGCTCGCCGACAGCATCTCTACCAACATCGTATTGGCCGGATCACGCGCCAGTGCGTTACGGGCCTCCAGAATTGCTTCGTCGATGGTGCGTAGACTCGCTTTGATTTGGGCGACCGTTTCCGGAGCGAGCGACGCTTCCCGCTGATCCAGGAGATCCTGGAGAATGCTCGCGTTCCGAAGGTAGTTATTCTCTTCGATCGTGAACGCGGCGAGAGAAGCCGGCGTCGCCGCGTAGCCCGTATTTACGGCGCTGCGCACATCTCGCGCGCTCGGCGTGCGCGAGCCGAGGTAAAGTGCCGTCCCGATCGATGAAAGCACCGCCACAACGATGGCAGCGGCGATCGCACTGATGACGGGGTGCTGCGAGAAGAGCCGCACCCTGTTCACGCTCGGGCGCTGGCCTGCCCGCTCATCTCGCAGGATGACTGAGCGGATGTTCGACCACGCTTCGGCTGGTGGATCGATCGATTCAGGAAGTTCCGCGGCACGAGCAAGCACTCGCTTGAGGCTCTCGACTTCGGCGCTGCATATCTCGCACGCCGCAACGTGCTCTGCTACCGGCGCGCGCGCATCTTCGCTGAGCTCGCCGGTTATGTAATCGTCCAGTAGATGCCTGATGACTTCGTGTGTCATGTTCCCTCGCTGTCCTCTTCTGTTCCTTCCAGTCTTGCTCTCAGGAGTCGGCGCGCGCGGTGTAGCTGCGCCTTCACCGTTCCGACGGAGACGCCGAGCTGCTCGGCGATCTCCTGGTGCTGGTATCCTTCGACGTCGTGCAGAACGAAAGCGAGCCTCGCACCTCTTGGCAGCGATGCCACCGCCTCCTCCATATCCATTTTCAGATCGATGCCACTGCTGCGCGCGGCACCGGCAAGCCGCGATGTGTCGTCCATCGGAAGCACGCGAGCCTCCCGCCGCCGTTCACTTCTGGCGTTCTCCAGCATCGTGTTGACTGCCAGCCGGTGAAGCCACGAACCGAAGGCCGAATCCCCGCGAAATGTCGCGAGCCTTCGCCACGCCCGGATGAAGACGTCCTGCATCAACTCGGTTGCGTCCGACTTGTCTCCGGCCTTGAGTCGCAGGCACAGCGCGAAGATTCTTCCCGCGTGCTCGCGATACAGGACCTCGAACGCGTCGACGTCGCCTGCTTGCGCACGACGCACGCACTCGAGCGTTACAGTCTTGTCTTCGCCGAATGTGGACGGGATAGGTACCACGGCGCTCGTCTGCATCTGTCGGGGATAAGATGCCGGTCGGGCGGGTTGGGTTGAAAGCGGGAGGGGGGATGGGGGATGGGGAACTGCAACCTACGAACTACGGGCTGGGAGCTTTTGGCGGAGCGGCTAGGGCAGTCGGCTACTCCCCCATCCCCCATCCCCCATCCTCCATCCCTATTCTATATCCCCGCCGAGATCAAACTTTGCCTGCGTGAGCGCAACAATCCGGTCTAGCGCCGCCCTCACATCTAGCGGTAAATCCCTGCGCATCGTAAGTCGCTCAGCCTCGCGACGAATTGATTCCAGCGCCTGGATGAAGTTTCCCTGCTTCAGCTTACCGGAGTCGTCGGGCATAGATCGTCGGGGTGCAGTGTTGATTACGAAGCCGGGGCAAGTTGCGCGGGTCGCGCCGCTGGAAGCTGCGGGGTAGTACGCCGCTCGCCAACCTGCTGGCGCCACATCGCGTAGTAGAGACCGGTTCTCTCCAGCAGGTCTTCGTGCTGTCCGACTTCGACAATTCGCCCGCGTTCCAGAACGTAGATCCGGTCGGCGTGCATCACCGTCGACAAACGGTGCGCGATGAGAATCGTGATCACTTCGCGAGACGTCGCCACCTCGCGCATCGTGCGGCTGATCTCTTCCTCGGTGAGCGAGTCGAGCGATGAGGTCGCCTCGTCGAAGACGAGGAGGTGCGGGTTGCGAAGCAGCGCTCGCGCAATCGAGAGTCTCTGTTTTTCGCCGCCGGATACTTTGACGCCGCCTTCGCCGATCACGGTATCGAGTCCCTTGTCGGCCCGCGCCAGGAGCGCGTTGGCGGCTGCTTTGTGCAACACTTCAAGACACTCGGCGTCGGTCGCGTGTGGATTCACGAATTTGAGGTTCTCGCGAATCGTCCCCGAGAAAAGCTGCGCGTCCTGCGTCACCAGACCAATGCGTTCGCGCAGACGGTCGAGATCTACTTCCGTGCCCGGCACGCCGTTGTACAAAATCCGTCCTTCCTTCGGCAGATACAATCCGACGAGGAGTTTCACGAGTGTCGTTTTGCCAGCGCCTGACGGGCCAACGAACGCGATCGTCTCGCCTCGCTTTACCTCGAACGAGATGTCGGTGAGCGCCGGGGTGCTCGCGCTCTGATGCATAAAGCTGACGCCCTCGAACCCAAGCTTTTCGATGTCCGTGAGTGGGTACGGTGCCTGTGGTTTCGGATCCTTTGGCGTTTCCAGAATCTTTCGGAAGTTGGCGAGCGAGACTTCGGTCTCCCGATACACGTTGATGATGTTCCCCAGCTCCTGCATCGGACCGAAGATGAAGAACGAGTAAAACAGGAGCGAGAAGAACTGTCCGACCGTGATCTTCTGGGTGAAGATCAGGTAGAGCATCATGAAGAGAATGCACGTGCGCAGCAGATTGACAGATGTACCCTGAATGAAGCTCAAGCTTCGGATGTACTTCACCTTCTTCAGCTCGAGCTTGAGGATTTTTTCGGTCGTCGCGTTGAGCCGCACGACTTCCTGATCGGCGAGACCAAGACTCTTCACGAGCTCGATGTTACGGAGCGATTCGGTCGTCGACCCAGCAAGCGCCGTCGTCTCCGCTACGATCACCTTCTGGATGCTCTTCACTCGGCCACTCAGCAACCAGCTCAAGGTGCCGAGCAGTGGTACCGTCGCCAGGAACGCGGGGACGATGACCCAGTGGACCGTCAACGCGTAGATGATGACAAAGACGACGCCCACCAGAGTCGTGAAGATCAGGTTGATCGATAGCGAGATGAATTTTTCGACATCGGACCGCACTTTCTGGAGCTTGCCGAGCGTCTCACCGCTGCGCTGATCCTCGAAGACCGAGTACGGCAGCTCCAGCGAATGCCGGATGCCATCCGAGTACATCTCGGCTCCGACGCGCTGCACGATGACATTGACGTAGTAGTCCTGGAAGTTCTTGGCCACACGCGACACGAACGCGACCCCCATCGCCATCAGCAGCAGGGTTCCGGCGCCCTTGATGAACGTCGACGTCTCGTATTCGCGGAAGCGCGTCGCGTAGTCGTCGATGACGTGCCGGAAGATCAGCGGATCCAGGAGCGAGAAGACCTGGTTGGTTGCCGCCAGCACGAGCGCCAAGAGGATCAGCGCGCGGTATCGATGGAGGTAGGAAAAAAGAAGATTCACACCCGGATACTATCGGGGTGCTGTCATGCTGGCAAATGCGTCAGCGTGGCCCGCGATATTTGCGGCGCCGGTTGAACGTGGCGACAAATCGGTGGCGCCGAGTGCGGAGCGCGCTGAGGGCCTTCTCGGCGTTCTTTCTCCATTCCGCGCCAGTGATGATCGTGCAAAAGCGTTCGTAGTCGAGCTGGCCATCGTGCGGTGCTTTGGTGAATAAATACCGGGGGGCAGGCCGGAAGCGCTCGATGTTGATTGGGAAGCGCCGCAGGACTTCCCTTTGCGACGCGAATTCCTCGTACATGCGCGACTTGACGACTTTCTCCTCGCTGGTGAGCCGGATCGTGCGCTGCTCGGTTCCTATAAAGGGCAGAAAGTCGAATACCCGACGCGTGCCACTGAAGTTGTGATACGACGTGAGCTCCAAGACGATTGGCGCGGCTGCCTTGTCCCGTCGCAGGATTCCGCAAGCAAGATGCACTGCGAACGCAGTCGCATCGTGATCCGAATGCCCTCCTTCGTACGGGTGCGTCAGCACGATATCGGGTCCCACCTCTTCGATAAGGTCGGCGACATCGAACACCAGCTCGATCATCTGCTGGCTCGCTTCACCGTCGACGTACCCGAGGCCGCGGATACGGTCGGGCGTGATTCCAACGTGCGCCAGCGCATTCGCAACCTCGCGTCTGCGCGCCCGGGCGTATTCCTCGCGTGTCAGGAATCCACGCGACTGGGCATAACGCTCGTCGCGCGGTGCACCGTCAGTCACGTGCGCCACGACGACATCACGGAGCCCGGCTAACAGTCCGCCAGCCCCGATCGCTTCGTCGTCGGGGTGCGCCACAACGACGAGCGTCGTCGGAAGAGCCTGCGCGAGTGCCGCCCGCTGGGCGATACGGTCCAGAACTTCAGACGTGATCTCAGTCGGCGGGCGATAGCGGGCGTCACGGTCCGGCGTGACGATTAGATCCGGCGCCTTTATGAGGGGCGAAGGGAGTTTCTGCTCTTCGAGTTGATCGACTAGCTCCGAGATAAGGAGCAGCTCGTTTTGCCCTTTATCATTCGCCGGTAGTATCGACCCCGACTCAGTTCCGGTAGGCTCGAGACGCGGCTGCGCATTCCGTCGCGACTCAGGATTGTCTGCATCTGACTTCACGCGAGCACTTCCTCCACACCCTGTGCGGCCGGTGAGGATCGTGCGCGGGCCGCGGGTGAACTAATGGCTCAACAAAAAGCAATTCATATGCCTGCTACGGCTCAGTGTGCGAGAATTATCGCCGCGTGGCTGCACACAGTGTCTTCAAGCTCTTCCGTTGCCACGCTCGCTGTTTCAACGTCATAGCTTCGTACAGCCAGCGCGCTTTAGGGTTCCAGTCGCGTACAGAGGCCGAAAGTCTTGCTCGTCCCGAAATCAATTACGACGCTCAAGTCGTACAGTCGTTCGCAGCTCGCGTCAGACACCATCGCTGGGGTGATAGTCGGTGTCGTCGCCCTTCCTCTCGCGATCGCATTTGCGATCGCCAGCGGCGTAACGCCCGATCGTGGACTCTACACCGCGATCATCGCCGGATTCCTCATCTCCGCATTCGGCGGATCCCGTGTTCAGATCGGCGGCCCAACTGGCGCCTTCGTCGTAATCGTCTACGGAATAGTCCAGCGCTTTGGCGTCGACGGTCTCATCGTGGCCACGTTGATGGCCGGCATCATTCTCGTGATCCTCGGCGTCGCGCGTCTCGGTGGCGCGATCAAGTTCATCCCGCATCCGGTGGTCGTGGGGTTCACCAGCGGAATCGCCGTCATCATCTTCTCCAGCCAGGTCAAGGATTTCCTTGGCCTGCGCGTCGACAACGTTCCGGCAGAATTCATCGCCAAATGGAAGTTGTTCGCTTCGAATCTCGGGTCGGCCGATGGTCGCACGCTCGCGGTCTCGCTCTCGGCGCTGGCGATAATGGCGTTCTGGCCGCGGGTCAGCCGCCGGATTCCGGGACCGTTCGTCGCGCTGATCGTAACGACGGCCGTCGTTCGATTCTTTCAGATTCCGGTCGAGACCATCGGTACGAGATTCGGGGCCATTAGTGCTGCGTTTCCACATCCCGTGGTTCCACACGTGTCTCTGGAACAGCTCATGGCGCTCGTCGCGCCGGCATTCACGATCGCGCTGCTCGCGGCTGTCGAGTCACTGTTGTCGGCGGTCGTCGCAGACGGAATGATCGGCGGCCGCCATCGCTCGAACATGGAGCTGGTCGCGCAGGGTATCGCAAACATTGTCTCGCCGCTGTTCGGCGGCATGCCGGCTACCGGCGCCATCGCCCGCACCGCAACCAACGTCAAGAACGGCGGTCGCACTCCGGTCGCGGGGATGATTCACGCGTTGACGCTCTTGTTGATCACTTTGTTCTTTGGCAAGTGGGCCGCACTGATACCGCTCTCGACTCTGGCTGCGATTCTGGTAGTCGTCTCGTACCATATGAGTGAGTGGCGCACCTTCCGTAGCGAGCTCACCGCCCCGAAGAGCGATGTCGTTGTACTTCTCACCACGTTCGCGCTGACCGTACTGATCGACCTGACTGTGGCGATCGAGGTCGGGATGGTCCTCGCTGCGTTTCTGTTCATGCGCCGCATGGCCGAGGTGACCAACATCAGCCTCGTCACGCGCGAGCTAACGGACGAAGATAGTGACGACGAGAACGATCCTAACGCGGTGCGCGACCGCAGTGTCCCTGATGGCGTTGAAGTGTTTGAGATCAATGGCCCGTTCTTCTTCGGCGCAGCCGAGCAGTTCAAGGACACGCTAGGCCAGATCGCAAAGAAGCCAAAGGTGTTGATCATCCGCATGCGCGATGTTCCCGCAATCGACGCGACGGGGTTGCACGCGCTGCACGAGCTCAGTCGACGCTATCGGAAAGACGGAACGCTTCTTCTCTTGTCCGACGTCCACTCACAGCCGATGTTCGCGCTCGTCCGATCGGACATGCTCGACGAAATCGGCGAAGAGAATCTGTTTGGAAACATCGACGACGCGTTGAATCGTGCACGCGATCACCTGGGCCTGTCCCGTCTCGCGCGACCCGCCTCAGCTACGCCAACCGTCGCCCGGGAAGCGGGCGGCGCCAAAGCGCCGCGAATTGCTTAGAGTGTGCGCGGCGAGCACGGACAGCTACACCGGTCGGGTTGCCGCTGGTGACCCGCGCACGAAGGCGATGTAGTCGGTGGGACTTGGCGTATCGCCTGACGCCCTGATCGACGCCGCAATCTGCCCGCGATGATACGCTCCATGAATGGAGACGTGCGTCAAAATGTCCTCGATCGTCGAAGTAAACTGGTCGCCGGCGCTGTTACGGTAGGTAACCGAAGTTCCAAGCAGCTCCGGTGTCAGCTGTGAGACCAGTGCATTGAACGCGCTGATGTTCTGCTGACCAAGCGCCTCGCATTCATTCAGTGTCAGCTCCGGCCATACAGCCACTGTCGGAGCGACGCCATTGATGCGAGAGAGCCACGTGTGCTCGGCGCCGAGAATGTGGGCG
>JBJMOA010000185.1:0-16228 GCA_045803975.1 Gemmatimonadaceae bacterium
GGCCGGCTGACCTCGCGATCTGAAGAACGCCGCCGACCCACGCGCGCCGACGAACATCGCGAATGATTCGTTGAACGGCGCCTGACCCGACGCGTAGAAGGTGTTGTGGGTCAGCTCGTGGATGACCGTGTTAGCGAGCGAAAGGGTGTCGCCTTTGAGCGTCGTGTTGAGCAGTGGATCGTTGAAGAAACCGAGAGTGCTGAAGGCATCGGAGGGTCGCACGTACACGTCGAATCCATCGGCGGCCAAATCTTTCGCTGCTTTTCTCGCTGCCCCGAAATCGAAGTAGCCTTTATACGGTACTCGGCCGACAACGGGAAACCACCACGTGTACGGCTTCAGGGTGTCCCGGTAAGCTGCTGAAACAACAAGGACCAAAGTGTCATGATCAAGTCTTGAATATGTCGTGAAACTGTCCTTAGTTTTGAGCCGAAGGCTGTCTTTTGCGTACGTGCGCGCCGCCAAAACGACCCTCAGCTTCTCACGCACTTCCTTCGGCGTCCTCGGATCCGCGACTATTTCCGAAATGGGTTGGCGCCGACTCAATATTTTGGCCTCTTCCCACGCCCCGCGACTGAGGTAACAGGCTGTGGGAGTGGAGATTAGAGCCAAAACAGCAAGAGAAACCGCTATCGCGAGGAATCCGCGTCGCATATTCTTATCATGTGTCCTTCGTTCATCTCCATTGCCACTCTGAATACTCCCTTCTCGACGGCGCAAACCGGATCGACGATCTCATCGGTAGAGCTCTCGAGTTCGAACAACCTGCCCTCGCCATAACCGATCACGGTAACCTTCACGCGGCGTGGGAGTTCCAGGAAAAAGCGAAAAAGGCGGGTCTTAAGCCGATCATTGGCATCGAGGCTTACATCGCACCCGGCGATAGGCGAGCCCGCGATCGCGTCGGCGGTGATCGCGGCAAACCTTACTACCATCTGGTCCTTCTGGCCCAGAACGAGATCGGGTACAGGAATCTAGTCAAGCTTTCGTCCCTCGCGTACACGGAAGGATTCTACGCCAAGCCGCGCATGGACCGCGAGCTCCTCGCCAAATACAACGAGGGAATCGTGGTTTCCTCGGCGTGCATGGCGGGCGAGATCGCGCACCACCTGCTCTCCGACCAGTACGACCAGGCTCGTGCGACTGCGGCATGGTACGCCGACGTTTTCCGCGATCGCTACTACCTCGAGGTACAGGCGCACGACTCGGACAATCAGGCGGCGCTGAATCGTCGAGTCTTTCAGCTCGCTGAGGAGTTGAATCTTCCGGTTGTCGCGACCAACGACGCGCACTTCCTCACGCGCGACGACCACGATGCTCACGACGTCCTGCTCTGCATCGGACTGGGAAAGGATTTTTCCGACAACAACCGGATGCGCTACGACGAAGGCCTCTACTTCAAGAGCGCTCCCGAGATTGCCGACGCCTTCCCCGGTCGCGCCGATGTCCTCGAGAACACACTACGCATCGCCGACCAGACAGCGATCAAGTTCTCGAAGCAGTACAAGGTCCCCTCCTTTCCACTCCCCGCGGGAGTCGAGACGGAGAACGAGCTGCTCATTCGACTCTCCGAAGAGGGCGCACGCGAACGCTACGGCGAGCAGCTCCCGCCCAATGTCCGTGAGCGGCTCGATTACGAGCTCGGTGTGATCACCAAGACGGGGTACGCCGGATACTTCCTCATCGTCGCCGATTTTATCAAGGCCGCGCGTGAGAAAGGAATTCCCGTCGGCCCCGGCCGCGGGTCGGCTGCCGGCTCCATCGTCGCGTACTCACTAAAGATCACCGACATCGATCCGCTCAAGTTCGATCTGCTGTTCGAGCGCTTCCTCAACCCGGAGCGCGTGTCGATGCCCGACATCGACGTCGACTTTTGCTTCGAGCGCCGCGGCGAAGTCATCGAGTACGTTCGCCAGAAGTACGGCCGCGATTCAGTCGGCCAGATCATCACTTTCGGAACGCTGAAATCGCGCGCGGCGATCAAGGACGTGGGCAGAACGCTGGGCTTCACTCCTTCCGAGACCGACTACCTCGCCAAGCTGATTCCGAATCACCCGAACTTCTCGCTCACCGTCAAGGAAGCGATCGAGCGGATTCCCGAGATCCGCGAGTTCTATGTCACGCGAAAGGAAGACGCGCGTGAAGTGAAGGAGCGGAAGGAGCGCTACCGCCAGCTCCTGGATTATGCGATGAAGCTCGAGGGACTTTCCCGTCACGCCGGTGTGCACGCAGCCGGGGTCGTCATCGCGCCGGGTCCACTCGACGAGTACGTCCCCGTGTGTACCCAGGCGTCGAAGGGCGCGGGTAGCAGCGAAGATTCCATCGTCGTCACGCAGTACGATATGAATGCCCTCGAGCATGTGGGCATGCTCAAGATGGATTTCCTGGGCCTCACGACTCTCACCGTGATCAGCGACACGCTCCACGGCATCCGCGAGCGTACGGGAACGGCGCCTGATCTCGACAAGCTTCCGCTGGATGATCCGGACACGTATCGGATGCTGCGTGCCGGCAGAACCGTCGGCGTGTTCCAGTTCGAGTCTCCGCTCGCAACCGACATGCTGAAGAGCATTCGTGCCGATCGATTCGACGACCTCGTCGCTTCGAACGCGCTTATGCGCCCGGGTCCATTAGACGCCGGAATGCACCGCGTCTACATGCGGCGCAAGCGCGGCGAGGAGCCCGTCACGTATATCCTTCCCGAGCTCGAGCCGATCCTGAGCACTACGTACGGCGTCATCACCTATCAGGAGCAGGTGATGCGCATCGCCCAGACGCTTGCCGGCATCTCGCTCGCCGAAGCGGACGTGCTGCGCAAGGCGGTCGGCAAGAAGGACGCGGAGCTCATTCGCGTCGAGCTCGGAAAGTTCATCGAGAAATCGGTCGCGCGTGGCTTTGATCGGGAGATCATCGAGGAGATCGCGAGCCAGATCGAGACATTCGGCCGTTACGGCTTCAACAAGTCGCACTCGGTCGCCTACTCGATCATCTCGTACCACACCGCATGGCTGAAGACGTATTATCCGGCGGATTTCATGGCGGCTCTGCTGTCGTCGCAGATTGGCGACACCGACAACGTCGTCAAGTACATCAACGAGGCCCGGCAGCTCCACGTTCCGGGCGCAGCTGAGGCGGGACTCGAGATCTTGCCCCCGGATGTCAATGAGTCCGGCTACAAGTTCAGAGTTGTTGGCGATACGAAGATTCGCTTCGGCCTTGGTGGAATTCGGAACGTCGGCCGCACGGCGATCGATTCGATCCTGAACGCGAGAGAGAAAGACGGGCCGTTCCGCTCACTCTTCGATCTGTGCGAGCGAATCGATTTACGCGTCTGCAACAAGCGCGTGTTGGAAGCGCTCGTGCACGCCGGCGCGCTCGACTCGCTCGGCGGGCACCGCGCGCAGCTCGCTGCCGCGCTGGACCTCGCAATCCGGGAAGCGTCGCTGCGGCAGGAGGACATCGCCACGGGCCAGGCATCGCTCTTTGGCGCGAGCTCGGACCCGGGCGAAAAAGCCGAAACACCGCACGTCCTTTCGAACGTGCCGCCGTGGACAGAATCCGAGCGGCTCGCGAAGGAGAAGGAGATTCTCGGGTTTTACATCTCCGGTCACCCGCTCGAGCGCTTCAGAACTGAGGCAGAAATCTTTGCCTCGCACACGGTCGCCGATCTCGGCCAATGGCGGCCGGAGCCGATGACTCTTTCCGTCGTCGTTACGAGTATCAAGCGGCAGATGAGCAAACGGTCTGGATCCGAGTTCGCACGGCTTACAATCGAAGATTTCTCCGGCTCCGCCGAAGTGCTCGTCTTTCCAGAGAAGTGGGCGGTACTGCACGACCAGATCCGCACGGATGTGCCAATGCTTCTCAAAGGCTCGTATCCGCGCCGCGACGAGAGCGCGGACAATCCGTCCTTCATCGTCGAGTCGGCAACGAAGCTTGCCGAGATGCGGACTAATGGCAATGTGACGGTTGCGATAGAGCTGGCGAAGGGCGCATACTCTGGCGATGTGATGTCTGACGTTCGGGCAATCGTCGAGACGTATCCGGGCTCCGCACCGCTGGAATTTTGCTGGAGCGACGGTACAGGGACGCCCGTGCGGCTGCGCTCGCGGTCCCTGAAACTGGCTGCGGACGGTGCGGCGCTCAACGCTCTGCGTAATATTTTGGGAGAGTCTTCCGTTCGACTCCAACGGGGGAGCTGACCAGTGGCATCAGCGACACAGCTCGAGTTCGAGAAGCCGATCGCCGAGTTGGAGCGGCAGATCGACGAAATCAAGAAGACCGCAGGCGACAGCCAGCTCAGCGTCGCGGAAGCAATCGAGCCGCTCGAGCGCAAGCTCTCCGATCTGCGTGAAGAGGTTTACAAGAATCTCACGCCGTTCCAGCGGGTGCAGGTCGCGCGCAATCCGAAGCGGCCATTCACCGCCGACTACATCAAGCTCGCCTTCACGGATTTCATCGAGCTGCATGGAGACCGGGCTTTCCGCGACGACGCCGCCATCATCGGCGGCTGGGCACGTCTCGACGACGAAACAGTCATGGTGATTGGCCACCAGCGCGGTCGCGACACAAAGGAGCAGCTTCGTCGCAATTTTGGAATGCCGCACCCCGAAGGCTATCGCAAGGCGCTACGCCTGATGAAGCTCGCCGAAAAATTCCACGTCCCGGTGGTGACCTTCATCGATACCCAGGGTGCGTGGGCGGGGTTGGGCGCTGAAGAGCGCGGCCAATCCGAAGCGATCGCACGCAATCTTTATGAGATGAGTCAGCTCACCGTTCCGATTATCGCGACTGTGATCGGCGAAGGTGGATCCGGCGGCGCGCTGGCGCTAGGAGTCGCCGACCGGGTGCTGATGATGGAGAATGCCGTCTACTCGGTAATCTCCGTTGAGGGCTGCGCCGCGATTCTCTGGAAGGATGCGAAGAGTCCGGAGATGCGCGAGAAGGCGGCGACGGCGTTGCGCATCACGGCTCCCGAGCTGCTCGAGCTCAAGGTGATCGACGAGGTAGTTCCGGAGCCCAAAGGAGGCGCGCACGCGGATCACGAAGCGGCCGCAAAGGCTCTCCAGGGTACCGTTCATCGCCACCTGGAGGAGTTGCGCAAGATGCGCCCTGAAAAGCTCGTTCGGCGACGCCGGCAGAAGTTCCTACGTCTCGGCGCGTGGACGGAGTAGAGCTTGGCGCACCTCGTCGAAGTCGCCTTCAAGGGCAACCGTAAGGAGTTCTTTCTCTGGGATTATCCCGATCCGCCGCCGCTTCGCGCGGCGGTGATCGTCGATGTCGATCGAGGAGAAGATCTCGGCTACGTCCACGCGCTGGGCGACCTGGCGCAAAAGCGGAACGGCGGCTGCTCGCACGGCTGCGGCACTTCTCTGCCTGAGCGCAAGGCGCTGCGTCTTGCCACCGAAAAGGACCGCAATCTCGCCCGCGACATGGACAGGTTGAACGAAGAGGCGCGACGCAAGGCGATGGAGCGCGTCAAAGCCAACGGACTTGGGATGAAACTGTCCGACGCCGAATGGCAGTGGGATCGCAAAAAGCTCACGCTCTATTTCACCGCCGACAAGCGCGTCGATTTTCGTAATCTCGTCCGCGACCTCGCGTCGCTCTTTAGGACACGCATCGAGCTGAAGCAGATTGGTGTGCGCGACGAGGCGAAGAGACTCGATGGCATCGGCCGCTGCGGGCGACAATACTGCTCGGCGTCGTGGCTGCCCGAGCTGCGCCCCGTCAACCTCGGCGTCGCGAAAGATCAGCGCCTCTCACTTAATCCTTCGCAAATCTCTGGTGCGTGTGGACGCTTGATGTGCTGCCTCCGTTACGAGCACGAGTTCTACGTGCAGAGTCGTAAACGCTTCCCGAAGGAAGGAAAGATCGTAGCGACGAAGCTGGGCGAAGAAAAAGTGATCTCTGTTGACATATTCCGCGAGCGCATTGCTCTGCGCGGCGTCGAAGGAGAGATGCGATCGCTGACGCTCGCCGAGTTCAAGGATGAGACGGAGCAGCTCACCGGGGCGGCGGTTGCCGCGCCCATTAATGGCGATGAGGACGAAGGAGCAGGCGAGGCGATCCGGCCAGAGGAGATTTCGCCGGAATTGATGTACACCGCCGAGCACCCGGTCTTCGTGCCGCGCGCGAATGTCGTGTCGGAGCCCGCACCGAACGGCAACGGCAACGGCCATCCCCTGCCGAATCACGCTCGCGAGGGCGAGGCCGCCGGTAAGCGTCGCCGGGGTCGGCGCGGTGGGCGTCGCGGTCGTGGCGGAGACGATCCGCATTCAGCCGGCGGCCAATAGTTGGGCAAGTACTACCTCACAACCGCAATCGACTACGCGACCGCCGACCCTCACCAGGGTCACGCGTTCGAAAAAATCGGCGCCGATGTAATCGCTCGCTATCACCGCTTGAAGGGTGACGATGTCCACTTCCTGATCGGAATGGACGAGCATGGTCAGAAGGTCGCGCAGACCGCCGCCGAGCGAAAAGTGTCGCCGCAGGAGCTAGTTGATGCAGTCGCCGAGAGCACCGAGGAAATCTGGGGCCGGCTCGACATCTCATATGACCAGTTCATTCGCACGACGGATCCGTCGCACAAAGCGGGAGTGAGGCGGCTCATCGAGCAGATCTTCGACAAGTCGCCGGATGACTTCTACGAGAAGTCGTACGAGGGCTGGTACTGCATCGGCTGCGAGTCGTTCAAGCAGGACAACGAGATCGTCGACGGAAAGTGCATCCTGCATCCCACGCGCGTGCTCGAGTGGGTCAAGGAGAAGAACTGGTTCTTCCGGCTGAGCGCGTACACGGACAGGCTGAAGAAGCTCGTGTCCGACGAGAATTTCCTGCAGCCGAAATCACGTCGGAATGAGATTCTCGCGTTGATCGATTCCGGGCTCGAGGATATCTCGGCGAGCCGTAGCCGCTTCTCGTGGGGAGTGCCCTTCCCGCGCAAAGGAACCGGCGGCGAGGACCAGACGACTTATGTCTGGTTCGAGGCGTTGCCGAACTATCTAACGGCAACTGGATTCCCAAATCCGGATTATGAGAAACTGTGGCCGGCCGATCTGCACCTGATCGGCAAGGATATCACGCGCTTCCACGCCGTGATCTGGCCAGCGATGTTGATGGCGGCCGGACTCGCGCTCCCGAAGCGCATCTGGGCACACGGCTTCGTGCTCGTTGGAGGGAGCCGCGTCAGCAAATCGACGGGAGGCAACCTCGATCTGCGCGACGCGATCGGACGCTACGGCGCCGACGCGTTAAGATATTTTCTGATGCGTGAGGTGCCCTTCGACGGAGACGGCAATTTTTCGTGGGAGAGATTCGAGGAGCGTTACAACGCCGATCTTGCCAACGCGTTCGGCAATCTCGCGAGCCGAACGATCTCGATGGTCGAGCGGTACTGCGGCGGGACCGTGCCGAAGGGTGAGCGAAACGAGATCGACAGCGCGGATGCCGCGGACCTCGAGACATACCACTCTTTTATCGGACCCAAGGGATTTCTCCTACACGAGGCGCTCAAGTCCGTGTGGCAAACCGTCGCGCGCGGAAACGAATACGTCGACCGCCAGGCGCCCTGGAAGCTCGCAAAGGATCCAGCGAACCGCGAAGCGCTCGAGCACACCTTGGCCAGCCTCGTGAGACAGCTCGCGCGGCAGGCGGTGTATCTGTGGCCGTTCATGCCTACGAAATCCGCGGAGCTGTGGAAGTCCCTTGGTGCGCCCGGATCGCCTCGAGAAAAGCGATTCAGCGACGTCACCAAGCTCGATCCGACAGGATGGAAGGTGTCGAAGGGCGAATCTCTCTTTCCGAAAGCGTCGTAGTCGTTCGGCACCAGCAGATAACAAAAAACCCCGACAAGCCGGGGTTTTTTGTTTTCACGGTGTAAGGTGTCTTACCTGTTCGTGGTGTTATCGAGAAACGGTCTGTTGATCGCAGTCGTAGACGTGATCGTGATGTCGCCCCTCGCGCTGATCGTGTAGACCCTTCCAGGGCTAAACCCGACCGCCGCTCTGCTGATGACGTTCGTCGCCGACCCGGTGTATCTCGCGCTCAAATCGTAGGGTCCGCCGGGAATGGCGACGAACGGCGTCGCGTTCTTATATGCCGTCTCGCCGCCGATAGCCGTCTCCACGCCCGACGTGGGGTTTTTTACGTACAAGGTCATCGGATTCGAGTTGGAGATCGCGTTGACGAATCGCACGTAAGCCGTGTTGAAATCGACGGCCGGAAGCGGATCCTCGACGATAAAGGAATCGACGGTCTTCGCGGTCGTGTTGTAGAAGCCGCTCAGATAGTACGAATAAGACTTGCCGTCTTCGAGCGTCACCGGCGTGTTGGAGACCGGCACGTCCTTGTCGGGACCAGCGGCGGACATTCTTGCGCTGATAGCGTACTGGCCCGGCGCAATTCCCGAATAGAATCCGCCGTTTCCAACCGCGGTGTACGCGGTGCCCAACGACGATTCGCTGCCCGACGTCGAGCTGATCGCCGTCATTTTCGTGTCGTTGGCGTAGAAATTCACGCTCGGCATGCAGCTCGTCGTGGTCGTCTGCGTCGTCCCGCAGACCCCAAAGTTGTAGAACTTGATCGCCGATCCGGGGAGCGCTGTCGTGATCTTTTGAACGGCGCTATCACCGCACGCCGAAAGGAAAGCAACGCCCAGCAGGGCCGCGATTGATATAGATCTCTTCATTGTCATTAAGGTAGAGTGATCCACAACGGCTTCGTGTGGTAGTCTGTCGCCAACCCGCCGATGACGCTGAGGCCGGCCTGGTTCCACACATACTCAGAGTTGTATCTCGGTCTGATGCGCTGGACTAGTTTCCCGGCGTTATCGACGTATAGCGTCGTCGGGGGCGTCCATCCACGGAACACTTGCAGCCCGCTCACGGGGTCGACGTCGGTGTAGTGATACCGGCGCATGTCCATCCAGAGCTCGTTGTGTCCCCACGCCCACTGGGCGATGAACTTCTGGGACATGATGTGTGACAGCGTTAACGTCGGAGGCACGATCTCCGGAGAGGCGAGGAACGTCGCTTTCTCCGCCGCGGTGATCTGCGTCGGAGTCTGGCCATCATCCGTGTTCCGCGCGTTCACGAAATCGATGTGGGACGAAATGGCATTGATGTAAGCCGTCCTCGCGAGCGGCTCGTTCCCGCTCCGCAGCGCTGCTTCCGCTTTGATGAACTGGAGCTGCGAGTACGTCATGAGCGGCATCTTCGTCTTGTCGCTGAAGACATAACGCGCAGGGAGACCCGCACCGACACTTCCCGGGTAGCCCCAGAAATTGTTCGGCCGCAGATTGGGGTCACTGATAATGCCAAAGCCAGCCTGATTCGGATCGAGGCCGCGGTAGTTCCCGTCGGGCGCGGGTGACAGCATCCGCCGCATACGCGGGTCCTCGATTCCCGGAAACGCTGTCCCGTTCATCAGGTTTACGATGAACTGCGTCTGCCGATAGAGCTGAATGTTCTGTCGCGTCGCACCGTAAAAATTTCTGTCGTCGTTCGGTAGCTGCGCCGGATACTGGAGCACCGCGTCGTCTGCGTTGCTCGCAAACGATCTGTCCACATCGGCGATAACCGCGGCCGGATCGTACGCCGCCTTGTTGGAGTAATGGTTCAGATGCAGCGCACGGAATCCGTACGCCAGCTTGAGCCACTTGGTCCGGTCGCCATTGTACATTTTGTCGCCGACGGCGAGGTAGCTGGCATCGACGGCGCCATCGGTGCGCTGCAAGAGGACAATTGCGCTGTCGAGCAGGCGCTTGACCTCCTGATACGCGTACTCCTGAGTGTCATAGTCGAACGTCGATCTCGTTTGGTCGATCGCTTCCTTGACGATGATCTCGCCGTGCAGGTCAGCCAGGACTTGCCATCCCCAGGCTTTCAGAATCTGCCCGACACCGAGTAGATCCCACCGCTGCTCGGCCTCGGCCTTCGTGTTCATGTCGATCAGGTTCTGACCGAGCGACCAATAGACGTCGCGCCATTGTTCCGCGCCGTTGTCGCTGCCGGGATCGTAGCCCATCCGACCCCAGGCTTGCTGATACGTCAAGCCGATGCCGTTGGCGGTGGCGGAAGTGGAGATCCACTCCTGCGTATAGCCACCAACGTAGCGCCCGTCATACTGGGGAGCAGTCACCATCCAGTGCAGCATCGGCGGCAGATAGAGATTCGCCGTTACTACCTGGGGAGCATTTGGATTTGTATTTACGTCCAGATAATCGCTACAACCGGCGGTCACGCAGACAGCAGCCGCCAGAATTGTGGCGTAAACTCTTCTCGTCATGTTCAGAATCCCACCTTGAGGCCAAAGTTGAAACCGCGGGGAATCGGGAAGTTGCCGTAGTCGATGCCTACGCCACCCGAGCCTCCCACCGCCGCCGTATTTCCGTTAACGATTGGATCGAGTCCTGTGTAGTTGGTTTTCATCCACAAGTCGGTACCGGTGAAGAAAACGCTTGCGTTACTCAGGATTCTCTGGGGAACCGCGAGGTTCAGGGTAATGTCTCTGAGCCTGACCCAGTTGATGTTCTTTTCGATGAACAGCTCTTCGCTCATCGAGGTGTAGTACGCCGTTTGTACTGCGGGGACTACGACAATGTTGTTGGGGGTTGGATTGGGTGTGTTCTCCTTGCCGTCCCTTAAGACGCCCTCAACGATCCGTGGTGTCGTGCGGTCCAGTGTGCTGGGTGCCAGACCTCTCGTCGTGAGATACCACTCGGTGGCGTTGAAGATGTCTCCGCCCCTGCGGAAGTCGACGAGGAAATTCAGCGAAGCGGCTTTGTATTTGAGCGTGTTATTCAACCCGATGGTGTACTTCGGCTGCCGGTCGTAGCCGCGATCGATGAAGACGTTCGCCTTGAGCGGGAGTCCCGTCGTCGGATCGATGAGGATCTGGTGCCTTCCCGGCACAGTGTCTCTCAGGTAGTACCAGCCGGTTAGCGACATCGTCGACAGTCCCGGCGACACCCCGTTACGAACGTTACCGATGAGCCAGGTATCCGAAACGTAGGATTCGGGCAGAGCGTTCGGCAGCGCGAGCACCTTGCCTCTCGCACGGTCGTAGTTGGCGGCGAAGTTCCAGGTAAAGTTGTCGCGAACGAGCGGCGTTCCCCGGAGGCTGATCTCAACGCCTTGATTGCGAGTAACCGCGCCGTTCAGGTTGAAGAGGATGAAGCCGGTGCCGTAACTGCCACGGATGTCGTTGACGATCTGGTCCTTCGTCTGCTTGCGGTAAGTCGTGATGTCCAGGCCCAACCGATCCTGCATGAAGCTCATCTCGGTGCCGATCTCGTATGACCGCGCGAATTCCGGCTTGAGGTTCAGGTTCGGGCCGGTGAACCCGTAGCCGTACCCACCATAAGACGTCGTCTTGAACTCGAGCGACGGCCGGTACGCGTATGGCCTCGCGTCCTTGCCGACCTCGGCGTACGCCGCACGGAGTTTTCCAGTCATGTGACGGCCGATCGTTGGAAACGCGTCCGAGAAGACGAAGCTCGACGAAATCGAGGGGTAGAAGAATGAGTTTGCGCCCTGCGGGATCGTCGAGGTCCAGTCGTTTCTGCCGGTGACAGTGAGGTACAGATACTTGTTGTAATCGAGAACCATCTGACCGAAGCCGCTCACCAGGCGCCGCTGCGCAATCGATGTGCGGCTCGTCCTGATGTTCGTGTTGTTGATCGACACGAAGTTCGGATCGAGGAACCTGGTTCCCTGTGACGCGTCCACCGTGGACTTCGCGTCAGAGATCGCGTTGCCGAGCAAACCACTTATTGAAACCCGGCCGAAAAGGGAGCGCTCGTTGAAATTGAGCAGGTTCTGCATGTTGAGATTGCGGGTGATGTCGTCCGCAATGTCCAGAATGCCCTGATTGCTGAATCCGTATGTGCTCTCCGGGTGACGGAGAATAAGGTTCTGAGTGGTATAGTTGTCCGTGCCGAGGATCGTCTTCACGTTGCCCCACGAAAACGGCATGAGCGTCACGCCGAGCGTGGCAATGAGGCGGTTGTTCTTTCCGTTGATCTTGTTCTTGCTGATGTTGAAGTAGGGATTATCGACCTCCGCTCCCTGCCCCAAGGTCGTGAGACGTCGCCTGGTACCGGCCGGCGTCAGCCAGTCCGACGCGTTGTCGCTCGATGGCCAGACAAGAAGGCCGAGCAGCGGACCGTTGTCGCCCTTGAAAACCTGGTCGTTGTTCGAGTACGAATAGTTCATCGAGAGATCCGCACTCAACCATTTTGTAACCTGACCTTGCGATGCGCCGGTCAGAGTCACACGACGGTAATCCGAGCCGGGAATAACACCTTGCTGTCTCGTACTTCCCGTCGACAGGCGATAGTTGAGACGGTTATCCACCGCGGCGCCGCTGAAGGCAAGGTTGTGCTTCTGCGTTTGCGCGGTGCGGAAGAAGCCTTTGACGTTGTCGTAAAAAGTGGTGTTGTCCGGGTACGGCGGGCCGAAGTACAGGAAGGTGGTGGTACCGACTCCGCTCGGACTATACACGTGCTGAATCTCCGGCTCGGCGCGAGTGCCCTCGAAGCGGAAGCTGTTGTTGTACTCGAACCCTCTGCCTGACTTGCCACGCTTGGTCGTGATGACGATTGCGCCGTTTGCCGCATCAATGCCGTAGAGAGCGGCGGCTTCGGGTCCTTTGAGCACCGTCATCGTCTCGATGTCTTCCGGGTTCACATCCGCGGCCCGGTTGGTGAAATCGATTCCGCGATTGTTGAAAGCCGTTACCGAGCCTGGCGCGTCTGCCGCCAGCACGTTGGTGTTGAGCGTCTTGTTGTCCATCGGGAGGCCGTCGATGATCATCAACGGCTGGTTGCTGCTGCTGATCGAGCTGACTCCCCTGATGGTGATCGACGTCGAAGAGCCGGGTACGCCGGAAGTGCTCGTCACCTGAACGCCGGCTACGCGCCCCTGCAGCGCGTTCACGAAATTCTCTCTTTGCGTCTCCGCGACGGCGGAGCCGGTGACAGTTTGCTGCGAGGTTCCGAGTGCCCGCCGCGCTGCAGTCTCGCCCAGAGCGGTGACCACGACATCATTAAGGGTCGTTGCTACTTTTTCGAGAGCAAAGTTCTGGCTCACTTCACCCGAGGCCGGCACCGTGATCGTCGCGCGGGAAATGCCGTAACCCAGTCGCCGAGTGGTGAGGATCCGAGAGCCAGAGGGTGCTCCTGTGATCGTGAAGGCACCCTCGGCGTCGGTGAGCGCTCCGATCGCAGTCCCCTCTACGCGTACCTGGACGCCCGCCAGAGGCGCGCTCGTCGCGGCGTCAGTGACGCGCCCGCGAATGATACCGGCGCCCTGGGCGACGGCGAGTGCCGGAGTTACGAGCAAGGCGAGCGCAAAACAACGCAGAACCCGACCTAACGGCATTGTGCCTCCAAAAAAGCGATGTAGATGGTAGTGCCTATACGCACGCGTGTACCGCGGTTACGGTAGGGCTGAAGAAACTACGGCGCGGTCAGGAGCCTCGCAAGAGAAAAAACCCGGAGGCTATTCGCCTCCGGGTTTCGTCGGGACCGACCTATTTAAGCGGCGCTTCGAGCGTGGCGGCCGGCGTCATTGTCGCGTGGTAATCGCGATGACTCCACTCAAGTTGTGCGTTCCGTACTTCGCGTTTGCCTCGGCAACCCTATACAGGCGGATCATCGAGATCTGCGCCGCCGGAATAGTCCTCAGCGCCGCAATAGGTCCGAATTCCTGGTCGTCCAGGTATACCGTTGGATAGGGGTTGGACTGACCCCTGTTGAAGCTCGTCTCCCCGCGGTTGGTAAGGAAATTCGCCCGCAACTTGTGGATTACATCATAGGCGTTGGTTCCACGCGATGCGATGATCTCGTCCTCCGTGATCACCTGGGAGTTGTAGACCTCACCGGGCCCCAGTCGCGGATGTGAGCAACCGATCGCAACAGCGAGGGGTAGGGCGAGCAGCCAGCGCGAAGTCATGACACCTCCACTACGATTTTACCTGTCTTGTTGGCGGGTTGCATAATTTAAGCCCACCAAAAAAATCGGCTCGGGCTGGTTAGTCCGAGCCGATTCTCTTACATGGCTAGTGCTTTCTGCGCACCGTCAAGGCGTGCAAGCAGGGTTCGTCGTGACACCACGAACATTGAGCTCCGCGCGCGGAATAGGAAGCGCCGCGTTGAACGGATCGGTCGTTGTTTCCTTACGCATATACGTCGCGTTGAGTCGACCGTATTCCCTGAGATCATCGAGGCGCTGAGGCCCCTCGAACAAAAGCGAATAACGCTTCTCGTAAAGAACGGCATCGATCGCGGCCGTCTTCGTTGCCGGCGCCACCGGGGCCAGGCCGTAACTCGTCCTGACGCTATTGATGTCGAGAATCGCGTTCGCGAGCTGACCCGCCTCGATATAGGCCTGCGCTCGCAGGAGCACCAGCTCCTCGTCGCGTAGAATGCCGAGAGGCCTCGATTGATTGGTCGTGCTGGCGACGGCTCCGACGTACGTGATGCTCGTTGAGAGCCCGAATCCGGTTAGCGTGTCCGTTCGCGCCACGATCTTCGACGCCCGGGTATCGCCGGCCTGAACACTGTCCTTCACGAGCGGGTTGAGTCCGATCTTCGAGTCGGCCATCGTGTTGGCCACGTTTTCCGACCCGCCTGGGACGAACTTGTAATACGGCCCCTTTGAAAAGTCAGCCGCTGGAACTGCGCCGGGACCAGCTCCACCAAGCGCCGCCGTCAACTCCGCTATTGCAGTCGGGAACAGAGCCGGTGTTGGATTCTTACGATCCAGCCCGCGGTAGAAGTCAACCTTCCCTTTGAGACCGCGGTTGAATTTGATGATGTTCGAAACGACGGAGTAATCCCTGCCAAAGTCAGTGAATCCCGTCGGCAGAGCGAACGGAACTTCCGTCGTGGCGCCGGCAGCGGTCAGATCGGCATTGGCGCTATCAAGCAACGCCGCGATATACGAGAGCACAGCGGCCTTGCATCGAATATCCGTGACTGCGGTCGGGTCGTCGCTTTGGATAGCCATTCCAACGGTGTCCCGATACTCCATCACGCGCCAGTAGTCGAGCGCCTTCATCGTGCGGATGAATCCGCTCGTAGCATCGAGTTCCGCGGTCGTAAACTGCGAAGCAGGCGCGCCTGCCAGCGCACTTATGAGGTTATTCTCCGCGCGGATTGCTGTGTAATACGCCGCCCACGCGCCGCCGCCCGCAAAGCTGCCGGGATCCGGATTGCCGCCCAGCGTCTCCTGCACAAAACGCGGCTCCGAAGCGTCGATTCGGTAAACGTCCCTGGCAAAGATCCCCGCCTCTATCGCGTACGCGAAAACGTTGGCCGCGTTACGGTCTTGAGCAAGTACACCCGTTGCCAACTGCTGCAGTGTGACGCGGGTAAGCGCGCCACTCAGGGCACCAACCGTCGGATTATCGATCGGGTTGGCCACTGGATTGTCCTTGCATCCCGCGGCGACAAGCACGCCCGCCGCGAGGACAATAGTTGTATATCGCTTCATCTGTGTGATCGCTCGGTTAGAAGGTTGTCGCTATCGTGAAGTAGAACAGGCGGCTCGGCGGATAAGGCGTTACGTCCTGGAATCGGCCAAGAGACTGGTTGCCGAAGTTTGAGACTTCGGGATCGAGGCCTGTATACTTGGTCCAGGTCGCAAGGTTCCGCCCGCTAAGCTCGAGGCGAACGTTCTGAGCGTGCCCCGCAAACAGGCGCGAGGCCATGTTCGTTGGCAGATCGTAGCCGAGCGTCAGCTCGCGCAGCTTCACGAAGCCGGTATTCTCTACCCACACGTCGATGCCCTGACGGAACTGGTCGAGACCAATCCGGGCGGCGGCCGTATCCGGCGCCAGCCCGCTACCCCAGAAGTAGTCCTTGGTCAAATTCACACCGAGTCCGCCCTTTCTCCAATCGACCAGCGACGAAAGACGGAACGGTCCAAAGCTGAAATCGTTGGTGAATCCCATCTCGTAGTCGGGAGCGGAATTACCCACGAACGTCAGCACTCGATTCGCTGATGGGCAGGCGTTGTTGACCAGGGCCGTGCAACCATTGACCGCCTGCAATACGGTGATGAGCTGCCCCTGTTGAACGAATGCATTGCCGAAGCGGCTTCCGAAGGATCCGGACGTCGGGATGAAGCCCGGCACTGGAAGACGCGTCACTTTGCCCTTCGAACTCGAGTAGGTCGTGCCGGAAACCCACGAAAGTCTATCAGTGCGGATCGGCGTTATC
>JBJMOA010000186.1:0-34991 GCA_045803975.1 Gemmatimonadaceae bacterium
GGACAATAGAGAGACCGCGAAGTAGCGGAGTCTCATTCGACCTCCATGAGATTTTGGATTGCCGGACGCTGGACGGGAGCGGCCGGCGGGAGTTCCAAAATAGGAACATGTGTCGCGGGTGGAAAGGGCGTCCTTGGGGGAAATGAAACAACAAAACAGGGTGTCGGGTGCCGGGGACTGGGTGCTGGGTGCCAGTTAGAGGCAGCTTTTGCCGGTACCCATCACCTAGCACCTGGCACCCGACACCCTGCTGTTATTGTTTTGCTTTCCCCTATTCGTACCGCAACGACTGAATCGGATCCAACCCCGCCGCCCTTCTCGCCGGCCACACCCCGAAAAGCACCCCGACGAACCCCGAAAAGAAGAACGCGAGCAGAATCGAGGATGGTGCGACCGAAGTATTGAAATTCCCGAACTTCGCGAGCGCCGCCGCCCCAAGCCAGCCGAAGATTATCCCCCCGACCCCGCCCAGAAGGCAGAGCACCACCGCCTCGATCAGGAACTGAAGCAGGATGTTCTTCGGCGTCGCGCCGAGCGCCTTACGCACACCGATCTCGCGCGTCCGTTCGGTCACTGAGACGAGCATGATGTTCATGATGCCGATACCACCGACGAGTAGACTCACCGCGGCAATTCCGGACAACAGGAAAGTGAAGATCTGCGTGGTCTCACCGAGCGTGTTCAGGAAGTCCGCCTGGTTACGAATCTGAAAGTCGTCCGCCTGACCAACCCGCAGCCGATGCTCTCGGCGCAGCGTCCGCTGAATTTGCGCCATCGCCTGCGGGATTTCGGCCTCCGAGGTGGCGAGCACGCCGATCTGGCGCAATCGGTCGCTGCCGAACACGCGGAACTGTGCGGTGGTGATCGGGATCAGGACCTGGTCGTCAGGATTGCCGAATCCGCCCGAGGTTCCCTTGCTCGCGAGCACCCCGACCACCTCGAACAGGAATCCTCCGATGCGGACGTTCTGGCCGACGAGAGTTTGCGGCGACACTCCGAGATTGTCGGGGACAGCAGCGCCGAGCACCGCGACGCGTCTGCTGGCGCGGTCATCACCCTCGGAGAACATCTTCCCCGTGGCGATCGTGAACTTCCGGACTTCCAGATAGTTTGGCGTCGTCCCGAGCACCGTCGTGTTCGTATTCGTGCTCAGGTACTGCACCTGAAGCTGCTTCTGCATCTCGGGCTCGACGGCCGCGATCGCCGCCCCTGCCGAGTCGAGAGCCTTCGCATCAGCGACGGTCATGGGAGCGCGATCACTTCCCGACGAGACCCCACCTGGCGCAAAGATCTGTCCCGGCTGGACGGTGAGTAGCGTCGTCCCGAGCGCGCTGATTCGCGCGTTCACCGATTGCTGCGCACCGCGCCCGAGTGCGACGACCGAGATCACCGCACCAACGCCGATGACGACACCCAGCATCGTCAGAAACGAGCGGAGCTTGTTCGCCCGCAACGCGCCGAGCGCTACGCCAATGGTTTCGCCGAGCAGCATGACCGAACCTCCCCTTTAGCCACCGCCAGGCGGACGACCGCCGCCGGCGCGCCCTCCGCCTCCGCCTCCGCCGGCCCCGCCAGCGCCACCGCCGGCTGGAGTCTGCTGTTGTTGCAGCCCACCGCCTGCTCCTGCCCGCACTCGTGACTGAACCTGTTCGCGCTGCGCCTGAAGTACCGCGGCCCCGAGCAGCGCGACCTGCTCGCCCTGCTGAAGTCCGCTCAGGATCTCGGTGTAGTCGAAGTCGCTGATCCCCACGCGCACGACCCTCGGCGCGTATTTATCGCCGTTCTTTACGAACGCTATCATCGGGCCGCCACTTCCGCCGCCACCGAAACCGCCAGCTCCTCCCGCCTGTCCGGCAAAACCGCCACCCGCCCCGGCCGCACCGCCTCCACCCTGACGCGCAAACCCACCGCCCTGACGGCCAAATCCTCCGGTGGACGACGCGGTGCCGGACGCCGCACCTCCGCCAAACCGCCCGCCGAATCGACGGCGGCCGGTGGTATCGCCAGGAATTGTCGACGACGCCGTGGACGAAGCAGCGCCACCGCCGCGGCCGGCGCGCCCTTGCCGGGCGGACGCGATGACCTTGCGGACTGAGTCGGGTGTCAAACCGAGCACCGTCGCCACCGTCGATGCGTCGCGCGTGTTCCTGATCGCATCGCTTGGCACAGCGAGCACGTTGTCCTTGCGCACGATGTCCATCACGACCTGGCCATTCATTCCGGGCTTGAGCGCGCCGTCGAAATTGTTGAGGGTGACGAGTACCGGAAACATCGTCACGCTCGATTGCACGACTGCTTCTGGCTCGACCTGCTGCACGATTCCCGCGAACCTTCGGTTCGGAAAAGCGTCAACCGTGACGGTTGCGATCTGACCGGCCTGGACGTTCCCGATGTCCGTTTCGTTCACGAACGCGCGCATTCTCACCTTGGATAAATCCGCCATCTTGAGGATCGTCGTCCCGCCGCTCGCCGACGACGTCGCGGACGAAATGACCATCCCCTCGGAGACCGGCTTCTCGATCACCGTTCCGTTCGTCGGCGCGCGCACGGTCGCATCCTCGAGTCTCACTCTCGCAATCGAAAGATTGGTGCGCGCCTTGATCAGATTCGCGTCAGCGTTGGCGAAGGCGAGCGTGGCGGCATCCATTTCCTGCGCCGTGATGATTTTCTGCCGATACAGCTCCGCCGAACGATTGCGCTGATTCAGCGCGGTTGACCTCTGAACGGTCGCGGAGCTGACGTCTGCCGCCGCCTGATTGTATTGGTTCTGCACGTCGCGCGGGTCGATCTGCACCATGAGATCCCCCGCCTTCACGTTGGAGCCTATGTCGACCGGCATCCGGGTGATCGTACCCGATGCTTTCGACTTCACTTCGACGACGTTCACGGGTTCCACGGTTCCGTTCGCCTGCACGGTGAGGACGATACTTCGCCGCTCCACCGCGGCGGTCTCGATGATGAGCGCGGTATCGTTCTTCTTCCTGCACGCGCTGACACCCAGTCCGACCAGCATCACGATCGAAGCAACCTTTCGCACCGACGTGACTGAAAACGGGGAGCGGCTCATTTTGCCTTGATTGGGGTTTGTCGTTTGCCGGGGCGAAGATATCACCGCAGGTCCCGTCCGATGAGCGCCTCCAGCTGCGCTCGCGCGATCCGGTAATCGTACCGCGCCTGGATCAGCGCCTGCTCCGCCGTCGCGAGCGCCGCCTGAGAAGTGATCAGATCCAGCAACGTCGATGCACCGATGTTGTACCGCTGCTGCTGGACGCGGACGTCTTCCTCGGCAGCGGCGACTGACGCAACCTGAACGGCAACTCGCTGCGATGCGGCGCGCAAGGCGCCAATGTTTTGCGTCAGACTTTCCTGCGCTCCCAATTGCGCGTCACGCAGCGCCACCTGCGCGTTGGTCTCCGCGACTTTCGCGCGCACAACCTGCTCTTCGCGCGCGAAATTGTTGAAGATCGGGTAGGACAGCGAAAACGACAGCCGGCCATTGTACGAGTAAGGTCTGTCGCCAAGGCCGAACGGATCGGTCCCGCTACCATTCCGGGAATAGCTGGCGTTCAGCGACGGAAGGTAGGTCGCCTTAGCCGCCTTTCGCGATTCTTCGGCGGCATCGACGTTCGCTTGCGCCTGTTGCACGGCAGGACCGTGCAATGCCAGGGCAGCGAGCTCGGCGCTGTCGGGGAGTGCGGCCATGTTTTCCTGAACGGAAGCTGGATCCGCGGTCACAGGTACGGGCGACCCTACGAGACGGGTCAGAGCAGCGTCCGCCGCTTCCTTATTGCTCTGCGCGGTTATCACCGCGAGCTGCGCATTGCCAACCTGAATCACGCCGCGCAACGAGTCAGATCGCGTTGCAACGCCTGCTCGCACCTTCGCGACGGATGTCTTGAACTGCTCCCTCGCCTGCGCCATTTGCAGCTGCGCGGCGTCGCGGCTTTCGATCGCCGCCAGCACTGCGTAGTACTGCTGCTTCACCTGCAGCGCGACATTGTATTTGACCGCGACCCGATTCGCTTCGGCGGCGGCGATGTCGTACTTCGCGGTTCGCAGCGCGTAGAGACGCTGCCCGCCGTCAAACAACGTCATGTTGAGCGATAGGCCCGTGCTGTTAGTCGGCGAGGACGCGACCGCAACCTGCTCTCCGTTTTGATTGATTCGCGTCTGCCCGCCACCGAACTGAATCACCCGGCCGGCGCTGAGTGTCGCGCTCGGCAGAATGGCGCCGACAGCCGAAGTGCGGGCAGCCCTGCTCGTCCGCTCCGATCCTTCAGCCTGGATGGCCTGCGGCGAATTCGCTTGCGCCATGTTGATCGCCTCGGCGAGCGAGATTTTGCGCACGCTATCCGGACCGCGCGTCAAGCCAGGCTGGAGGCCGGGCTTGAGGACCTGCGCTCCCGAAGCGGGAGCGACGCAAACAAGAAAGCCAAAGAGGGCCGCCGGGATGAATCTCGACGGCAACGTGGATTTGAGCGACATAACGCCAGCGTATATCGGTTGAATGCGAAAGGGCCGCACCGAAACTGCGGCCCTTCAATAAGTACGCCCAACCCAGCAGTTATGCTGACCGGCTACGACACACTAAGGGCTATCGCCCATTCTGTTGCAGTTATTCGCTCTACCGCGGAACAGTAGAAAGCATTCTAGCCTTGAGAACCGCGAGCCGTTTCCGAATCGACCCGTCCATCACGGTATCCCCGACCTTCACGATCACCCCGCCGAGTATCGCGGGATTGAGCGAGATGTGGGGGACGACCTTCTTTCCAAGCAACCGCGAGAGCTGCCGCGCCAACGCTTCCCGTTCCGGCTCCGCCGTCTCGCGCGCGACCATCACTGTGGCGTGCACTCGGTCCTCCGACTCGTCGATCAGTAGCCGATACTCGGATGCAATCGACGGAATGAGCATCTGGCGACGCTTACCGATCACGGTGTCGAGAAATCTCAGGAATACGGGCGGCACTCGCTTGCCCAGCGCTTTTTGCAGGATCGCGATTTTTTGCGACCCGGCAAGCTTCGGCGACTCGAGAAAAGTGCGGAGGGTCTGATCCTCACGCATCGCGACGGCGATCGCGTCGATCAGCTGTCCCCATTCTTCCTGCTCCCCCGCCTTTCGGGCCAGGGTCAACAGGGCCTCGGCGTAGTTGCGGCCAATGCGTTCGTCGTTCATCCGCGCTTCGTGCCGGAGACGGGAATCGACGACAGGAAGCTCTCGACGATCTTGCGGTTGGACTGGTCGTCGAGATTTCTCTCCACGACTTTACTCGCCCCCGCGATCGCCAGCTCGATTGCCTCGCGCCTGAGATCGGCGATGGCGCGCTCCTTTTCGCTCTCGATCTCGCGCCGCGCGCGCTCGAGCATCTGCTGCTGTTGCTGGTGCGTCTCTTCTACCATCTGTGTGCGCAGCTTCTCGCCGACCTGACGTCCCTCGACGATGATCTTCTGCGCCTCACCACGGGCCGCCTCGATCTGCCGTTGCTGCTCGGCCAGAATGCGAGCGGCTTCCTCACGATCACGTTTCGCGCCTTCGATCGCTTCCTCGAGCGCTTTCTCACGCGCCTCGACGGCCGCGGTGATCTTGGGAAAGACGAGTCGGCCGAGGATGAACAGGACGATGATGAACGTGACGAGCGTCCAGAACATCAGCCCGCCATTGAGCGACAGCAGACTTCCGGCGTGCTCTGATTCCTCTGGCGCGCCCCGTTGTACGGCTTCCTGGAGGAGTGCGAAGATCGAGTGCATAGTGACTACTTCTCTGGTTGGGCGGGAGTCCGCGGTGTGACTTGTCTTTCAGAAGAGCGGGCGCTGTCGCGTCCAAACGGACGCGACGCGCCGACCAACTCGTAACTAGAACTTGCCCTGAATCAGGAACGCGATAACGACAGCGAAGAGCGCGACACCTTCGATTAGCGCCGCGAAGATGATGGCGCCCGTCTGAATACGGCCAGCCATCTCCGGCTGGCGAGCCATACCGTCCATTGCCTGGCCGGCGAGCCGACCGATGCCGATGCCTGCGCCGATGGTGGCGAGACCCGCGCCGAAGCCGGCGCCAAGCAAGCCCCACGCGCCCGTGTACTCACGCGTAAAGCCACCCGTGGCCTGAAGCAGAGCAAAGATCGAATGCATTGTGTTTCCCCTTTCTCAATCGTGATATGTCATGCTCGCGATCTTTGATCGCTATCCGTCAGCGGGACTCGCGTCCCAACGGAATTCTCCGGCCCGCTCGGCCGGATACCTACGCGAAGTTGAGCACGCTCCGCGTCAGTGCGCACCCTCACGAATCAGCCCGATGAAGACAGCGGACAGAAGCGTGAAGACGAACGCCTGCAGAAATGCGACAAATAGCTCCAGAAACGAGATGCCGAGCGCGAGAAGTATCGGAACCGGCACGAGCAGCCACGATCCAAAGGTGAAGATGAGGCTGATCAGCGCCAGCAGGACGACGTGGCCCGCCGTCATGTTGGCGAAGAGACGAATCGCCAACGCCATCGGCTTCGTGAACTTTCCGAAGATCTCGATCGGCGTCAGGATCGGCGAGATGAAGATCTTCATCGGCAGCGACATGTCGTGCGGCCAGAATACTATGGTATTGAGGTAGGCTTTTCCCTGTGCCTTCATGCCGGCGATCTCGATCACGATGAACGTGACGATGGCGAGCGTCGCCGTTACCGAAATGTTGCCGGTCGCGGTCGCTCCATACGGCACGAGGCCGAGCAGATTCGCGAACAGGATGAAGAAGAAGATCGTGAGCAGATACGGCACGAACGCGTTGCCGTGCGGTCCGACGTTGGGGAGGACGATTTCATTTCGCAGCCACAGTACGAGCGCCTCGAGACCGTTGCCAAGCCCCCGCGGCGCTTTCCCTTCAATGGTGCGGCGATTATGGGCGCGAAGCGCCAGAGTAGTGAACGCGATGCATAGGAGCGCCGCGATCCACAGCATGACTACGTGGCGTGTTGGCGAAATGTCGACGGCGAAGCGGCCGATATGGATCGGATTCCACCGCGGCAGCTCGTATTCGCACACGAACCCGGTGTGAAAGCACGGGTAATCGAGCGTGTGCGAGTCGGTGATATGCGGGGTGATGAAGTCTTTTGCGTCAGCGATCATATTCGAGCAGGAGTGGTTCGGCCATCATCGTCATGAAGAAAAACGTCACCAGACTTACGAGCGCTGCCTCGAGCGAGATGTTTACGACCCTCGCCAGTGGGGCGTACAGCACGAGCACGAAGAACCTTAGAACCGCTCCCATTCCCCAGCGGAGCAGCAGCTCCCCAGGTGCGCCGCGTCCCGGCCGCGCCGGTCTCAGCAGTGCATAGGAGCCGAGTTGTACTGCGAAAGCCAGTCCAGCCGAAATGAGCATCGCGTGGTGCTGTTCGACCGTTCTGTAGAACGTGCGGAGAACGATGGTGCCGATGATGATGAGCGCACCCGAGACTCCCGCAAAAAATGCGAGCGCTCGCTTTTCCCTCAGCGCTCCCCCATCCCGCTTCCCTCTTCCCGCCTTCCGCCTCCCGCCTCCCGCCTCTCGTCGTCCTCTTTCTGCGCCGCGGCGATCTTGCGGTACATGTTGTAGAACGCCGCGCCGGCTCCGACAAAAACACCGAGGATCGTGAACAACCCGTTGATCCCCAGTCGCTTATCGAGCCATTGTCCGGCATACAGGAATGCGAGGATTGCGACCGCGAACTGGAGCCCGACGCCGGCGAAATCGGCTCCGGAGAGACCCTTTCTGGTGCCCGGCTGGTGCCGCTTTTCGCGCTCCATTCCGCAGAGAAATTAACCGCTTGTGAAGAATTTCACAAGCAACCAGATCGGCGCTTTCCGAACAGAGGCCGAACAAACAGACACCTCGCAAGTCGAAGATCGACGCGAAGTTAGTGCGTGACTTGGACGTTGACCGCTCGTCCTACTGTCGATATGTTGGGGTTCTCAAGTATGTGAGAACGACCCACCCGCCCACGATCCAAGCCGCCGAAAGCAGAGTTCCGAAGTAAATGGATAATCGCCTCATTCTCCCGCTGCTGTGCGCAGCGTCAGTCGCGTTTGCCGCGGCTCCTTTTTCCAACAACGAAAAACCGATCGCCACAACGAAGCATCCCGGCGCTGCGATCACCGCACCAATTGTCACTACATTCGACATCACCCGACCCGACGACGACGCGAACAAGCTCCGTTTCACGCTCAACGTGCGTAACAACACCACGAAGATGCTCGAGCTGCGCTTCCCCGACGGTCAGACGCACGATTTCGTCGTGAAAGATTTCGCCGGCAAGGAAGTCTGGAGATGGAGCGAAGGCCGCATGTTCACCTCGGCGATGCGCAGCGAGACGCTCAAGAGCAAAGGTGCGACGGTCTTCGAGGAGAGTTGGGAAACGAAAGGTCAGCACGGCTCGTTCACCGCGGTTGCGGTGCTGCGCAGCGACAACTTCCCCGTCGAGAGCACCGTTCAGTTCGTACTGCCCTGACCTCGGCGAAGCAAACTAAGAAAAAAAACGCGCTCACTGAGCGCGTTTTTTATTGCCGGCCTGTTGGCGGACCGCCCGAGGTCCGAATAACGTCGCCTCCGCTGGCAACGGTCTTCACCAGAAAGCCGCCCGCAACGAGTCCGGCGACGAACAGGCCGGTGTTGAGCGCGGAGAACTTGCGCAGCTGAATCTTCGCTACCGACGACGCGGGAACTGTCACGCGCTCCCCATGCCACGTCTCTTCTACGCCATTTGCACGCGTCAGAGCTGTAACTCCGAAGACGAGCGTGGACTCCGATTTAACGGCGATGACACCTTCGAGCGCAGTTCCGCGCGGGCCCACCTGACTGCTCAACTCCTGTGCGCCCGCTTCCGTTAGCTCGACGCGCACCGGCGCCATGACCGCTGCATCGGCGACACCGGTACTACGGTACGAGTAACAGCCACACAATAAAAACACGCCGACTACTGCTCTTTTCATTTTCGTCTCGCATGTGTGGACGACGAGCCGATCCAGAAATTTCCTGGATCGGCTCGCGTCACAAGATATTCTGCTCCGACTGCTCAGGGACCGTTACTGCCCAAGACAGACGTTGCCAAAATCATCCGTCGCGTTGGCCGGATCCGCCTGATTTCTCGTCGGCTGGTCCTGCGCCGATGGAATGTTCGGATTTG
Source organism: Gemmatimonadaceae bacterium (assembly GCA_045803975.1). Taxonomy (GTDB): domain Bacteria; phylum Gemmatimonadota; class Gemmatimonadetes; order Gemmatimonadales; family Gemmatimonadaceae; genus UBA4720. Next base: position 9,147 of record JBJMOA010000186.1, read on the forward strand.
TCTGCCGCTCCAACGCGTCGTAGAACAACCGTGCAGGCACTTTCGATCCGGCGACCGTCGGAGTCACGTTCGGGAAGCACGTGCGGCGATAATCGGTCCATGCCTGTGGGTGAATGAACAGCTCGATGTATTTCTCGGTGAGAATCTCTCGGAGTAGCGCGGGCCCGACTTCAGCGCCGCTGGCGATCCCGTTTGCCGCGCGATACCGATTGAGCTGTGCCAACGCCTCGACCTGATTACCGGTGCGATACGCCGCCTCGGCCCAGATCAACGTGTTCTCATCGGCGCTGAAGATTTGCTGTGGATACGTCGGGTCATCCACATCGCCGAAGTCCACCTGCGTTCCCACATCGGGGTCGACGGCGCCAGCAAAGTAAACCGAACGGCGCGGGTCGCTTCGCGCCTGCATCAGATTCCAAAGAAACTCGTTCGGCTGCGCGTATCCGTTTCTTTGTTCGTTGACGAACTGGTAAAAGAAGTTCGTCTCTCCTCCGCGGCCCGACCAAACCGAGTGGTAATCGCCGGCCTCAGTTTGGATTCCAAGACGCGCCTCCGTAAGCGCTTGCGCGTATGCGCCAGGCCGGGCTTCAGCCGTGTTGAGGTAGAGCCGTGCCTTCAGGCTGTGCGCGAGCGCGGTCCATCGTGACGCGCTGCCACCATATACAAGATCGGCAGGTCCAGGCCCGGCGTTTGTTGCGGCCGTGCTGGCGAGATTCGTTATACCCTGATCGAGTACGGCTTGTAGGGAATCGTAAACCTCGAGCTGCTTGGTCAGCGCAGGGTTGCCACCCTGCAACGCGCCTTTATAGACCAGGTCGCCGAAGTAATCCGCGCCCAACCCCAGCAGCATACCTTCCATCACCTGCGCGACGCCGAGCATCCGGAAATCCGAAGCATCCCTCGACCGCTGCTGAAGGTTTCGAATGTCGACCAGTCCACCAGACCCGTACAAGGCACTGTGGAATCCGCCGGTCGCATTCTCGTCGATCGCGTACTGGTAGAGCGGGATGTACTGCGACTGCGCGCCGAGGAGCTGTTGGGTGAACAGGCCAGACAGTCGCGACAGATCGCTGTTGTACTCAGCCCACGTTGCCGACTGAATCCCCACGAAAATGTTTCTGTTGGTGACTACCTGTGGGCGATTGGGGTCGTTGCTAAGCTCCCCGCCCGACAGAAAGTCCTTGCAGCCGGCGGCGCTCGCCGTAACCAGCGCCGTCAGCGCGATGCTTCGCAAATATTTTTTCACGGTTTCGATCTCCAAGGTCAGCGGTTGAGACTGAAGGAAAGCACGAACGAGCGCGTCTGCGGGTTGTTGAAGTAGTCCGTGCCCTGCGTCAGCCACTCGGCTCCGCCGAGGTTGGCCTCTGGATCGAGACCCTTGTATTTCGTCCACGTCTTGAGATTGCGACCGGCGATTCTGATATCGATCGTACTGAAGTTGAACCGATCGCGAATCCACTGCTGATCGAACGAGTAGCTGAGACTGAGCTCGCGAAGCTTGACGAAGCTCGCGTCTTCGACGAACTGGGCGCCCGTCGTTCCGAAGCCGCCGCCTTCACTGAGGAACCAATCCTGCCACTCGTTCGCGTTAGCGAACGCGACCGTGCCCGCACCCGGACCAGCGACGTCTGGGTAGACGTCCGTCGCCCAGTCCTTGCCGAACGTGCCGGTGCGCTCGCGAACCAGGGTCTCTCCAAGCGTTCCGAAACGGAGAAGAATTCCTCTGGTTCCGTTCCACACGGAAACGCCCTTTCGAACATCGGCCAATGCGCCGAACGTCGCCTTGCCAAGCTTTGCGGTTGTCCCGAAGCCCATACTGTACTTCGGATTCGGGTTCGCGATTACGCGGTCGGTCGGATCTGCCACTGGTCGGCCGTCGTCGGTGAGGAACAATGCGTTCTGCGCGAAGGTTCCCGGCGTGAGCGGGCTCAAACGGCACTCAGCGTCGATGTCGTTGACCGTCCCGTCGCCGTCGTAATCGATGTGGAGACCGCGTCCGCAACGAATGAAATCCAGTCCGCGGACGACACCCACACCTGCGCCTGCCGTTGCCGAGCCAATAGCACCGGTGAATCCTTCGTTATTGAACGCCACGAACTCCGCGCCAGCGAGACTGACCACGTTGTTCCGATTCCGCCCGTAGTTCGCGCTGAGCTCCCAGGAGAACGCGGGACCAATGAATGGCCTCACATTCAAAACCAACTCTTCTCCCTTGTTCGTTACGACTGCGGCGTTGGCAAATTTCCGGAGATAGCCGGTCGCCGCCGCGCTAGTCGGCTGCCTGAGGATCACGTCGGTCGAGCGTTTGTTGTAATGCGTAATGCTCAAGTCGACACGCTGGTCCAGAAATCCGAAGTCGAGGCCGTACTCGTTCTCACGCGAGCGCTCGGGCCGCAGATTACTGTTTCCCTGAATGACATCGGTCGTGACGCCGGGCTGACTGCTCTGGGATGTGTTGATCAGGTCGCCGTAGCCAGAGCCGAAGAGAACCTGTTCCTGGAACGCGTTGACCGTACCGTACACGGTCGGTTCGCGGCCCGTTTCACCGTACGCGAGCCGCACCTTTCCAAAGCTCAGGGGACCGGTTTGATCGCCATTCCCCAGTGCGTTCGTGAAGATCCACGCCAGGCTCGCCTTCGGGAAATTGTGACGCCGCTTCGATGCGCCGAACGTCGAGAACCCGTCGTTGCGTATTCCAAGGGTCAGGAATAACTGATCGTAGAGATCAGCGGTTCCCTGCGCGAAATACGATTCGACGTGTTGCAGCGTCCGCGTCTCGAACGGAAGCCAGCTCACCGTGTTCTGCACGGCCATTGGTTCTGGCGCGATCAACGTCGTGCCAAGTACGGTCGTCTGTCGCTGGCGACGTGAATTGAGGTTCTGCCCCAGTGTAAGGGTCGTTCCGATACTGGGCGTCCACGACTTCGTCGCCGTCGCGATCAGGTTGTGATCGATCTCGAGATTGTTGATGTCGAGGCGGACGACGCGCCCCGTCGGAAAGCCCGACGAGCTTTGCGGCAGGCCTTCGAGGCGCCAGTCGCTGTAAGAATCTCCGCCCAACGTGTATTTGACTGCGAGCCACGACAGCGGGTTGTAGTCGAGATTGACGTTTCCGATGAAACGACCGAGCTCGCTCTTGTTGCCCTGGTTGTTGAGCGTGAAGAATGGATTGTCGTACGATCTCGTACGAGTCTCACTGCCGAGTGCCGGGCGCGGATAACGATAGGAGCGATGAAGCCCGTTATCAGGGTCGAGGTAGACCTGATTGTTGAATTCAGGCGGGGTGCGAAGCGATCCGAGTAGCAGTCCCGATGTGTTCGAGCCCTTCTGCACGTATCGCCCGCGCGCGTCCACATAGCTGAAATTGCCGCCCACGTTCAGTTGGCTGCTTAGCTGGTGCGTTCCCTTCAACCTCAGGCTTGCGCGATTGTACTTGTTGTTCGGTCCGACGATGACGCCGTCCTGACTTGTGAGGCCGCCGGAGAGGTAGAACGTGGTGCGCTCGTTACCACCCGACATGCTCAGGTTGTTGTCCAGCGTTCTGCCCTGATCGAAGATCTCTTTGCCGTGATCATAGGTCGGCGTACCGGGAGCGAGAGCCGGCCCCCACGACGCGTTCTGAAGTCCTCCCGCCGCGCATCCAACCGCCGCGCAGACGAAAGCCACTCCGTCGAGTCCTTGCCCGTACTTCTGTTGAAGTGGCATGGTCTTGATGACGTTGTCGAACGTCGACGTCGATTGCATCGAATAGCGAGTCGGACCCGTATGACCGCGTTTAGTCGTGATCAGCACAACGCCGTTCGCGGCGCGAGCGCCGTAAATCGCCGCCGCCGACGATCCCTTCAGGATGTCGATCGACGCGATGTCATTGGGATTAATGTCCGCCGCGCGGTTCTGCGTGACCGCGCCGCCCCCGCCGGGTTGGTTCAGCGTCAACGTCTGATCCGTGGAGATGTCGTCGTTGTTGATTGGCGTACCATCGACAACGAACAGCGGCTGATTGGTGCCAAGGATCGTCGCGGCGCCGCGAATTTTGACGGAGCTCCCGGCTCCCGGGTCGCCGCCCTGTGAGCGGACTTCGACGTTGGGCGCTTTGCCAGCGAGCGCGTTCACTACGTTCTGTGGCTCCGCGGACCGTCTGACGAGCGAGCTGTCGACGGTATTGATGACGTTGCCAAGCCTGCCGCGGATGCTCGTCGTGCCCGCGCCCGTGACCACGACTTCCTCGAGGTGGAGAGGGTTGAGCGATAGCACGAAGTCGCGCGACAACTGCCCCGTCGTCAACGTGACCGGCGTGCTCCGCGACGTGTAGCCAATCACACGCGCGCTCAGCGTAACTGTCTGGCCGCTCGCACGGGCTGCCGGAACGGTGAAGCTATACCGACCCGTTTCGTCGGTCTGACTACCGAGGCTCATGCCCTCGAGAAAAACCTGCGCATTCGGGACCGGCGTTCCGGCTTCGCCGGTGACCCGTCCGGAGATCGTCGTCTGCGCCGCTGCCGATGCGGGAAGCAGGACCGCGAGCAGTCCTCCGGCAAAAAAACCAAACTTTCTCTTCATGTCACACCCTCCTTTGCGCGCGGTCGTGTGAGCGATGCGCGCGCGGTGTAGTGTTCCGCGCCACTGATGCTCGCAATGTGGGAGTGCGCGTCGAGGTTGTGAAAGAGATTTGCTCGTGCCGAAGCTGTTACGGATATGTAGCTGGCTTGTATACAATTCGTTTGGCCGCCGCTTGCTGGCTTTGACAGTCGCGCAGCGTGGATAGCGATGTCCGGCGTTGACCCGCCAGCAGGCGGTCTACGCCGGCGAAGATGCGAGTTTTTACAATTCGCATACATCGCTCGGCAAGCGAAATTTCCCGGCGCGTCGTATTGTATCAGCTGGTACACCCGTCCAATACGATGTCTCTTCTCCGTGCTATGCGATCATACGGAGCCCGACCGCTGCTGCTCGGTGGCGCGCTTCTCGGTATCGTCGTCGTTTCCGCGCTCGCTGTGCGGGAATCGATGCGCAACGTGCGCGAGCGACGGGTGGCCGCCGAGCGTACCGTTCGCGATTACGCGAAATTTGCGAGCTATATCTACACTTCCCGCGCCTACCTCTTCGCGCGCGACCGCACGCTGTTCCAGGCGTATATCGCAATCCATCCGAGCGAGCCGTGGATCGAATCCGCTCTGCCTCCCGTGACGGCGCTCGCGGCGATTCCTGACACGACCGAGCGCTGCGGACCGATGGAGAAATGGCCAATCTACCGATTCCGCGTGACTCTCCCGTCGCATGCGGTGAGCTACGCCGGGAACACCAGGCCCACGAGACAGATCCAGGGGATCATACGTGACTCCATACCGACGCTCGCGACGAGGCCGTGGGTGAGGGGAGCGCGATTCGGATACCTGTTCGTTGATGGCGCCGACGGGCGCGAGACAGTGTCCTATGCACCGGCGTACGATTCCGCCGGGAAGCTGCTCGCGGTGTACGGGTATCGCTCCTGTTACGGCGTGCGCGATACGACGGATTTCATGCAGATGTATAAAGTGGTCCGCGTTCTCCCACCGATGGTCCCGGGGTACTCCGAGCAAGGCACGCGATCCACCTCGGAAACCAGGTCGGGCGACCCGGAGCAAATGACCGGAGCGTGGCCTTCGGGAATGCCCGCGGAATCGCTGCTGACGCTCACGGTTACCGACATGGCGCACAAGACGATTTACAAAGCGCCAAAGGGCGGCGGCTCGTCCGACATCTACGGCATGACGCCGTTGGGATTCGTAGGCGGAACGCTCTACTGGGTTTCGCTCCGCCCGTACGTGGCGCGGTATCTCGTCGCCGGCGGAATTCCCGAGTCGCGGCTGCCCGCATCGATGATTCTGCTCGCCGCGAGCATCATCCTCGCGATTACCGGTTTTGCGTCGCTGCGCAGCGAGATCCGCCTCGTTCAGTCACGCGAGCGATTCCTCGCCAACGTCTCGCACGAGCTGCGAACTCCACTGCAGCAGATACTCATGTTCGTCCAGCTGCTTCGATTGGGACGAACCCGCACTGACTTTGAGCGCGAGCGCTCGCTCGAGATCATCGAAACCGAGACACATCGGTTGATCGCGCTCTCCAATTCCGTGCTGGCCGCAGCGAAACCTGAAACTGCGCTCGTGTCCGCTCCGGTGGACGTCGCCAAGGTCGCCCGTACCGCGGCGGATTTCTTCACGCCACTCGCCCAGGCTCGCAAGATGCGAATCGATCTCGACGTCCCCGAGCCGCTCGTCGCGCGCGGAGATCCCGGAGCGCTGCGCCAGATTCTCATCAACGTGCTCGACAACGCCGCGAAGTACGGCCCGACCGGTCAGGCAATAAGGATCGGCGCGAGAAGCGAAGGCAAGGTCGTCCGGCTCTGGGTCGATGACTCCGGTCCCGGCATTCCGGAAGCCGCGCGCGAGAAAGCCTGGAAGCCATTCGTCCGCCTCGGCGGCGACATGCAGGAAAGCACCGGCGGCGCCGGACTGGGCCTCGCGATTGTGCGCGATCTTGCAACCGCCATGGGCGCACACGTGGAGATCACCGATGCGCCGAGCGGCGGCACTCGGTTCACCCTCGAGATGCTGGGCGCGCAGAACGGGGCACACGAATGACGGCAGCGAGGCAATCGTCGACGACTACGGAGGATGTCCAACCCGAACGGTCGATCGTGATCATCGAGGATAACGAAACCCTTGCACTTGGCCTTCGCACGAGCCTCGAGGTCGAAGGCTATAGGGTAGAGTGCATTACCGATGGCGAGGCCGGCCTCAAATGGCTCGATCAGCACGAGCCCGATCTCGTCGTGCTGGATCTCATGCTTCCGGGACTGAGTGGCTTCGAGCTCCTGCGGCGCTATCGCGCGCGAGGCGGCGCCGCGGCGGTGCTGATTCTCTCGGCGCGCGATCAGGAAGTGGACAAGGTTCAGGGGTTCCGCATTGGCGCGGACGACTACGTCGTCAAACCGGTGGGAGTCCTGGAGTTTCTGGCCCGCGTTGAAGCGATCATTCGCCGCACGTCGACCGCGGGCAAGTCTGGATCTGCAGGCGCCGAAGGCAGCGCGCGCACGACCCAGCTTCGCTTCTCCGATGTCGTCGTTGATCTCAGGACGCGAACGGTCCAGCGCGGAGGGAGAGTCGTCGATCTGAGCCCGATGGAATTCGATTTTCTCGCTTTTCTGATCGAATCGGGCGGTGACATCGTTTCCCGCGAGACCCTGATGCAACAGGTCTGGCGGTACAGTTTGGGCGTGACCTCGCGCACAGTAGACCAACACGTCGCCCGCCTGCGCAACAAACTGGAGCCCGATCCAGCCCAACCCCGCCATCTCATCACTGTGAGAAAAGCCGGGTACCGGTTCCAGCGGTAGGCCAAACTTCGCGCCGCAAAATGCGCTTCCCCCTTCCCCCTTCCCCCTTCCCGCCTCCCGCTCTCGCACGCGGCCGCACTAACCGATAACGCTCGGGTTGATTGGGTGACTCGTAGACATAGGCGTCGGTTAGTACGTCGCGGCGATTCTCTTACTGTATTCGGGGATAATACGAAGCAACCACGGGAAGATTTTCTGCCTTGCGCCACGCGATCCACAGATCGCGCAGGAATGCTTTCTCCATCTTTCTGAGCGCGGCGAGATGACAGCGCTTTGCCGTCCAGCCCTCGTGCACGGTCGCGAGTCTCGCACGCTCCGCATCGTAAAACGATCTGTACTCGCTGCCGCACCGCATCATCGACACTCCGATGAGATAGCAGCAGCTGCGCGCCTGCGCGTCGTAGCCGGCGCGCCCACCGAGAGAGCTGCGACGCGGAGCGACACGCGCGGCTTTCTCGCCGATCACTTGCTTGAGCGTTCCCGGGCATGCGCGCGCGCCCGATCGAGTCTGGTGCGTCTCCTGTGGTTGATACCCCACCGGATAGGCGATCTCCAGACCGCAGCGCTCACACCTGTAGGCTACGCCCGGGATCGTCCCCAGTCCGCAATACGCCCAGAACGCGGACGGCGTTCTCGCACGCGTGATATCGAGTCGTGATAACAGACGAGCGGCAAGCAGATGGCCAACGCCCTTTACTCCGTCGAGCCATCCCCACGCCGGGTGGCGCTCGATCGACTCGCGCAGCGCCGCCGCGGCCTCGAGCTCCTCCTCGATTGCGCGCGCATAGGCGTGCTCGAGAATCGGTGGCGCTCCCGCGCTTTCCCCGCGCGCGATCGCCTTGAGGAGATCATCCGGGTCATCGCTGATCACCACGTCGGTGAACGATCTGCCCTGGAAGATTGCGCGCAGGCGTTCTCCGTGCGCGATTCGCGCGCGCTGTGCTTCCTCGTAGAGCTGACACAATAGTCGAAGCTCGGGAAGCGCATGCGATTCGTTTGCAGTTGTGTGTAATCGTGCCAGCGAGACAGCCATAGTGCAGTGATTGACGTTCAGAATGATTCGCTCTGAACGCTACAATCGCGCACTCCCGCACATTGTCTACATAGGGTAAAAGCTTCGCTACCAATCGCTCACTGACTGCCCGGAGTGGCGACCTTTGGCTTCTCGCTGAATGTGATGGGATGCCCGAACGACCATTGACTGTGCTCGCGCACTTTCATCGGCGTGGAGAGCATGTTCTTGAACATCGGCATCAGCTCACGCTGCGACGGCGTCACGATCGCGCCGGCAATTTCCGGCTGCTCCCAGAAAATCTTCCAGTACTTCTTCTGGGTCGCCTGCACGCTGTCGAGCTCCGCCTTGCCGGCATCGCCCTGACCGCGCGCGAGAAATTCGCCGAGCGGGACGTAGAGCTCCCGCACCCGTGCCGAAAACACCGAGTCAGCAGCGTGCAATGCCGCGACCTGCGCTTTCGTCAGGAACAACGAGTCGGTTTGCTCGATCAGCATCTTGTACAAGTCCGACGTGTTCGAGAGGTAGAACGCGGCGAGTGAATCGGCGGATCGCCGCTGCCAGCCTCCCTTCGGCGCTTTTACCGGCTCGACCGCGCGGCGAAGCTGCTGCAGATCGAAGTCGGTCGAAAGATTGAACGAGAAATCGATCACGATCCGAAATGGATTCCGGAGCAACGTCCGACCTGGGCGCGTGTCGGCAAAACGCGGATTGACGTCGTAGTTGAAGCGCTTGCTCGCAGCATCGTATCCGCGCGGAATCAGCAGGTACGGATCCGGTGTTGCCGGCGATCCCCATCCGCGCAGCGAGCTTCCGTGCAGGAGCTGATCGACGCCCGCCATCACGTTCTGCAGGTAAACGTTGGGCGTCACTCGCCTGGCCCAGCGATCCGGGACCGGCGGGCTCCACTGAATGTTCACTGACTCCGTCCACGGACCGCGGCACCCATTCCTTGGCGCAACTCGACCCAGGTTGGCGAGCAGACATCCGCGTGCTGTCGAGGACCCGCCAGCCAGTAACGTCCGCAGCTGTGCGGCGAGCGTCGCGTCGGTTTCACTTGTCGGGTTCGGAATGAACGCCCGGTCACCGGTCCGGCCGTCACCGTTTACGTCGCCCCGCACCAGCGGCGTGAATGGCAATCCCGACTGTGCGCGCGCGAAGAGCGTCATGGTTCCTGTTTTCGCGGTGGAGAAAGCTGTAGAAAAAACCAGCACGTGGCGTGCGTCGTTCGCGCCCGACGCCCACTCGAGTAGTCGCGGGTCACCGAACGCTGCCCCGTCGAATCCCCTGTACTGCCGCTTCGTGGCCTGCAGCGTGTACGAGATCGATCCGTAGAACGATGCGCTTCCCCGGAACTTGAACACGTCGGGTGACAACGCGAGGTTGAGCTGTCCGCCGTATCCCTTGAGATCGCTCACCCGCACACCCACTCGTCCGTACTGATCCGACTTCCTTGACTCGACGGCCGAGACCGCGCCACTCGCGGGATCGATCGATGCCTCGGAGACAAAGACGGGCCGATTCTCTTCGCCGCTGAGCGTGAACCGACTTACGCCGTTGAAGTTCGCGTCCAGCGACCCTGGCTGTGACAAATCGTACGACGCCAGCGTGCCAACACGCAGCAGCCACCCTCGCATACTGGTGTTCCAATCGAGCGACGCGCGCCAGCTGCGGGGGACATCGTACGATGGATCGATCAGCGTTGCCGCCGGCGCACGCTCGGCGAGTACCCCGCTTCCGCCCACGCAGTCGGTCGGTATCGTACCTGGATCAGCAGCGAACAGGCTCCAGTCGGGCGTCGGCACTGCCGCTCCAACGCAGTTGAGATACGACGTGCCGCCGGTTAAACCCGTCGACGCCGACGCATCGGCAAGAATTCCTGGCCGCAACAAATCACGGAACTCGCCGATACCGCCTCGTATAGTGCCCGCCATGCTGCGGTAAAATCGTCCGGTTTGATTCTGCATCGTTCCGGATCCGTTGTCCCGGTCTCGATTGTAGGTAAAGGTGAAACCGATCCTCGGACTGAGATGCACCCGCGACGGCGCGAGCCCGGTGCGAACGCCGAGCGTCTGCTCGAGCGGCAAATTTCTCGCTGGTGCCCCTCCGAATCCATCGGCCTCGAGACGCGCGCCGTACAGCAAGCTGAAGAACTTCGACGGCGCGAAGTTGTGCGCCAGCGCTGTCGCCACGTTCCACGCCCTTCCGTCACGTGGCGGCTCGGCAAGCGTGCGCGAGAAGCTGCTCGCGCGCCCAGCCGTGAGATCCTCAATCGAATTGAACGCGAAAGTGCCGAGTCCGTTGGCGAATCCTTCCTGCCTTAGCCCGTCTACTCTACCCCAGAGCAGTCCCTTGAAGCGATGCGTCCTGCCGTGGGCGTTCCACTCCGTTTGATTGCCGCCCTCGAGGGTCCAGCGTGATTCGGCGGTCGGAAGGAACGATCCCCCGCCGACGAGCAGCGATGTCACGTCGGTGCCGGCATCGGGATTGTCGGAGCGTACGAGTATCGTTGCGCCAGGAAGCGACTGATATGGAGACGTAGTCGTGCGCACGCCGCTCAACGCGAGCCGGGTCTCGTTGAGTGTTCTGCGACCGGGACCGACGTACTGGCCGATCGTCAGTTGCGCGCCGAGTGTTCGTTCGCGTCGCTCGCTGGCGGCCGAGGGTGCCGCAAGCGGACCGAATCCCACCGCGCCGTCGCGAGTAACACCGGCGTAGCTCGTGAGCGCACGAGTGGCGAGGGTGTCACGGGTATCGTCGAGGCGACCGAGCCAGGCGAAGGCATCGTGGCGCCGATTCGTCGGAACTCCAGCGGCAGCCAGGGGAATGCCAAGGGGCGTGGCAAACGCGATGAGTCGTGCAACCGAGTCCGGCGCGACACCGGCGTTGAGCAGCGCTTCGGCGTCGGCATTGAGCAGCGTCGATGGCTCGCTCAGCGATCGGCCGAGATCGAGCGCGACGTTGTAAGTCATCGCGCCTCGTATGAGCTCTCCGTTGGCTCCTACGCTGCCGCGCGCTCCACCACTCGTCGCGCCAAGCGAGCGCCCGGTTGCGTCGGTGAACTGCAGATAGCGCGGATCAAAAGTCAGGAACGCATTCCGCCGCTGAAAATTCCGGTCGCCCGGTCCGAGTCGTACATCGACGTTCGCACCCGAGAACCCGCCGCGCGTTGGATCGAAGGTCGCGCCCGTCACGCGCGTCTCCGTCCGCGCGGCACGAGGAATCGCGCCGGCGGCGAGTCCCATTCCGTTCAACGTATTGAGATTGGATTCCGAGCCCGCACCGAGAATCGAAGGACCGCTGCCAGTCATCGTCACGTTGGACATCGTCCCCGCGATCGCATTCAGGTCGCCCGCCACCGTCGGCGGTACCTGACCGTTCACGCCATCGCGCCATTTCTCCGCGGAGCCCGTCTCGAGCTGCGTCGGTCCGATGGGATTGCTCGCCCGCACGGGTTTTCGCCCCTCGATCTTCACGGCATCGAGCGTCGCAACCTGTGCCCGCGGCAATACGAAATTCGCGACGAAGTCGTGCTCGTCCGCCTGCCGCTGCACTCGGCGGCGTGCCGACGAGAATCCCGTGGCGCTCACGTAGACGAGATAATCGCCAGTACCCTGCTCGAATCGGACTCGGAAGTTGCCGGCGCTGTCGGACGTCGTTTGCTGGGTGAGTCGGTCGGGGCCGCGCGTCACCATGATCGCGGCAACGATCGCGTGCGATGAGTCGTCCGTCACCCGCCCACGAATCACGTCGGCCGTCGTATCCTGCGCCCAGGCCCGTGACGCAACTGTGGCGATGCAGAGCCCAATCACGGCCATCACGCGCACGCGAAAATGCACGGCGTCATTACGCGCCGCCCTGATCGGAGTCATGTCAGACATCTATACGGGTGCAGGATTGGGTGGTTTCGCGAATGCTCGGCGAGGACGCCTACGAAGCTTCGACAGTCCGACGCACAAAACCGTTGGCTCGATCGCCCATCGCGGTCGAGAAGTGCTGCAAATCTAGCACATGCTAGAAATTGAGCAATAACGACCTACGGTTTGGATGTTAGGCGAGCTCGGGGTGGATATGGATGTGATTGCGCGCCGGAAAATGCACGACGATGGGCTCGTACCGCACAGGATTTCGAAGCCACTCCTCAGCATCGCCTCTGCTCTGAAATGCGCGAATGGTCACGTTGCTCCGGTCAGACATCATCTCGAGCATGCGTGCTTTTCCGAAGTCGGTCTCGTTGTGCGCCACAATCGCCCACGCATGGGGCCCTATCTGTTCGGCGAGCACCTGCAGATAGTAGAGCGCCTCGGTGATGTATTCCTTGGTCGCCGAGTTGGGCTCGCTCGGCCTCCGATCCCACAGGAAATTCATCCCCTGCTTGAACTCGGGATCGGTAATCGCCTCCTCGACGACCTCGCGTAGCCGCGCCATCGACGGGAACTCGGTCCAGTTCAAGGTCACCACATTGCGTGCGATATCGATCCGATACACTGAGTGCATATCAGCCCACGATTGAGGTCCGGACCGATGTGTCGCAAGATTTCCGCCAGTTATTACAGATAAAGCGCTTGTAAACCGCCGGCTCGCTCCTGGAAGGACTAAAGACCCGCCTGGGACAACCCCCACACCCAATCTCAGTAATTATGCCTACCATGAAACCGAGGTTCATAACCTTCCTATTGATCAGCGCGTTGGCCGGCGCCTGTTCCTACGCGCCGCCGAGCACCAGTACGACCGCCGTCCATTCCGGGCGTGATGTGCTCGCCGCAATGCAACGCATGTACGCCAATAAATGGTATAAGACATTGACCTTCGTCCAGCGCACGACGATCACCCGACCAGATGGTACGCAGCAGGTGTCGACCTGGTACGAGGCACTCCAAAGTCCCGACCGGCTCCGCATCGACTTCGGAGACCCCAAGCTGGGAAACGGAGCGCTGTATACCGCTGATTCCCTGTACGTGGTGCGTGGTGGCGTGATCACGCGGAAGATCGCCGACGGCAATGTGTTTCTTCCATTCGTTGCGGGAGTCTACACGCAGCCACTCGACACGACGCTGCGTCAACTGTCGCCGTACCATTTTGATCTCACTCGCGTACGCGAAGATCGGTGGCAGGGCCGTCCCGTCTATGTCGTTGGCGCGGTGGACTCCACCGACGTTTCATCGCCGCAGTTCTGGATCGATCGCGAGCGACAGGTCGCGCTGCGCGTCATCGTGCCGCTCGGCGTCGCACCCAACGCGACACTCTATGATATCCATCTCGAGGGCTATGTCCCCGTCGCCGGCGGGATGCTGGCGACCAAGGTGGCGATGCTGTCGGGAGGCGTATCACGCCAGACCGAGGAGTACAGCGACTGGCACGGCGACGTCCCGCTCTCGCCCGATCTTTTTGTCGCTGAGCGCTGGTCGACGGCCCCGCACTGGGCCCGCGTCACCAGCCAGTAGGCCGGGCTGGGCTTCCGCAACCGAACGGTTGCATTTTCGGCAGGCCTGAATTAATGTGCAACCAGGAGGTTGCACATGAGTGAAGACCGTATCCGGAAGGAAGTTCTGCTCAAAGCCCCGCTGGACCGCGTCTGGCGCGCGATCTCGGACTCGAAGGAGTTCGGGAGCTGGTTCGGAGTAAAATTCGACGGGCCTTTTGCTGCGGGCGCGCCCATCCATGGCGTCATCGTTCCGACGAGCGTCGATCCCGAAGTCGCCAAGTCGCAGAAACCCTACGAGGGGATGCCCTTCGACATCACGATCGACAAGATCGAGCCGAAGCGGATGCTCTCGTTCCGCTGGCATCCCTTCGCCGTCGATCCCAACGTCGACTACTCAGCCGAACCAACGACGCTGGTCACGTTTACACTGGAGGAGGTCGACGGCGGGGTTAAGCTCACCGTCACCGAAACAGGCTTCGACAAAATCCCGCTCGCACGCCGGGCTCAGGCGTTCAGCATGAACGACGAGGGCTGGACCAAGCAGATGGAGCTCATCGCCGCCTACATCGCTCGTGCGGCCTAAGACCAGGCTCCGGAAATTGCCCGCCGGCTCGGCGCCACTATTTGCCGCGCTCGGAGATGAAGGTCGGCTGCGGATCGTCGCCCGCCTGCGCGACGGCGGTCCGCTGTCGATCACAAAGCTCACCACTGGCTCCAACATTTCGCGTCAGGCCGTAACCAAACATCTGCGCGTAATGGGTGACGTCGGCCTCGTGCGTAGCACCCGGCAGGGACGCGAGACGGTCTGGGAATTGAATCAGCGACGTCTCGATGAAGCCCGGCGCTATCTCGACACAATCTCCCGGCAGTGGGACGAAAAGCTCGACCGGCTCAAGAGTTTCGTGGAGCGGTAGCGATTACACGACAGCGAGCCATTAACCAATCGATGGGCGGAACTCCAGGCAACATTTTCGTCACCGGTGCAACGGGTGTAATAGGCCAGCGCGCTGTACCGGAGTTGGTTCGACGCGGCTTTCGCGTCACCGCGGTTGGCCGCAGCGCGGAGAAGCGCGCACAGCTGGAATCAAAAGGCGCGCGCGCCGTCGCACTCGACATGTTCGACGCTGAGTCCGCTCGCGCGGCGTTGCGCGGCCATGATACCGTGATCAACCTCGCCACCCATATTCCGCCATCGACCTTTCGCACCCTGTTCCGCCGCGAATGGCGCGAGAACGATCGAATTCGACGCGAGGGCTCGGCGACGCTCGTCAACGCCGCAATCGCGTCGGGGGTGAATCGCTTTATCCAGGAATCGTTCGCGCCGATTTACGAAGACGGCGGGGATCGCTGGATCGATGAGAGTTGGCCCGTGCGACCCGTCGCCTACAATATGAGTGTGCTCGACGCCGAGCGATCGGCGAAGCGGTTCACAGAATCGGGCGGCGCGGGGGTCGTGCTGAGATTCGCCGCGTTTTACGGTGCGGATGCCATCATGCGCGACCTGCTCGGCGTAGTGCGACGTGGTTGGTCGCCGGTGCCTGGCCGAGCGGGCGCGTATTGGTCATCGATCTCACACGAGGATGCGGCAGCAGCCGTGGTCGCGGCGCTCACGGTACCCGCGGGTGTCTACAACATCTGCGACGACGAGCCAGTCACGCGACGAGAGCTCGCCAACACTTTGGCGGCGACAATCGGCGCAAAACCGCCGCGCCTGCTCCCTACCTGGCTCACGCGACTCGGCGGATCCCTCATGGAACTGGGATCGCGCTCGCAACGAATGAGCAACGCTGCTTTCAAGCGAGCGACTGCGTGGACGCCCCGCCTGCGCAGCGTGCGGGAGGGATTCCCTGAGGCTGTGCGTGCCCTAGGCGCCTGAGCTGGTCGGAGCTGCGTCGGGCAGGAACGCTCGCACCGCCTCGATTGTGTCGGCCTCGGCGGCGTTCTTATCCGGCCGATAACCTTTCACGCGCGCAAAACGCAGCGCGACGCCGCCGGGATATTGAGTGCTGCGCTGGACTTCGTTGAATGCGATCTCGACGACGAGCTCCGGCCGCACATGAACGATGTGTCCATCGCGGCGAACTTCGCGCGCCAGAAATTCCTTCGTCTGCCACGCGAGCATCTCGTCGGTCATTCCCTTGAAGGTCTTGCCGAGCATGACGAAGCCGCCATTAACGGAATCGCGCGCGCCGAGGTGTATGTTGCTGAGCCAACCCTGGCGCCTTCCTGATCCCCATTCGACGGCGAGCACCACGAGATCGAGTGTGCGCGCTTCCTTGACCTTTATCCACGCCGAGCCGCGGCGCCCCGCGGCGTAAGGTGCGGCGAGCAATTTCACCATCACGCCCTCGTGTCCGTGCGCCAGCGCGTCCTTCTGGAATTCCGCTGCCTCGTCCGCGTCACTCGTGAAGATCCGCGGCACCCGCAGTGGTCCCGGCGTTAGAGCATCGAGTCGCTCGAGCCGGCGCGAGAGTGGCTCGTCGACAACGGTCTCCCCGTCGTGAAGCAGAATGTCGAAGAAGAATGCCGTCAATGGCAGCTCGTCGCGCAACTTTAGAACATTTATACGGCGTCCGAAGCGACGCATCGTGTCCTGGAACGAAAGCGGTCGGCCATCGGGTGCGAGCGCGATGACTTCGCCGTCCAGAATCAGCTCGCGCGCGGGAAGCGCGCTCACGACTTCGACGACTTCGGGCACCGCGGCCGTGACGTCATTGAGGCTTCGCGTGTAGACGGCGATGCGGTCATCCTGGCGATGCACCTGGATGCGCGCGCCATCCAGCTTCCACTCCACTGCCGCCGGAACACCGGCACTCAACGCTTCCGCGACAGTCGGTGCCGAATCGGCGAGCATTGGTTGAACCGGCCGAAAGAGCTGCAGCTGATATTCAGCGAGCGCGTTTTCACGATCTTCTCCGAGCGCGGCGCGGGCGACGGTGCCGAGATCGCCGGCCATCATGGCGGCGCGTCGCACACGATCGGCGGGAAGTCCCGATGCCTTGGCGATCGCCTCGAGCAGCACGCCCTCGAGTGCACCCTGCCGCACTTCGCCGACGATCAGATTGCCGAGGAAGCGTTGCTCGTCGACAGTTGCGCGTGAGAATAATTCGCCGAGCAGGCGGCTCCGCTCGGTGTTGGAATTCTTGCCGCGTTTTACGGTGGAGAGTCGCTCAAACGCTGCATCGACGTCGCGCAGCTCGAGGGTTGGCGTCGTTGCCGGTGTAACGTCGCGTGCCCCGGAGACCGCTGACCACCCGACGCCGAGTTTGCCCTGGCGCGGCCAGCCGATCAGAAAGCCTATGGCGATCTGGATTTCATCGGGCGCGAGACGCGAGAGGAGCGCCGCGAGCTTGGCGATTTTCTCGAGGCGCCCCGAGGTTGCGGCGACGGTCGCTGAGACCTGCGCGATCTCCTCAAGCTTCATCCCGAATTTTAGGACGCGACCAACGTGGCCGCCATTGAAAGCGATCGAGGTCAATGCGACCGCGCGCGTCGAAGCGAACACCTTCGGCCTCCAGCAGCTTTCGTTGACGCGCACCGCTCGCGCCACCGACGCTGATCGCGCCTTGCGCATTCACGACGCGCTGCCACGGAATTCGAGTACCAGTCGGGAGCGCGTGGAGCGCGTAACCGACAAGCCGTGCCTGACGCGGCAGGCCGGCGATGCGGGCTATCTGTCCGTAAGTCGCGATGCGCCCGCGGGGAATCCGTGCTACGACGTTAAGAATCCGTTCATGCAGACCGATGCGCTCAACAAACTCCGCGGTCAACGCACTTTACCAGTTCCGCTTGGAGGAAAGTAGTCGCGCCAGAAACGATTCTCTTCTGCGCGCGCGTCCGCGGGCGCAATTTGCCTCAGCGTTCCATCAGACCATACGAAGTAGATCGGTCGCAGCTCCGTCAACCGTTGCGGACCCAGAAAGGCGCAGGCGTTGAGCCGCTCTTGCAGCTCGCGAAGCGCTTTCAGAATCGAGTCTCTCGGGTTGACGATCAGGAGCGACGATCGAGGGCTGAATTCGAGGTACACGGCTTTGTACGGAAGCTCCTGCGCACGTCCCGTTCGCCGATCGACAATCCAATGATTATCGCCCCAGCCGGTCATGCCGACGGAGACGATCGTATACGCGCCGGCGAAGTTGATTCCAGCGGTGTCGAGCGCCGCGCGTAATCGCGTTCGAAAGGCGCGAGCGGATCGCGACGTCGACGCGTCGAGCGAGGCAAGCACTCGCCGCGCAGCGCGGCCGGCGGGAAACCGATCGAGGGTAAGAGAGTCAGCCAGACGTTCGTTGCGCAGGTACGTCGCCTGGTCCTGAATCCATGATTGGCAGCTATCGACAATATTCTGCGCATTGGATGTCGCGCGCATCATCGTGTCGCTACCGGCGCGGTCTGCATTAGCGTCTTTGAGGTCTCCTGAGCAGGCAGCGAAGACCCACAGAAAGGCGATGAGCGTGCGCCAGTGGTTAGCGCTTCCAGGCGTGAGCGCTATTTGGTCTTTCGGTGATAGTACAGATCGTAGGCGGTTTTCCACGATTTCCCACCGTCCGCTGACGATTCGCCGTGTTGTCTCACCGTTACGGCGTCGAGCGGTGTGAACGTCAGTCTCTGAGTCTTGAGAGAATCGGCTGGATCCCTGGTGAGAAAAGTAAGACTCTTTCCATCAGACTGGCTCCAGCGAAACTCGATCGGAATTCCGTCCTGGCCGATCCAGTACTGCTGCCATTGGTGGAGCGCGGGATTGTACGCATTGAGGCTTTTGCCATGTCCGCCGCCAGCGCTCGTCCAGTTCTCGAGAATCGCGCAGCCGCCGCTTACTGATTCTATCAGACTGGTACCGGCCGGCTTTCCATCCTTCGTGGTGACGTTCCATTCGCCGATCCAGAAGTCGAACCGGTGACGGTCGGGGTCGTTGACGCAAACCGCCGGCGGACCCTTCGGGGCGGAAGGTGCAGCGGCGGCTGCAGCGTCAGTCGTGTTCCCAGTCTGGCCTAAGGCGGACTGAGCATGCGCGGCGATCGCCAGCGTAACGCATAGAACCAATATTCTCGGCATATGGTGGACGATGTGGGGGTCTCGTGCACTCTCAGGGCGAAACTACTATCGAGAGCCGCAACGTAATGTTTACATCACGTAAACCTTTTCGGTCACAACGATGAATAGAATCGCGCTCAGTCTGGTCGCCGCCGCGCTCGCTTGCGCATCACCACCGCGTATCGAGCCGTCGTCGAACGGCGCACATCGAGTGATCGAGCTGCGCGGCGGACACTGGTTCGACGGCTCTCGCTTCGTCGACAGAACGCTTTATAGCGTCGACGGCGTCTTTTCCTCCGCTACTCCCGCACACGTGGACTCCGTCATCGAGCTCGGCGGCGGCTTCGTCCTTCCACCCTTTGGCGAGGCGCACAATCACAATGTCGACGCCTCGTCGCCCACCGCGGCGCGCGCCGTCGTCGACAGGTACATGCGCGACGGAGTCTTCTACGCCCAGAATCCCTGCGGGGTCGCGCGTGCGCGTCGCGGCATGTCCGGATTCGTGAATACTCCGACCGCGCTCGACGCGACTTTCTCGAACGCTTGCCTCACGGCGCCGGGCGGCCACCCGATGGGGCTTTATCTGCGCAATCTCGGACGCGGAGTGATGTTGCCCACCGATAGCAATTCCACGGAAGGGTTCGTCTGGACGATTGCCGATCGCGCCGATCTCGACGCGAAATGGCCGCGCATCCTCGCCAGCAATCCGGATTTCATCAAGGCGATGCTGCTCTACTCGGAAGACTACGAGCGGCGGAGGAACGACACGGCGTATTTCAATTGGCGCGGGCTCGACCCGGTCCTCCTCCAGGAGATCGTGCGCCGCGCGCACGCGAGTGGCCGTCGGGTGATGACGCACATCGAGACGGCGGCTGACTTTCACAACTCGCTTGCCGCGGGGGTCGATGAGATCGGACACACGCCCGGCTTTCGCGGCAACGAGAAGACCCAGCTTCCCACCTTCACTCCGTACCTCATCAAGGATAGCGACGCCGAGCTCGCGGCAAAGAAGGGCGTTCGGGTGGTGACGACACTCGGCGGCATAACAACGGTCCCGCGCGACGGTCCCGATAGCATCCTGCGTCGGCGCTTCGACAGTCTGGCGACGATGAACCTGCGGATGCTCAACAAACATCACGTAGCTATTGCAGTGGGCAGCGACTCGTACCGCACGACATCCCTTCCCGAAGCGTTGTACCTCAGCTCACTCGGCGTGTTGACGAACGCGGAGCTGCTCCGCGCGTGGACCGAGACGACGGCGCGTGCGATTTTCCCGGCGCGGCGCATCGGACGATTGGAGCCGGGTTACGAAGCGAGCTTTCTAGTGCTCGACGCAAATCCGCTCGACGATTTCGCCAACGTGAAGCGGATCCGACTGCGCTTCAAGCAGGGATCGGTGATTCAGGTCCCCCCTCAATAGATGATGGGCGCCGACCGTTCACTCATCTGGGACTGAAAAAAAATCTTGACCGAGGCGAAAAACATCTGTATGGTGGATTACTCTCACCGTCCGGTCCATGCGCGTCTCTGTTCTTCCAGTCATCGCGATCGCCGTTGCCGCCGCGTGCTACAGCGAAACCGTCCCCTCTGACGTCACCGCTCCGACGGCTTCCAAGCCGGCTTTCGCCGTCACCGCGCCCACACCAACCGAAGCCGACGCGGTTGCGATCTCGCAAAACATCCAGGCGAATCACTGGCCGTACCACACCCTGCTGAACCCGAGATACGCGTCCGGTGATCCCAATTCGCCCGATTACATGACGCTTTCCTCGCGCGGCTACACTCAGGCTGCCGACAACGCGATCTGGACCGGCCACTATCTCGCCGCGGAAGCATTCCGATACAAAGTGACGTCCTCGGCTGACGCTCTGGCGAACGTCGCCAAGGCCGTCAAGGGAATAACGGCGCTCATCGACGTCACCGGCACGGACCTGCTCGCCCGATTCCTCATCCCCCTCAGCTCACCGTATGCAGAGTACGTTCTCGGCGAGGAAGCTCCTCGCCATGGACGGCACGACGTGACCTACAACGGCGAGCCCTACGGCTGGCTCGGAAATACTTCGCGCGATCAGTACTCGGGGGTCTTTTTCGGATTGGGAATCGCGTACAGCCTGCTGCCGGACGGCGAGGTTCGCGACGAGATCAGAAGCGATGTCACCCGCATGCTCAATTTTCTGGTGAAGAACGCGTGGAACGTCAGGATGCCGGACGGGACAGTCAGCACAACGTTCACGGGCCGACCGGAACAGAAACTGAGCTTCCTGCAGGTGGGCCGGCTGGTCGATGCGGCAAGGTGGGACGCTTCCTATAAGACAGCGCGCACGGCGAACGCAAGCTCAGTCGGACTCGCGATCACCTACGAGTGCTTCGACCCTTACGGGAGTTATTACAAGTTCAATCTGGATCACATCAATTTCTACAACCTGATCCGGCTCGAGGAGGCGGGAACGGCGCGCAATTATTATCTGAGCGCGTTCCAGAAGCTTCGCAACTGCACGGGCACGCACCAGAACGCGCACTTCAACATGATCGCGCGTGGTTTGCAGGGCGTGAACAGTACGCGTGACGCCGAGACAGTGAACATGCTCGGTCTGTGGCTGCTGCGGCCGCGTCGCAACGTCTACGTCGACAACACTGGCAAGTACCCGGCGTGCGGGACGCGCGCCTGCTCGCCAATTCCGGTCAACGATCGCTACACGACGGACTTCATATGGCAGCGTAGCCCGTTCCAGCTCGCCGGCGGTGAAGACGGAGCCGTACCGACTCCGGGCGTCGATTATATCCTGCCGTATTGGATGGCCAGGTACTATCAGGTTGTGACGCAGTAGCAAGCGGAGGTCACCGGGGGAGCGCGAAGGCAACGATCGCGTCGCCGGCTCCCCAGGTTTCTCCGTCACCACCGGCAGCGATGACGACGTACTGCCGTCCGTTCGCGCCGCGATACGTCATCGGCGTTGCTTTCCCCGACGCCGGTAGCTCCGCCCGCCACATCTCGCGCCCAGTATCGATGTCGAACGCCCGCAGCTGGCGGTCGATCGTCGCGGCCATGAAAACGAGGCCGCCCGCGGTCACAATCGCCCCGCCGAGGTTCGGTGCGATTGGAGTCGACCAGGCCTTGGTGCCCGACTTTAGATCGATCGCCACAAGCTCCGCGGCCGGCATCGGCGTGCACACCGTCCCCGGCGCGACGTAAAGAATACGACGGCGCATTATGTACGGCGTACCACGCATCACGGTGTAGTCGTAGCCCATTCGCGACCGAGACTGACGCAGCGTATCGAGCTTCACGGCGGCTGCGGGTATGAGCTGCACCGCCGCCGCCAGTCGATTGACCGGCACGACGGCGATCTGTCTCACTGGATCGAACGCGACGCCGCCCCAATGTGCGCCACCGATGTTCGACGGGACGACGATAGTTCCCTCCAGACTGGGCGGGGTGAATATCCCTTCATTGCGCAGGCCGCGAGTGAGTGTCTGACACGCGGTATCGGGCGACCGTCCGTCCCAGCGATGGGGGCTCAGCGGAGGAAGAGATGAGAATGGCTGGGTCGGCCACGCGCGCTCGCCCGGAACAGTGCTCGCTGGAACGCGACGCTCTTCCACAGGGAATATCGGCGCGCCCGTCTCGCGATTGAGCACGAACATCATCCCGGTCTTGGTCGTTTGGATTACGGCGGGCTGGCCCTTCACCGTCGCGAGCAGCGGAGGCGACGCGTTGTCGTAATCCCACAGATCGTGGTGCACGGTCTGGAAATGCCAAACGACTTTGCCTGTCGACGCTCGTAGCGCGACGATCGAGCTCGCGTAGTCGTTCCTCCCCAGCCGACGACCGCCATAGTAGTCCGGACTCGGTGAGCTCGTCGGAACAAAAACGAGATCACGCTCGGGATCCGCGGCGATCAACGACCACGCGTTGGCCGCTCCTGTGTGGTGCGCCTCCGCTCCCTCCCACGCCTTGTACGCAGGGTCGGCGGCGTTTTGGGGCACCGGATCCCAGCTCCATTCGAGCCTGCCAGTCCGTGCATGGTACGCGCGCACCTCCCCGCTGGCAGCATTGGTGCGATTGTTGTCGGCGACCGCCGAGCCAACGATCAGCAGATCGTTCACGACTGCCGGCGGTGACGTAACCTCATATTCTTCGAATTCGTACGGCGAGTTTCGCAGCCCCTTACGGAGATCGACCGTCCCGCGATCGCCGAAATCCTCGACGGGAATTCCGCTTGTGGCGTAGACCGCGATCAATCTTCCATCGGTCGTCGCGAAGTAGATGCGACCGTTCCAGTACGACACGCCCCGATTGGTGAAGTCGCCGAAGTCCGCGCCCGCCGAGACTTTCGCATCGTACTGCCACTTAACGGTGCCCGTCACTGGATCCAGCGCCACTATTTTGCCGAGTGGCGTGCTCAGGAAAAGTGTGTTGCCGATCATGAGCGGCGTAACTTCGAGTGACCGCTTCCTGTTGCTGGTGGGCAGCGGCTCGCCGGTGTGGTAAGTCCACGCGACCGTCAGACCCGTGACGTTGTCGCGAGTGATTTCGGTGAGCGGCGAATAGCGCGAGCCGAAAACGTCGTGGCCGTAGGCTCGCCATTCACCATCTACAGCCTGCGCGTGGCCAATCGATGCGAGGCCGGCGGCACACGCCACCGCGCTCAGAGTGTATAACCCGCCGCGATATTTCAGAATTGCACTCACCATGCAGAAATGGGTGCGAACAATGTATTGGCGCAATCTTGGTCCGGCCACCAAGGGCTGACTACACATTGTCGTGGGGCCATTTAGAACCAGTATGCGCCCGTCTCGACACAAAACCGTTTCGTTCGCGTGCTCCCTCGAGCAATCTCGTTGCACCTCGAGCCAGGTGTGAGTCACGACTATGACAGTCCGTAACTTCAGGAATGTTTTACTCTTTGCGCCGCTTCTCGCCGTAAGTGCTTTCCGCGAAAACGGCGCGCATGCGCTTGCCGATCGATCGTCAGATCTGCCGGGTCTCGCCCAGCTCGTGGATTCGGTCGTTCGCAGCGGGATGGCGGCCGAGAAAATTCCCGGAGCCGCCGTGCTCGTTCTCCAGGACGGAAAGGTTGTGCTCGAGCGCGGCTATGGCGTCGCCGATGTAGCTTCGCGCCGAGCAGTGAATCCTCGCACGACGCTCTGGCCGTTCGCGTCGATCACCAAAGTCTTTACCGCGACCGCCGTCGTGCAGCTCGCCGCTCGTGGCCGCGTCGACCTGATGAGCGATGTGAACCGCTACTTGAAAAGCGTTCGCGTTCCGACCGCGAAGTTTCCGCCGATAACGGTGGCCAACCTGCTCACTCATACGGATGCGCTCGACGAGCTCCCCGGCCGGCAAGCTCCGTCGCGGTCCAAAGTGGTCCCTCTCGATCGATTCCTGCGCGACCGCCTGGTGAGATTCGGGCCGCCAGGAATTATGACTCGGTACGGAACCTACGGAATCGCTCTCGCCGGAGTGCTCATACAGGACGTAAGTGGCCTGAGCTACGAGACGTATCTCGATCGAAATCTCTTCACTCCCCTCGGCATGCGCCACACTTCCATCACGCCGCCAATCACGGGTGGAGACTCGATCGCGACGCCTTACGAGATCGATGACGGAAAGTTGAAAGCCATTCCGCCCGAGTGGTACGCTACCACGCCCACATCTTCGCTCGTCAGCACGGTCGACGACATGGCGCGCTTCATGGCGTTCCACCTCGACACGCCGCTGCAAAAGAATGCGGAAGCGGTGCTTTCACGTAAATGGATTCGGGAAATGGCGCGGCAGCAGGCCACGGTGCATCCCGCCATGCCAGGCTGGGGATATGGCTGGCAAGAGAACGACGCCAATGGGCAACGAATCATCGAGCACGGGGGCGATATCGGCGGATTCGCTTCGCTACTCACCTTGTTGCCGGACCAGCACTTCGGGATTCTCGTCGTCCATCACCTCGAGGGAAGTGCGCTGCGCTTCAAGGTGAAGCAGGCGATTCTCGACAGATATTTCCCGGACAAGCGAGTGCCGCTGAAAGGAATCGCGCGACCGAAGAACGAATTGCTTGCATACGCCGGAACCTACCTCGCGAACAATTATTGCCGCACGTGCCCGGACGGGGAAACAAACGCGCAGCGATTCGAGGTAGTGGCTAACGACAACGGCTCACTCGGACTGACGGGCGACGAATGGCGCGAGGTGTCGCCACTGTTATTCAGCAGTAGCGACGGGAAGCGTCGGATCGGCTTCATGCGTGACAGCTCCGGACTGGTGACAGCTGTTACCGCAGGCTCGTGGCGCGTTATCGAGCGTGCACGAGCCGCAAGCCGTTAGGCGTTTGCAGAATCCCTAGCCTCAATTCCAGTTGTAGCGCGGAATCGGCCAACGTGGGCGAGTAGCCGGTGCCAGCGTCGCTGTCCAGAAAGACTTCGACGCTGGTCAGCCGGCCGTCAAGGATTCCTTCTGGTCAGGCCCGCGGTGGCGGTTCGTTCATCCCGCCCGGCGTGGTGTCGGTGCCTGATGCGGTGCGCGGATTGAGATTCCGATCGCCGACGGCGGTCCCGGTGCCCACGGTGCGCGAGGTGTTCGACGCGACGTAGGTGTCACGATCGCGGACGACGGTGCGGTCGCGTCCGCGCAGGAGCGCGAACAGCACCAGCAATACGAGAACGGCAACGGCGACGATTCCCCAGAAGCCACCTGGGAAGCCGCGGGTCGTCTCTGTCGACGTGGTGACGTCCGTTGCCGTAGTGGTTAGGGTCGTTCCATTGTCCGAGGGCGTGGCCGTCTGCGGAGCAGGAGCTGCCGTCGTGGCGTTCGGCTGCGTCGTCGCATCGCCGGTCGCCTGCGCGTCGGGCGTGGCCGTTCCAGGTGTGGCAGTCGGAGCGTTGGTGGTCGTGGGATTTTGACTGTAGGCAGTGGCGGCGAATAGGCACAGAGTCGCCCCCGCCAGGCTGGCCATCAGTCTAAAGCGTGCGTGCTGCATGGCACCTCCAGAGTTGGTGGTACTTCAGGCC
>JBJMOA010000187.1:0-6194 GCA_045803975.1 Gemmatimonadaceae bacterium
ATGTTTTTTCTAACTCGTGGATTGGCAAGAGCTTCGGCTAAGAGGGTTCGAATCCCCGCGCCTCCACTAAAAGTCCCTAGCGATTCGGCGCCGTTCGAAAGAGCGGCGCCTTTTCGTTTTTGTCCCTTGATAACGAACTGACATTGTACGAGCGAGAACCCATTACTACTTTTGCTTACCTAACAGTTCAGTTCTAACGCGGCCAGGTGAATCGCTTATTACTAGTAGTTACAGTCGGCACAACCTGGGCACTGCTCCTCGCGACCGGGTTTCTCATCGTCGGCGACTACAAATTGGTCGTCAGACTCCGAGAACATCACCGACAAACCTGGGGAAGACTCGGTTCTCCCAGTCCTTGGTTCTATCGCCTGCAAGATTTGACTTCCGTCTATCGCTTTCTCGTCGCGCGCGAGTATGTCACGCTGGGTGATCCCGAGCTGTCCGCCCTGGCGAACCGCATTCGGATCCTCACCTACACGGTCTACGCCCTGACGGCGGCGACCGTGGTATTGATGGCGTTGACCCGGTTCAACATGTAAGCAATGCAAGACCGCCTCAAAAAAAAACGGCGTCCAATTGGACGCCGTTTCGCTTTGGTCAGCGAGTTCCGTTTAGTGCAGCGTTATTGCAACTCCGACCTGTCCGACGTTGGCGTCGGTGTTCGAGTTCTTCATCGCGTATCCGTTCCAGTACGGTGTGATGCTCGTGTTTCTGGCGACGCGAATGTCGTAGCCCATGCCCAGAATTGCGCCACTGCCGGTCTCGGTGGCGCTGAACCCCGAGGAGCTGCCGCTGACGCTGCCGACGCCGAGCCCACCGGTGATGAAAAAGCCACCGGTCGTCGACGGGTAGAAGCGAACTCTGGCGTCGATCTCGCCAACCGTCAGAGTCGCGCCGTCCTGCGTCTTGGTCCAGCCCGACGTTCCGACGCCGAGTAGGAAGCGCGGCGTAATCGTGCCTCCGAGGGAGAGCCCGCCGCTCAGGCCACCTTCACGTGAGCCGCCGCAATTGTCGCAGCCGAGTGACCCATACCCGAGGCCGCCGCTGAACCAAAAGCCGTCGCGGGTTGGGCGGTTTTGAGCTTGTACGCTCGATGCTGCCGAAAGCGAGGCGATCAAGCATACGGCCAACAGTGAAACCAATTTCTTTGTCATTCCCAACACTCCTATGTCGTTTTCGCGAGATCCATGTGCGAGGGGTCGCGGATGCGCTCCGATGTCCCGCTCCGGAATGGACTGACGAAAAACCAGGAGGCAACCGCGCTATGCGCGGCTGGGGGAGCTGCTATCGAGCGCGCTTGGCGAAGCGGTAGCCGACCTGCACCACGTCGACTATCGCCTTTGGATCGGAGCCGCCACTGCGCGCGGGCTCGAAGCGCATCTCAGGGATTACCTGGCGCACGGCCGCGGTAAGCAGAGGGCTGGGTGAGGTCACTACCGCGAACGTAGACATCACGGGACGCCCCTCAGTATCCACGCTGAAGGTGACGCGAACATCGCCCTCGATATCGGTGAGCTGGTAGGGAATACGCGGACTTGGAAGATCGCCAATCAGCCGTGCCCGCTGCGGCTGGTTACTCTGGCCGCTGACGTCGAGGCTCGATCGGGGACTGCCCAGCCCATTCGATTCAGGTTGAGCGGCCAATACGTCGGTCGCGCGCGATACCGCACTCGACGTTCGCGACGCAACCGAATCGAGCCGAGACATCACCGCGCTCGAGACACTCGGTATCGCGATCCCTTTCGTCTGCGCACCGGAATCCGATTTCTTCTCGGCAGGCTTCTTCGTTGCGCTTCGATCCTCTCCCGCACGCACTCGGGTGGGTTCAATTTTTGGCACCGAGCGCGCTCCTGCGGACGCCGCCGCCAGGTCGCTCGCCGTCAGTGCCGAGGTAACCGATATCGCCGGGACGGGTGTTGGTGTTGCTGGTAGTGTCGCGGCGGCGACATCGGTTGCCTGGTCTGTTCCACCGCCAAGGCTTGAGTCGGCAATGGCGCCAATCAAGAGCACGGCGATCACCGTAGCGGCAATTCCAGCCATCACTTGCCGCTTACCGAGTATCGCTGTCGCCGACGCGACAAGCGCGGCCCGGCGCTCCGCAAAAGTCTGGGTCTCTTCGGGCTGTTCGAGCTCGTCACGAATGCTTTCGAGCGCATTGCGATAATCGATCGTTGCGGTTTGCAACGGGCTGCTCATGCTCAAATCGTCATCGTCGATACGTTCGCTTACGTCCGGGCTGGGGGCGATCGGCCGCGGGACGATGAGCGTGGTCATTCGCGGTGGCGGAGGAGCCTCTTCGACGGCAATCGAGGCTGTGGCTTTGACGCTGACCGCCTCGCTGATGGTCGGGCGATCGCCGGTCGTCAGACGAAACCGCTCTGGCCGCGCTGGTTCGATGTCCGGCGGCGTGAAGACTTCTTCCGCACTTTGCAGCTCGAGGTCGGCAATGCGCTCGCGTGCTACGCGAAGACTCGGATGCTCGCCGCCCAGCGTCCGCTCGCGAATCCTGAGCGCGCGCTCGAATGCCGAGAGGGCATCGCGGAATTTCCCACGCGCCGCGCACGCGTCGCCGAGGTGCTCGAGCGCTGTCGCCGTTGCAAAATGGTTGGGGGCAAGGGTACGCTCGCGGATGTCCAGCACTCGCCGCCATAGCTGCTCAGCGGACTCGTGACTGCCCAACGCCTGGCGCACAGTGGCGAGGCTTGCGAGCACGGTGGCGACTTCGGGATGGTCGTCACCCTTGCTGCGCTTCAATTCCAATAAGCGCAGCAGCAACGGCTCCGCAGAGGCGTGCGCCGATTGTTTTAGATAGAGCCGGGTTAGATCATTGAGCAGGATCACCATGTTCGGGTGCTGGGTCGTGAAGGTCCGATCACCCAACGCCAAAGCCTGCCGGAAGATCTCGTCGGCTCCGGCATAGTCGGCGGCTTCCTGCTTCTGTGTGCCGAGCTTGATCAGTGCAGCGAGCTTTCCCTCCGCGCCCCCGGCTTCAGGCGAGGAGGATCCGGTGCGGGAGGCGTAGTCTACGTAGGACCGGCCGTCGGATACGACCGGGGAATACCCAGACAATTCCGGAATGCGCTCAATGCCTGTCGTGGAATCGGCCATACGGCCAGGCGGGGGCAAGTCGGGGACCATATGTAGGCCGCGAATTGCGAGGTTCCCGCTCGCACCGGCGTTGTGTTATGGACGCAACACCGCGCGCGACCGTTGCGCCCGTGCAACACCCTATCTTTTTTCGCGGTGGGACTGAGGGTCCGGAGGCGATCTTTTCGGCTTCGGGCGCGGGATCTCTTCCTCGTCGCCGGGGTCCCAGACCGGCCCGCATTTGAGCACTCGCTTCGCGATCCGACACCACTCTGCGACCTGGCTGTCGTTAGCGCTCATCCAGTTGACGGGGACGGGCGCGAGACGACGCTTTTCGCCGTTACTGGCGAAGCAAAGCCAGCCCGAGCTGTATTCCGATGCCACCGCGCCCCGAACGCCGGGGTGCGCGCGCCGATCTCCGAGGACGCGTTGCTCGATGAGGAAAACCGCGTTTTCTACGGGGGAACGCCGCTCCATTTTGCGTCGTTCGATCGAAGACGGATGCACCATCCAGACTTCCCAGGTGCGTCCGCGGGCGTCCAGGAACGTGCGATAGCCCGAGTTTCTTGCTGCCTGGTATTGCACCCGAAATCCCCCGCGGAGTGAGGTCTAACGAACGCAAAACATAAACCAGGCGACAGCGCCTAGCGAGCCGCCCGGCGCGACTTTTGTCTGCTGGGGGCTCCCTTGGGGACTTCAGCGTCAACCAAGCTTGTTTCGCCGGGCCTTTTGGATTCCCAGGCCACCGTTAGCGACCCATCATTTTCAATAACGACAGCAGCCACGTCCTCAACGCGTGTCACTCCCTCAGCGCGGATTGCTGCCCTTACCTCTTCCTCGGTGATGCGCTCCTTCTTCAAAGCTCGCGGAATGAATCTCCCGTGAGATAGGAGCAGCGTAGGCTCGCCGTTGATTATTCGCTCGGCTGCAGGCCAGCGTACCGCTATCCCGGCGAGCGCGAGTTGAATCACGATCAGCGTGGTAAGCGCCGCGAGTCCCTCGAGCAACGTGACGTCTTTCGAGACAATCGAAGCAGCGAACACAGAGCCCACGGCGACGACGAACACGAAGTCGAAGACGTTCATCTTGGAGAGTGTCCGTTTTCCCGAGACCCGAAGCAGGACGATGAGCGCGGCGAAACCGACGACCGACAGTGTTACCGCGCGTCCAATGCTGTACCAGTTGTCGAAGAAAAACGGTGGGTGTTCAATCATCCAGTGCTCAGGCCTCCTTCAATGGCGATGGGCCATCGCGGCGAACACCGCTGTTGTCGGTGGGTATTCAACAGCACGGATCGCGCCGCCTGTATATTTGATGAGAATGACAAAGTACGCATATGTTCTCCCGCTTTCTCTGCTCGCCGGCTCCGTTGCTCCGAGTCACGTTCTCTCGCTGCGACCGGTGACCTGGACTGTCGTCGGCGGCAATACGCCGCGCAACGTCATTGCCGGGCGAGCTGTGCCGATAACGCTGCAAGCCGACATCGCGAAGGGTTGGCACATCTATTCGCTCAGTCAGAAATCGGGCGGCCCGATTCCGTTACGCTTCGGGTTGCTCGGCGCTGCAGACGTGCTGCTGCGCGGCGTGATCACGGGCCCAAAGCCCGAGCGCGTCTTCGACAAGAACTTTGGAATCGAAACCGAGCTGTATTCGGGGCGCGCGCGCTTCACCGTTCCTGTCGCAGTGCCAGGCAATTCGCCGACTGGTCTACGCAGGTTTCAGATTGGTGCCCGCTATCAGGTATGCAGTGACAAGCTCTGTCTGCCGCCGCGCACTGACAAGGTCGACGTCGCCATTCGGATCGCGAGGCAAAAGTGAGCGCTGGTTTTCTGTGGCTCGCCGCGAGCACCGGTTTGTTGTCTCTGCTGACGCCGTGTGTCTTCCCGATGGTTCCGGTCACCGTCGCGTACTTCTCGACATCCGACCAGGACCGCATGGCGAGCGTCCGCAGGGCCTTGCTTTTCGGATTGGGGATAATCGGGACATTCACAATTCTGGGTTTGGCGCTTGCCGCCATTTTTGGCGCCGCGGGTCTGAATCGCTTCGCCGCCAATCCGCTCGTCAACGCGACGCTCGCCGCACTCTTCCTGTTGTTTGCGGCGAATCTGTTTGGGTGGCTCGAGGTGCGTCTGCCGTGGCGCCTGGTCAATGCCGCCGACCGCTCAGCCGGCCAGGCGGAGCCTGGTAGCTCACTTGGCGCGTTGCTCATGGGCGCGACGTTCACGCTCACGTCGGTGACGTGCACGGCGCCGTTCGTAGGTACGCTGCTCGTGCTCGCGGCCCGCGGATCATGGGCAATGCCCGTTGTCGGAATGATCGTTTACTCTACGGCGTTTGCTCTACCATTCATCCTTCTCGCCGTCGCACCTCGGGTCATTGCCGGACTGCCACGAGCGGGAGAATGGATGGCGACGCTACGGGTGTTGATTGGGATCCTCGAGGTCGGCGCGGCAGTAAAATTCATCTCGAACGTCGACCTCGTGCTTGGCTGGGGCGTATTTGGCCGCTCCGTCGTGCTCTTCGCATGGATGGTTCTGGCAATCGCGGCCGCCGCTTATCTCGCGGCCAATCATGCTACGAGGAGACCCGCTCCAATCGTGGCCGGAACCATCCCGATTGCGATTGCGCTCGCCATTGCTGGTTGGCTAGCGTCGGGCTTGAACGGCAAGACACTTCGCGCCGTAGAAGCATTTCTTCCGCCTGGCGTTCCGGTCGCAGCGCTCGCAGCTAATGGCGACCCAGTCTCGAATTGGATTCTGAACGATTACACCGGCGCCCTAAGCGTCGCCCGGACGTCGGGCAAGCTCGTCTTCGTCGATTTTACCGGCTACACCTGCACAAACTGCCGATGGATGGAAGCGAACATCTTCAATCGTCCCGATGTCAGCGCAACGCTCGGTCAGTTCGTGCTTGCACGTCTCTACACGGACGGTGAAGGGGAACTGTACGAGCGACAGCAGCAGTTTCAGGAGCGAGCTTTCGGAACCGTGGCTCTTCCCCTTTACGCCGTCGTCGACAGCGACGGGAAAACGCGGGCGACGCTTAGCGGGCTGACCCGCGACCCGGCGGAGTTCATCGCGTTTCTCGAGAGCGCCCTCACTGCGAAA
>JBJMOA010000188.1:0-14863 GCA_045803975.1 Gemmatimonadaceae bacterium
GCCCGCAACGGGGGACGGCTTGGGCTGAACCACTTCGGCGGGCGATGGCGTCGACGCCGTGCCACCGAGCAGATCCTGCTGCACGCCCATCTTGTCGCGCATCCATTTCTCGAGCGCGATACCGATCGCATCCGGAACCGAAAGCACCTTGTTCGGACCGAGCCCGATCGCCTTGTCCGACGCGATGCCGCGGAGTTGGCGGTGCACTTCGCGGATCGGAATCCCTGATCTCAACGCGAGCGAGATCAACCTACCGATTGCCTCGGCGTCGGCCATCGCCGCGCCGCCAGCCTTGCCGAGGTTGATGAATACCTCGAACGGCTGACCGCGGTCGTCCTCGGTGATATTGAGGAACATCGTGCCCAGCGGAGTCTCGATGCGCGTTGTGATACCACGGAGAGTATCGGGGCGCGCGCGTTTCGCACGGCGCTGAAGATTTTCTGCTTCCGCATCGAATAGCGCTTGCTTCAGCCGCGCCACCTCCGCCTCGAGCTCGGCAATCGTGCCGTGCAACTCTCCACGCTCGGCGCGCGCGTCGACCTTGCCCTCGCGCTCTGCCTTCGCCTGCTCGGTCGCGCCGGTCGATAGCACCTGATTGTCGCGCGAACCGTCGCGGTACACCGTCACACCCTTGCACTTGAGAGCGTACGCCAGCTCGTAGATCGCCCGCACGTCTTCCGGCGTCGCGACATGCGGAAAGTTGGTGGTCTTGGAAATCGCCGAATCGCAATTCTCCTGGAAGGCCGCCTGCATGCGGACGTGCCACTCAGGAGTGATGTCGTGCGCGGTGACGAACACCCGCTGCCACTGCTTCGGAACTTCGTCGAAGTGGATATGTCCTTCCCTGGCGATCTTCTCCATCAGGTCTTCGGAATACCAACCCTCCTTCTTCGCAATCGAGACGAAATCTTCGTTCACATCCGGCATCAGCACGCCGGCCTGGTTCCGCATGAACGCAACCGCGAACAGCGGCTCGATGCCCGACGAGCAACCGGCGATGATCGAGATGGTGCCTGTGGGTGCGATCGTGTTGACGTTGCAGTTACGCAGCATCTGCATCGGGCGGATGCGGTTCCCTCTCGCGTCGCGCGCGCAGGTCTCATCGGGTCCCCAAATCGATCTCGCCCATTCAGGAAACGGCCCACGCTCGTTCGCGAGCCGCTCGCTCTCACGCTTGGACTCGACGTCGACGAATTTCTGCAGCTGCCGCCCGAACTCGACGCCCTCGATGCTGTTGTATGCGATGCCAAGGCGCACCAAGGCATCCGCAAAGCCCATGATCCCGAATCCGATGCGCCGAATTCGCTTCGACAGCGCATCGATCTCAGGCAGCGGGTACTTGTTGACATCGATGATGTTGTCGAGGAAGTGCACGGAGAGATGAACGTCGCGCTTGAGCGCGTTCCAATCCATCTGGCCGTCCCTGACGTAATACCCGACGTTGATCGAGCCGAGGTTGCAGACGTCGTACGGGAGGAGCGGCTGCTCTCCGCACGGATTTGTCGCTTCGTATTGCCCGACGTGCGGCACAGGGTTGTAGCGATTCGCTTCGTCGATGAAGAAGCAGCCCGGCTCCCCTGTTCTCCACGCGCCGTCGATCATCTTGTCCCACACCATCCGCGCGTCGAGCTGGCCGGCCACTTTGCCGTTGCTCGGATCGATGAGATCGTAGGTCGTGCCGGCCGTGACCGCGCTCATGAACTTGTCGGTGACGGCGACGGAGATGTTGAAATTCGTTATCTGCGTCAGATCTTCCTTGCAGGTAATGAAATCCATGATGTCCGGGTGGTCGACGCGCAGAATGCCCATGTTCGCGCCGCGACGCGTCCCGCCCTGTTTCACCGCATCGGTCGACGCGTCGTACAGCTTCATGAAGGACACCGGACCCGACGCAACTCCCGTCGTCGAGCGAACCATCGATCCTTTTCCGCGAAGCTTCGAGAACGCGAACCCGGTACCGCCACCAGACTGGTGGATTAACGCCATCGCACGCAGTGTGTCGTAGATGCCGTCGCGGCCATTGGAGAGCGCGTCCTCGACCGGCAGAACGAAGCAGGCGGAAAGCTGTCCGAGCGGCCGGCCTGCATTCATGAGCGTCGGCGAGTTGGGCTCGAAGCGCCGCTCGACCATCAGGCGGTAGAAATCGCCCGCAGTTTCCGAGACCTCTTTATCGCTAGACCCGTAGCGCCTGTCCGCCTCGGCGACCGTACCCGCGACGCGCCAGAACATGTCCTCTGGCTGCTCCACAGGCGTGCCAGTGGCGTCCTTGATCAGATAGCGTTTGCTGATCACGGTGCGCGCGTTGTCGTTCAACTGGGCTTCGCCTTGGGGCGGTACGGCAGGAATGGGCATTAGATACAACTCTCCGCGCAATAAAAGGGTTGTCAATAAGAAGACGATGGACTCGAATCAGCAGGCCGGAGCATCAGGTACTTCGATGCGGGCAGGGATACTACCGGGATTCGTGAGTCCGCGCCAGTGTTAAGCTATCTCCTTATCTAACAATAACTTGTGTATTCCACATCACGAATAGATGTTGAGCCCTCTCTTTCCACGAAAGTGCCTGCGACCCGGCTCACCGCTCACGATTTGCATATCACGCACCGGACGAGGAGAGGTAGGGCGACTGGTCGCGCTTTTGTAAGTACACCGCAGCGAGGGAGTTAGGTCTGTGAGCCTGTCCGAGGGTTAATCTGATGCGAGTCTTGTGAGATACGAGGCTCGCACTCATCCTTGAAGGTTTCTCACTGAAACAAACTTCCGTTTGCCTGGAAGCACGAGCCGCTCCCGTTCCCGCCTGCCGCTTTCTCGCCTCCCGCTTCGCCTCCGCCTTCTGCCTAAAACGACGCCCCAAACGTCGCGTAAGCCTGCACCCGCCCAGCCCCGAGTTGGATCCGATTAGCGAGAGGCACTGCTAGTCCCAATCGAAACCGGGTCGCTATATCCAGCTGCAATCCCGTGTCGACGTTGAGCTCAACCCCCGCGGACGTCATCACGGGATTGTCGACATCACTTGACCGGCAAATGCCTTCCTTCGTTGTCGACGGACACCATGCCCGACCCGTCTCACCAAAAAGCGTTAGCGATGCGCGGTCAACGAAAACTGGAATGAAACGGAAGCCGCGCGATGGAGCGATGAGCGGTGCACGGTACTCGAGCGCTGCCGAATACGCGCGCGTTCCCGCCTCCGCGCTGACGGGATACCCGCGGACCCCAAAGGGACGCCGTTGCGTACCGAGTGAGTATCCGGGGAACACCTCCAGAGATGTTCCACTGATTCCCCCAGCAGAGAATAGGCTTGGACTCCTGTTGTCGGTGAGCCCGCCCGCGCCGCGCAGCGCAAGCACGTGGTGCGCGAAGCCCGGTAGATCGAGCGACTTGTACGCGAGCCCGACGCTCGTAACGGTGCGCGAACTACCACCCGAAGTGCCACGTTGCCACCGTTGCCGCGCCGTCACGCTTGCGCTGACGCCATCCTCCGGGGAGATGCTCAGGCGGGGCCGCTGGGCGTTCGACCAACCCGCGGCAGCAACCACAGCAGGGTAGTTACGGCTTGTCCGATAGGCTGCGGAGAGATGCGCAAGGAGCGAGTCAGGCGTCGTCGCGTACGACAGGGTCTCCAGCTCGCCGCCGATCGAAGCAACCGTGTAGGTCCGTATTCGCGGCCGAATGAACGTTGTCTGCAGCGAGAGGATTCGCTCCCGCTCGGCGAAAACGCCGTAAGCCGTATCGGGCGCGATGATGACGCCAAAATTTGCGTTCGAATAGTTTTGCGAGGCATAGAGATCGACCAGCGGTAGACCCAGCCCGGCATAGCGATACCACAGCCACCCGGAATTCTGGCTGAATCGGGTGTTGCGCAAAACTTCCAGCGTGTAGTTGTGCCGACCAACGATGTCAACGCCGCTAGTGACGGCGCCGTACGACGTCCCCTCAGTGGTGCTGCTCTCTAGCACCGGCAGCCAATATCGCGGCAAGAGGGATCGCCATGGCGAGTACTCGACAGCGCGCGAGGTGTCGGCGGCGCCGAGTGGAGCGCTGGCGGGCGCGATGGCGACACAAACTGTGCACGATCCGCGCGGGCTCGTTCGACTGCTGTCGGCCAACGCAACGCGTGCCACAGAATCAAGCGGAGCGACGCCGATATGAAACCCATCGGCCTTGAACAAGAGCGTCGCCAGTTGGTCCTGATCGGGCGCGACTTCGGGTGCGAAAAGACCGGTCGACGCGTCGGTGACCCGCGCGATTGTCGGCGCGAAGGTGGTGGCATCCGCGACATAGATCTGCGGCGAACCCGTCCGCTCCGACGAGAAGTAAATCCGCCGCCCGTCGGGTGACCAACTCGGGCTCGAGTTTATCGAATGAGCGGCTCCAAAAACATCGATCTCCTTTCCCGTCGAATCGATGACGACGATCTCCGATCGTCCTCGACTTTGTCGTACCGCGACGATGCGCGACCCGTCGGGCGACCACCGCGGATCAGCCCACTGCACGTCGAGATTCGTTTGCGTGATCGCCGTAATCTTTCGCCCATCTGCTGAGACTCGCACGAGACGCGTCGTGGCCGGCTGGTCCTGAACCGCGACGATGCCACCGTCAGCCCGGGCATCTGGAGCCGATAGCCGTGCTCCAGTTGTAAGTCGGATCTGCTTCCCGCCGCGGTCTACGTATAAGTCGTTCCGGAGGTGGTACGGTCCGATGTAATCCGGTTGTGAGAACAGCAGGCCACCGTCAGGCATCGTGACGTTTGGGCTCGTTCCGTTCCGCCGGCCGAGCCGGTTTTCGCGCCCACTGATGCTGACACGGTACGCCGCTGGTGTCTCTCTGCCTTTGTCTCCGGCGTACAAGAGAGCGCTGTCGGTAAGCCAACGCGGAAACAGCGCTTCACGTCCCGCGTTGGTCAGCTGGCGCCAACCAGGCATTGGCGCGCGCGCGGCGCGGTTTTCCCGCATCAGCGAGTCTCGCCATTGCTCCCACGCCGTCTGAAATGAAATTCCAAACGCGCTTCGCGAAGTCACAGTGAGAATGAACGGAATTGGGGTTTTCGCGCCGCGCTCCACGAATTCGCGAATGCTGGCCGGCCCGCGCGTGCGCGACAGGTAGTCGAACAGGAGCGACCCGTAGACATACACGACCTCCCCGCCCGGATAGCGTGATGTGCTCGGCGAGAGCTCCTGAAGTGTCGGAAGCCGTTGAGCGAGCGCCGCGGCGCGAGCGATCATCGAATGTTCCGCGCTCTCCAGTCTTCCTACTCCGGTCAACCTCGACTCGAAATACACGGCCAACCCTTCGTGCACCCAGCTCGGCTCATACAAATTCGGAAAGAGCAGCGGGTTTCTGCCGAAGATTGCCTGGCCGAATCGCCAAATGCCGCGCGAACGATCGAGATGAAAAATGTGTGTCAGCTCGTGAGTGACAACGAGCGCATTCCAGTCTTCGTAATTGCGCAGGCCCGATGCATCGGTCGGTGGATGAGTGTACACGACAATGCGATTCGATGGAAACGGGGTCGCGTATCCGTTCACATAGTCCACGTTGTCCGACACGACGAGGTCGACAATCCCGCGTGGCGGTACCAGTTCAGTCGCGAGCGCCTCATAGGCGCGTTCCGCGTTTACGGCAGCGCGCCGCGCTTCCGCCTCGATGGAAGGCGTAAAGTGTACGCGAAAGTGTCGCGTATGCAGCGTACGCCAATGCTCGTTTGGCGGGAGCTGCGCGCTCGCTGCCCGCGCCGCGCCCAGCACGAGCGCGGCGGCGAGTGCAGCGAGTCTCATGGTTTTTGCGCTAGCGACGCGAAATAGCTCTCGAGACCGCGTACGACCGCAGTGGCGTAAGCCTCCTGGTACGTCGGAGTTCGGAGCGCCGCTTCCTGGTCGGGCATGATCACGAACGCTCCCTCGGTGAGAATCGACGGCATCCACGTCCCTCGAGCCACGGCAATATTCTGGAACTTCGTTCCGTTGTCGCGAAGCCCGAGCTCCGCAAGCAGCTGGGCCTGCGTCGCGACGCCAAGCGGAATTGAATGAGGCCAGAAATAAAGCGTAAGGGAGCCGTTGTTGACAAATGGATTGACGCCATCAGGGAAAGCATTGAGGTGAATTGAAACGAATGCGTGGGCGTTTGCACGACGGCTGATTATCGGACGCAGCCCCAGCTCCACGGGCTCGGGGCCCGTTCGCGTCATCACCACATTGGCGCCACGCTGCGTCAGGAGGTCGCGTACCCGGAAGCCAACCTGGAGAACCCCGTCGCCCTCGTAGAGTCCGGTCGGTCCAGTCGCTCCGGCAGGAGGATGACCCGGGTCTACGGTAATGGTGAGTCCGCGGAGCGGGTTGGCAGCGTCAACGATTCGCGGCGGACGGCGCAGTCTGAAGGTCAGCATTCCATTCTGCCAGAGCGCGAGGTATCCGTACGGGGCTCGATTGAGGTTGATCGAGTACCGCACCCGCGTCGATTCCGGAGTCGACACCATGCTGTTCATGTAGTCATCGGTCGGCTGCGGCATCATCGAGATCACGGAGGCGCCGCTGACGCTATAAACGAGAAGTGAAATGGAGCGATCGGTTTCCTCGACGAGATACGGTGGAGGCGGACCAGTAATCGGAATTACCACATCGATCCATTCAGCAGTCGGCTCGATTCGCACGACGCCGATTCGTCGTATCGGTGCGACGCTGTCCCCGGAAAATGTCGGCACAGCACTGGGCGGCGCAGGCTGGGCGGAGGGTGGAGCTTGAGCGCTGACTGTGGGCGCTTGTGCTGCCGCAGACGGTAACGGTGAGACAGGGGGTTGCGCTGTGACCGGGCCCGTCGAAGCGCTACGAACCTGAAGCTCGCTTCTCAGAACCCACGCTTCCTGGCCTGAATCGAGCTCGACCCGAACGAACTCAGTCGTGCCAATTTTTCTGGAGCCCGTGACTCTGACCTGCGTGCCGGGGAACAAAAACCATTTGTAGACCTGCCCCGATGCGCGCGGCTCCGGCATAGCGATGGTGACGCGGTCGGTATCGTTCACAGTAGAGGCAGGATTTCCGAGGGTGACGTAGACGTTGCCAGTAACCGGAACGACTGTGTCAGCGGGCGGCGGCTGAAGTGTGTCTCCCAGCACCTTGTCTCGGTGCGTCGTATCGGGGGCCGGTGGAACTTTGACCGGCAACACGAGGCGCGTCGCTTGCGTTTTGTTGGCGGCCGTCAGGACGTAGAGCGGAGAGGTGTCCGGCGGCACCGGCAGCCAGCCCATGAACGCACCGTTAGGCCAAACCGGAACCGCGACACCGTTGATGTTCAGCGCAGCATCGCCGCTGCCAACGCTTCCAAATATGAAGTTGCTGTCGCGGACGGTGAGAAGCTGTTCCGGCTTCGGGTAGATGACGTTGATCTCAAGCGGGCCCCTTACGTCAGGGATTGGAGGAAGCTTCGGATTCGAAGGAGGTAAAGGCGCCGGTGTGAGCGGTGGCGTTGGAACCGGGATTGGGCCAGTGCTCGGCGGCGTCGGCGCGGAGCGGCAGGATGCAGCCACGACCAGGACGCAATAGGAAAAAAGAAAAAGTGTCGAGGATTTCATCATGGAAACCGGTTGCACGTGCAATGCCGAATGAGTCTATGTAGTACGCATGGGTAGTGCCCCGTTCGATTGCTGGCGCTATCTTATGTCCCACCGGGGATTGAACCGCGCCCCGTAAGTCTGAACGCAACGCTCTCTCGAGCCACAATTGATTGCAGAGATTTTTGGGATCTCGAATGTCGGCCTGATCAGGCACGACAATCAGGATTCCTTTTTGATTGCGAATCTGGAAACCGGTGACATCGCGACAACGAGCGCGCCGTCACTCGTCTCCGTGCACACGGCACCATTCATTCTCATCGTCGCGGATGGTGTGGGAGGCGCTGCATCGGGCGCGCTTGCCAGCTCCATTGCCACCGAAACGATCCTGAGCGAGCTGCACCGCTGGTGGCACAAGGTGCCGAAGCGGACGCCGGAGTCGATCGAGGCTGCGCTGAAGCGCGGGATCGATATCGCGAACAGGGCAATCTTTCAGAAAGCCAATACGTCGCCGGAGCATCACGGCATGGGAACGACGACTACGCTGGCGTTAGTCCTGGACGCGGAGGCTTTCATCGCGCAGGTCGGCGACAGCCGCGCCTACCTCGTTCGCAAGGGCGCCGCCAAGCAGCTCACCAAGGACCAGTCTTTCGTTCAGCGTCTCATCGACGCCGGGCGGATGACGGCGAAAGAAGCGGCGCAGAGCGAGCACCGAAACATCATTCTTCAGGCGCTCGGGCCGGAAGAGAAAGTGGTAACCGACTTCTACCGGGTGAAGCTCGAGAACGACGACGTGTTGGTGCTATGCAGCGATGGCCTATCCAATCAGGTGTCTGCCGAGGAGATCGGGCGGATCACGCGCGGGGCCCGACGTCCGGAAGACCTCTGTAAAGCGCTGGTCGAAGAAGCAATGCACACCGGTGCTCCGGACAACGTCACAGTCGTTGCCGCATGTCTACGCACCCCCGAGGCCGATCGTCGCGAAGCCTCCAAGCGTTAGGCGGCACGGGCGGGAACGGTCTCGCCCGTGTGGGGTGCAGCGCCAATTGGGACGTCCCGCGACCATGGCGCGATGAAGGGCAACAAGATGAGCGGTGGCAATGCCGCGGCGACCGTGATCAAGAAGAAGCTCGGCCACCCGATCGACTCCGCGATCCTTCCCGCGGGCGCGACCAAAATATCCCTGCTCGCTGCCATGAGGCTCGACAACAGCGCGAACTGAGTCGCCGTGAAGCGCTTGTTGCACATGCTCATCAGGAAGGCGGTCATTGCCGCGGTGACGAGTCCGAGGCCGAAGTTTTCGACCACCACCGCGCTAACCATGAGTGAGTGACTCTTTTGCGCGAGCGACAAGCCGTAATAGGTCAGATTGCTCAACCCCTGGAAGACCACGAAAATCCAGAGGGAGCGGTTGATCCCCACTTTACCGATGACCGCACCGCCGGCTAGCACGCCGAGGATTGTTGCAATCACGCCAGCCCCCAGGAACACTGCACCGACTTCGCTTTGTGAAAATCCCGCCTGGAGGAGAAACGGCGTCGTCATGCTGCCAGCGAGGCTGTCGGAGTATTTGTACGACACGATGAACAGCAGGACGAGCAGCGCCCGACCAATCCCGACGCGCTGAAAAAAATCAGCAAATGGAAGTACGACCGCCTCACCGAGCGACTTAGGCGGCGCGTCTCGTAGAACTGGCTCCGGCGCTACGAAAGTCGTGGCAACGCCAATCAGAATGAGAGTGGCCAGGATGATGTACACGGTCTGCCAGGGCATTCTGTCAGCGAGGAAAAACGCGAGGGCCCCGGTCGTGATCATCGCAATGCGGTAGCCGAGCACGAAGACGGCGGCACCGGCGCCCATCTCGCGGCTCTCGAGCACGTCCGTTCGATACGCATCGAGCGAGATGTCCTGCGAGGCGCTGAAAAACGCGATCGCGATGGCGTTCACGGCCAGCATCCTCAGTCCCTGCTGTGGATCGTGCAGCGACATGGCGGCGATTGCGAGCAACAAGAGGAGCTGTGTAATCAGCACCCAACCGCGACGCCTTCCCAGGAACGGGGGGACGTAACGGTCCATAACGGGAGCCCACACAAACTTGAGGGAGTACGGCAGGGTTACGAGACTGAAGAACCCGATCGTGGCGAGGTCGACTTTCGCAGTCGTCATCCATGCCTGGAGTGTCTTGCTCGTCAGGTAAAACGGCAGCCCCGAAGAAAATCCGAGAAAGAGCAGTACGGCCATCTTTCGTTGGCCGAAAATCCGGACTGGCGACGTGCGCGCAGCAGGCTCTGTCATACCACCGAACGCAGCATGACGCGCGCCGCGGCGCGCTGCATCACCGATTCTCCACCCCACGCGCACAGCATTGGAACCTCGACGTTCAATTCGCCTGCCAGTCGAGGATGACTGAAAAGAACAACGAGCGCACTTCCCCCCTGAGCTGCGTCCAGAGTCTCCCGCAGCGCCTGTTTGGCCGCCGCCGAGTAGCCTGGTCTGCCTTTCCAGGCTCTGATGTCGCCGAACAGGGCAACCACCGTAGATCCCGCCGTCTGACTGCGCGCTTCGCCATTGAGACTCAGATCGATGCCACCGGCGCGCAGCGTGGAGATGAACGGATCGCGTGACGGCGCCGGGTAAGGACCACCGATGTCGTCGTCAACTATCACCAGGTTCCACGGCTGCGGGAGCTTCGACAGCTTGCCGCGTAACGTGTGAACAACTTCTTCAGCGAGGTGGGTTGACCACCCGCTTTCGTCGCGCGCAGGTCGGTGCGCGTCTCTGGAGAGCGCGGCCCACCGTGCCCATCTGCGGCGTCGCTCGATCGATTGCTGCACTCTGTCGCTGTCGAGCACCTTGTCGTCGATCGCTTTCTGGATGGCACGCTCCGATGTGACGACATCCGAGGGATACAACAGGCAATCACACCCCGCCTCGATTGCGCGCACGACCGCCTCGGACTCGCCGCCTCCGAGCACGCCTTCCATGATGAGCGCGTCCGTAACGACGAGCCCCGTGAACTGCAGGTCTTTGCGCAGGACGTTGGTGAGGATCTCGTGCGAGAGTGTCGCCGGCGCGCCGCTTGGATCGAGCGCCGGAAACGCGACGTGAGCCGACATTACCGACGCCACGCCCCTCTCGATTGCTCGGCGAAACGGGACGAGGTCGGTCTCACGCAACGTTTCACCCGACTCTTCTACGCGAGGCAGCTCCTTGTGCGAGTCCACCGTTGTTCGACCGTGTCCCGGAAAGTGCTTCGCACACGCCAGCACTCCCTCCGCCTGACAGGCGTCGATCCACGCCGCCGCGTACTCACCAACGCGGTCTGGATCGCCGCCGAGCGAGCGCGTTCCGATGATCGGATTGTTCGGCTCGATATCGAGATCGCAGTCGGGCGCATAGACCCAGTTGACGCCGAGCTCCCGCGCTTCGCGGGCGGTGACAGCGGCGGCACGACGTATCGCCTGTAGATCCTCGAGGGACGCAATCGCCGCGAGCGGCGGAAGCGCGGTCTGTCCGGTGAATTGCTGGCCGGCGCCGCGCTCGAGATCGGCCCCGATCAAGAGCGGAATCCGGGACCGGGTGTGCAGATCTTCCGTGAGTGTCGCAACGTGCTCTGACGGGCCGCCGAACAGAATGAAACCGCCAACACCGAGCTTCAGCGCTTGGTCGATCGAACTACGCTGCTCCTCGTAGCCGTGCGACGCGTCCCAGCGAATCGCGGGATAAAAAAGCTCGGCGATCTCGCTCACGCTGGTGTGCGCTTCCCAAGAACGCGCGGACCGTACGCGCCAGTGGCGGTGGGGACGTTTCCTGCGCGCTTCGTCACGTGCAGATATCCAAGCAATGCAAAGGCCACTGCTTCCTTGGCCTCGCCATCGAAGTAGACGTCGTCGAAGTGGCGCACGGCGACCGGCGCGGCTGCTTTCTGAATCGCCGCAAATAGCACGGGATTCTTTGCGCCTCCGCCCGACACGAGAACCTCGCTCAGGGGTTCAGCGATGAATCGGCGATAGGCGTCACCAATGCTCTCCGCCGTTAGTTGGACGGCGGTCGCGATGATGTCCTCGTCGCTCGCACCAGCTGCGCGGGTCGTCGCGATGAGCTTCTGCACGTAGTCGGAATTGAACAGCTCGCGGCCAGTTGACTTGGGTGGCGGCGCGCTGAAGTACGGATGCGCCATCAGCTCAGTCACGATCTTCATGTTTGGCCGACCCGCCGCTGCGAGTTTGCCATCGACGTCGTACGAGAGCTGCGGCCGCAATGCGTGTGTCACGCCGTCGATAACTGCGACCCCCGGTCCGGTGTCGAATGCGCGTACGCCCTCTATCCGTCCGTGCGGCGGAACGACGGTGATGTTGCCAATGCCGCCGAGATTCTGCAGTCCGCGCCACTCTGACTGGGACGAGAAGAGCATTGCGTCCGCCATCGGAACGAGCGGAGCGCCCTGCCCTCCCGCCGCGACGTCGCGTACCCGAAAGTCGCTGATTACATCGATGCCGATTCGCTCGGCGATCACCGCGGCCTCGCCGGTCTGCCAGGTCGAGTGCCCTGGCTCGTGCCAGATGGTTTGACCGTGCGACGCGATCGCGGCGATGTCTTCGCGCGCCACCCCGGCTTCGGCGATCACCTGAATCGCCGCGTCAGCCAGCCAGTTACCGAGGTCGAAATTGAGCCGGCAATATTCAGCCGGGGTGCCGCCGCCCAGCGCCGCGCTCATTCGGGTTCGTTCGGCGCCTGTGTACGCGCGCGATGTGTAGGCGAGCAAGTCCACGTCGATGCGGCCGTCGCTCGCATCCCGAAACCGCGCGACCGCTGCGCTGATGCCGTCGAGAGAGGTGCCCGACATCAAGCCGACGACAATGCCGCTGGACACTTTAGCGGGCCCGAATCGGCGGGGGCGCGTCTTTGGTCACGCGGCGAACGACGCCTCCGTTTTCCGCGAGCAGTTTTTCTGCCTCGATGCGCGACACTCCCCGTTTCTGCATCACGATCGCGATCTTCACGCTCTTACCCGCCTGCCCGAGGAGCGTTGTCGCTTCCTCGCGCGTAACGCCGCACACTTCCATGACGATGCGCTGGCTGCGGTCCACGAGCTTGTTGTTGGTCGCCCGAAGATCGACCATCAGATTTCCGTAGGTCTTGCCGAGCCTGATCATCGCGCCGGTGGTAATCGTGTTGAGAACCAGCTTTGTCGCAGTACCTGCTTTCATGCGCGTCGATCCTGTTACGACTTCCGGTCCAACGATTGGCAGGATCGCGACATCCACCTTGGAAACGAGGTCAGCGGGTGGTGGCGAGCAGGCAACGATCCCGGTTGTGGCACCAAGCGCGGCGGCGCGCTCGAGTGCTG
Source organism: Gemmatimonadaceae bacterium (assembly GCA_045803975.1). Taxonomy (GTDB): domain Bacteria; phylum Gemmatimonadota; class Gemmatimonadetes; order Gemmatimonadales; family Gemmatimonadaceae; genus UBA4720. The sequence goes on from JBJMOA010000188.1 coordinate 12,894, forward strand.
CACGGACATACGGCGTCGTACCAGATGCCGCGATGCCGATGACGAAGTCTTTTTTATTGATCTTGTGTTCGTCGATCGCGCGGGCGCCATTTTCGACGACATCTTCGGCGCCCTCCTGCGACCGCGTGAGCGCGGGAAGGCCGCCCGCGATGATTCCCTGCACCATCTCGGGATTAGTTCCAAACGTTGGCGGACATTCACTCGCGTCGAGCACTCCGAGCCGCCCTGAAGTTCCAGCACCGACGTAAAAGAGGCGTCCCTCGCCACGGAAAGTCGCTTCTGCAAGATCGATAGCGCGGGCGATGTGCTCACGCTGCGTTGCGACGGCATCGGGAACCAGTCGATCTTCCGCGTTTATCATGTCTACGATCTCGAGCGGGGATGCGAGATCGATCGAGGCGGTACGCGGGTTGCGACGCTCCGTTTCGCGGGGGTCCAACATCAATACGTTGGCTCCGACATCAATGCGTTGCCGAGCGGTGAGGCACGACCAAACTTACCCGACGCGTCGCGCGAATTGCAAGACAACTTGGAGCGAGACAATGAGACGTTTTTCAGTAGCGTTGTTGATGGTAGTAGTATGCGTGGCATCGGCTAACGCACAGCGGCGTGGACGTGTGTATTCGTCCGGCGCCGGTGTATGGGTGACCGGAGGAGTCGCGGGCTTCACTGGAACCGGCGTGAATGACGGTCAGTCCGGGAGCAGCTGGAACTTCGGAAACTCTTACAACTGGCAATACCGCGCGTCGCTCGAGAAGGCCATCGACAATGGATCATCGTTTGGCGTGTCGGGCAGCTGGTCGCGTGTTCCGTTTGTGTATTCAGCGTTTGCGCTGCCGGCGAGCTCCAGCGCGTGCGGCTTCCAACCGTGCGATGCACATCTCGACATGATGACGTTGCTCGGAACCTTTCATTTCGGCGCGGGAGCGGGTTTCCACCAGGTTATCGAGCTGAATGGTGGCATTGTCTCCTATAGTAATCTGAAGCGTGACTCCGACGGGGCGGAGCTTCCGCCGAGCGGGAACATCGATCCACTTTTTTCAATCGGGTACGGCATCGGCTACGGGTTTGGCGATCGGACGCAGCTCGATTTCGTTCCTGACTATGCGATCGCGATTCACGAGCGCAGCGGTCTATCCAATGGCGTCAGTAACACCAACAGCATGAGGTCGTTGAGAGTTACGCTGCGGATGGGATTCGGCGGTCCCACCGGGCGGCGGTAGCTGACACGTTCGTCGCTGGCGAATAGAATTCACACCATGAACGACATTCGCCTGATGAAAGGGTTTCGCGCGCCGGTACTAGGCACAGTCGTCGTAGGATCATTCTTGGCGATTGCCGCCGCGCCTTTCGCTACTTCCAGCGATGATCCGGCGATTCCGCCGCGCATTCCAGCAACGTTTCCGGCGAGCTGGCGGTTCCGTGCTGGCGGCCAGGCGACATTCGCTGCTCATGCGATCGTTGCGAGCGACAGCAGGATTGCATCGGAAGTTGGCGCCCAGATAATGAAGGACGGCGGTAATGCCGTCGATGCGGCCGTGGCAACCGGTTTCACGCTCGCCGTTGTCTACCCCGAGGCGGGAAACCTCGGTGGCGGCGGCTACATGATGATCCGAATGGCCGACGGCCGCGTGGCCGCGTTGGACTATCGTGAAGTGGCGCCCCTGGCCGCGACGCGTGACATGTACGTGGGGCCCGATGGCAAGGTGACTGGCCAGAGCGTGATTGGGCCCAAGGCATCGGGTGTGCCGGGCGCGGTCGCTGGAATGGTCGAGGCGCATCGACGTTTCGGCTCGCTTCCGCTCGCTAAGGTGCTTGCGCCGGCGATAAGGCTCGCATCGGAAGGATTCGTCGTCGATTCCACTTTTTCTCGTTCGATCTCTGGCGCGAAATATCGAATCGAGAATTTCGGCGGCAAGCGGGTTTTCTTTGCGAACGATTCGGCGCCCGCGATCGGGTCGCGGTTTGCC
>JBJMOA010000189.1:0-2936 GCA_045803975.1 Gemmatimonadaceae bacterium
CCGAACGCGGCTTTTCGGTTGTCGCGCTGAATCTCGATCATGCCAACGGCGCGCATACCACCGCCGAAGATCGGCACTTTGAAAAGCTCCGCCTTCGCGACGAACTTGTAGCGCGGCAAAACCTTGGCGAGCGCGGGGACGTCGAACCAGCTCACGTGGTTCGAGGCGAAGATGTGTGGCTCTTCCGGCTTCAGCTTATCGAGTCCGTGAACTCGTACCTTGATTCCGACGGCCCAGAGTACAGCCGCGGACCACCACCGAGGCGCTTTGTCGTAGATGCCGTTCGGCTTGTCGCGCACGCGGAGCATCGCGGCGACGATCACGCTCAGGCCCAGGAAGAGCGTCGCGAAGAAAGCGGTAACGAACAACAGGATGGTGCGAAGGAATGAAGTCATCGCTCGCGGAAGTGATCGAACCCAGGAGGCGTGTCGACTGGCCGTCCATTCTCGAAAAGCACTACGCCGGGTTGACCGGCAACAACCCGGCCGATCTCGGTCAGATCCACGCCCAGCTCCTCCGAAAAAAGTCGGGTGTCGATTTCGGGGGCGGCAACAGCTATCTCGTACTCCTCGCCCGACGTCGCTGCTTCGAGCATACTGGACGTACCGACTCGCGGAATTCGCTCGAGATCGATTTCGATGCGGACCTTGCTCGCCGCAGCCATGTGGCCGAGGTCGGCCGCCAGACCGTCGGAAATGTCGATCGCTGCGGTCGCGCCTCGCTGTGCGAGAGCGATCGCTGCATCGACCCTGGGTGTCGGGTGCGCGAATCGTGCGCGATCGCGGTCGTGTGGTTCCCGACCGGCGTGCCAGGCGCGTATTGCCGCGGCGGGCCCACCCAGCCAACCCGTAACATAGATGCGTTGACCACGCCGGGCCCCTGCACGCGAGAGCGGACGTGCAGCGCTTCCAAGAGCCGTCACGGTGATCGATAGGACTTTCCCCGCCGTGAGATCGCCGCCCACAATCGGACACAGTACTGCACCAGCTCCATCGCGGATACCACTTGCGACAGATCGCGCCTCCTGTCGATCCGCATCAGGGAGCGTCAGCGCGATCAAGACCCCAATGGGCCGCGCCGCCATCGCCGCGAGATCGCTCAGCGATGCCACAGTAGCGCGATATCCTATCTCGAAGTGACTGAGCCACGCACGGTCGAAATGAACTCCGTCCACCGACGTGTCCGTGCTGACCACCAGCTTTTCGTCGTCCGGAAGTTGAAGCACGGCGGCATCGTCGCCGATTCCCTGCGCTGATGCGCCCCAATCTCGAAGAAAACTCCGAACGAGATCGAACTCTTTTCCCGCGCCGAGCGCGACGTGACCGTTCATGGCGACACCGCCGGCAGCTCAACCAGCACTGGCGGGGCCGGGCGTGGATCTCTCTCATTCCAGGCGCGCGGAAGCGCGTAGAGGACGTCCTCCAGCGTGGTTCCCCGTACGTAGCCACAGATTTCAGCCGCCCGTCCGTGCACCCACGCACCGCAGGCAGCCGCATCGGTCGCGTCGCCCAGCTGCGCTAACAACGTCCCGATGATACCCGACAGGATATCTCCACTACCGCCGGTACCGAGCGCGGAGCTGCCTCGCGCGACAACGAGCCGGCGACCAGAGGGAGTGAAGATCGTCGTCGGCGTTCCTTTGAGGAGCACTACAGCGCCGAGCGTGCGTGCCAAATCGATACCGATGTCGAACCGGTTGGCGATGACGGCCTTCGTTTCCACCCCGGCAAGTCGCGCAAATTCGGCGACGTGAGGCGTGACGACTGCTACCGCGCGTCTGCGAGTGAGCAGGGCGCCAAGGGATGCTGCCTCACCCTGGAACACGTTCAACGCGTCCGCATCCAACAGCACGGGAACCTGGGAAGCACCAAGAATACGCTCGACGAGATCTCTCGTCTCCTGCGATTTGCCGAGCCCGGGTCCTAAGACGATTGCGTCAGCCCACTTAGTGATTTGTGCTTCGATCTGGTTTTCGTCAGTGGGCCACTCCGCGTTGAGCGCGGAAGGAACGGCGGACAGGACGGCACTCAAATTCTCTGACGCGACGTGAGTGCGCACCAACCCGATGCCGCTTCTGAGCGCGGCGCGCGCGGCGAGAACGACCGCGCCAGGCATGCCCCTTCCCCCTCCCACAATCGCGAGGTGCTTGCGCGTACCCTTGTGAGCATCGAACGGAATCGGTGGAACCCGCGATCGAACCCAATCGCTGTCGATCAGCATCGGCAAGCTCGGAGCTGCGCCACCCGCTGAATCGAGTCCGATGTCGAGAGCAACGATCTCGCCGCAACAATCCCGCGCGAGGAGTGTTCCGCGCTTCAAGCCGCCGAAGCTGAGTGTAAGATCAGCGACGACGCACGACACTCGGTGACCTGTGGTGGCGTTGAGCCCGCTCGGCACATCGAGCGCGGCAACCCGTGCTCCGCGCGTGCGCAGTCCGTTGATCGTCGTGATCGCGCTCGCGATTTCTCCCCGCGGCTCGCCCTCGAAGCCGGTACCGAGCAAAGCGTCGACGACGACCGGGACATTGTCATCGATCGAGTCGACGACGCGTACTGAGCCAATGGCGTCGTCTCGTGCGGCGACGGCGTCAGGCGATTTGTCGGCGACGGCCTTCGCGATTTCGGCGACACTCACGGAAATTCCCCGGCGAGCGAGTGCTGCGGCGACGATCCATCCATCGCCACCATTGTTTCCGGACCCTGTAAATACGAGCGCTCCCTCGCGTAATCTCTCGGAATAGCGGCGTGCGATCTGATCCGCCGCCGCCATTCCGGCCCGCTGCATCAATACACGCGATGGAGTTCCGCTTTCAATCGCCGCCCGATCGCGCGCCGCTGATTCGTTCGCGCTGACCACCCAGACGGGCATTGCTCGAGTTGTGTTGGTCTACGCCAGTTGCGCGCAGTTCCAGGGATAGTCGCGCTCGAAGGCCAGAT
>JBJMOA010000190.1:0-9772 GCA_045803975.1 Gemmatimonadaceae bacterium
GCGCCCTACTACCATCGTCGACGCGCCTCGGCTTTCCAAAAAGCTCGGTGTCGATCTCGTTCTCGCGAGCGAGACGCTCCAGTACACCGGCAGCTTCAAGTTCCGCGCGGCCTACAATGTCGCGGCGAACGTGAAGCACGACCACATCATTACCGCGTCGTCGGGAAATTTTGGGCAGGCAATTGCCTACGCCTGCGCGCTGTTCGGGAAGCGGTGCACGGTGGTTATGCCGCAGACGGCGCCAAAGATCAAAGTCGATGCAGTTCGAGAGTTCGGCGCCGAGGTCGATCTTGTCGATGCAAAAAAGAAAGGTCGCTTGGAAAGGTTGGACGAGCTCGCGAGACAGTTTTCGGCCGCATACGTGGCCAGTCCGTACGACGATGCGCTGGTGATCGAAGGAAACGCCGGCCTCGCCACCGAGCTATTCAACCTGGGACTCGAGCTCGACTACATCGTCGCGCCAATCGGTGGGGGCGGGCTGACTGCTGGACTGGTGACAGGGGTCGAGCGGAGCGGCAGCCGAACGCAGGTGTTCGCTGCGGAGCCGCTATTAGCTAACGACGCCGCTGAATCCTTCCGTGCAGGTCATATCGTCTCCGGCGCCGACGAATCGAACACCATTGCCGACGGCGCCCGCGTGCTGCGAATCGGTGACCGCAACTGGGAGATCCTGAGCACGGGCCTCGCCGGGGTCATCGAGGTCAGCGAAGATCAGATCAAGGAAGGCGTGCGGCTCCTCTTCGCTCTCGCCAATCTCAAGGCCGAACCAACCGGTGCGCTCGCGCTTGGAGCTGTGCTCGCCGAGCGGGAGCGTTTCAAGGACAAGCGCGTCTGTTGTGTGATCAGCGGCGGCAACGCCGATCCCGCCCTGTATGCCGAGCTTGTTGCTGGGATCTAACTGGCAAGCTTGCGACACAACAATTGCGGCCGCGTTTGCGAGACCCACGGCTTAGCCTTGCGTCGCTAACTTTCATAAGATGGTCAAACCGACAGTGCAGGACGCGCGTGCGGTCCTCAAGAAAGCATTTGGATACGACAAGTTCCGACCCGGGCAGGAGGCGGCTGTCGCGGCTGTCCTCGCCGGACGCGACACCGTCGTTGTGCTGCCGACGGGCGGCGGGAAGTCGCTCTGCTTCCAGGTTCCGGCACTTGTCCTTCCCGGGCTCACCATTGTGGTTTCGCCCCTGATCTCATTGATGAAGGATCAGGTCGATGCTCTGACTGCTCGCGGATTGCCGGCCGCTTTCATCAATAGCACCCTGACATCGGGACAGGTCTCCGATCGACTCGCCCGCGTCGACCGCGGCGAGATCAAGCTTCTCTATGTCGCTCCCGAGCGCTTCGACTTTGGCCGGACCGCCGAAAGACTTCGCCGAGCGGGCGTGTCGCTGCTCGCAATCGATGAAGCCCATTGCATCAGCCAATGGGGTCACGATTTCCGGCCGAGCTACCTTCGCGTCAAAAACGTTCACGAAGCGCTTGGCTCTCCGACCACCATTGCGTTGACGGCGACAGCTACGCCGGATGTTCGACGGGACATCGCGCGGCAGCTCGCGTTGAAGGATCCGGAAACGATAATCACCGGATTCGATCGCCCGAACCTCACCTATTACGTCGTGCCGGCGAAGAACGACGCTGAGAAGGAGAAGCGGCTGGTTGAGATTCTGCGCCGGTACGAGGGGTTGGCAGTCATCTATGCCTCGACCAGAAAAGCGGTCGATCATCTGACGACGGTTCTGGAACGCGCGAAGATCCGCGCGGCGGGCTATCACGCCGGGCTCGATGACACTCGGCGACACGAAGTGCAGGAAGCCTTCATGACTGAGCACATTCGCGCCATTGTCGCCACGAACGCTTTCGGCATGGGAATCGACAAGCCGAACGTTCGGCTGGTGATTCACTACGCGATGCCTGGGACACTCGAGGCCTATTACCAGGAAGCTGGCAGAGCAGGACGTGATGGCCTGCATTCGGATGTGTTCCTGCTTCACTCGTTCCCCGATCGGTTCACCCACGAGTTCTTCATCAAGGGCTCTTATCCGGAGCGAGCGGTCGTCGAAGAAACCTACGAGGCGCTTCGGAAGCTCTCCGATCAACAGGGGTTCGTGAACGCCGGGCCAGACGACATCGCCCGCGCCGTGAAATCGAAGGTGAGCTCGCGCGAGATCGATGGCGCTCTTCGGATTCTGGTCCGTGCTGGAGCAGTGACGATGAGCACTGGGGATCAGGCCCGTGTCATGATCCGTCTGCTTGCAACGCCGGAGCGCATCAAACGCGAGCTTACAGGCGAGGCAAACAGGGAGCTCGGACTGTTGCGTGCGTTATGGCGTGGCGTAGGTCAGGCGCTGCACACAGGTGCAGTGGTCGATCTCGACGGACTGCCGCCCGGAGTTGGAGGGTCGATCTCATGCGTCCCGCTGCTCGACGCGCTTCAGGAAAAGCAGTTTCTCGTTTGGGAAAAGGTGGGAGCGGGTCTCTATCTCACCGATCGCACCGGCCCGCTCGCGAAGTTCAAGATCGACTGGTCGATAATCGACCGGCGCCGTGCCGCCGAGTTGTCCAAGTTGCAGGCCGTGCAAAGGTACGCATACACGAAGGAATGCCGGCGCGGCTTTGTGCTTCGCTACTTCGGGGACCCAGCCGCCCGCCGCACGTGTGAGGGCTGTGACAACTGTCTTGGGATCGCCGCCGCCCCGATTGCCGACGACGAATCGCCGCGGACGCAGCGTCGCGGGAAAAAGCTGCGTCGAGACAGTCGTCAGCCTTCAGACTTCGCCGACGAGACACCGCTTGGGGCGCAGGATGAACGGCTGCTGGCAACACTGAAGACGATACGCACCGCTATCGCCCGCGAGGAACAAGTGCCGCCGTATATTGTATTCTCCGATCGTACCCTCGCTGAGCTGGCGATGCGTCGGCCCAGATCGCTGAGTGCTTTTCAGGACGTGCGCGGGGTGGGCCCGATGAAGCTCGAACGGTACGGCGCTCGTTTTCTCGACGCGATATCCAGCGCCGACGACATTGAAGCGGCCTGACAACTGCGCCACGAAAATATTTCCAACCAAGTGATGAGATCAAAACTCGGAGCTCCCAGAAATTTCCTTCTTCGTGTAATAGCTTGCGCGGCCATCCTCACGCCCGCGCCGGCCAGCTTTGCGCAGCAGGCCTCGATCGCGCAACCCGGCCGTCTGCCCTTCGATCCCGCCGTAACCGTCGGGAGACTCGCCAATGGCATGCGTTACTACATCCGCGAGAACCACAAGCCGGAGAAGCGCGCGGAGCTGCGATTGGTCGTCAATGCCGGCTCGGTGCTCGAGGACGAAGATCAGCGCGGCCTGGCGCACATGGTCGAACACATGGCGTTCAGAGGCACAAAGCTCTTCGAGAAGAACCAGATCTCCAGCTATCTCGAGTCGGTCGGAATGCGATATGGACCGGACATCAACGCGTTCACGAGCTTCGACGAGACCGTCTACATGATCACGATTCCTACGGACACGGCGGCAATCGTCGACAAGGGGTTCCAGATCCTCTCGGAGTGGGCGCACAACGTGGCGTTTGAGCCGTCCCAGATCGAGAAGGAGCGGCCAGTCGTGATCGAGGAGTGGCGTCTTGGGCAAGGCGCCGAGAACCGGATGCAGAACAAGTGGTTTCCGGTGTTGTTCACTGGATCCCGCTACGGCCAACGTCTGCCGATTGGCTTGAAGAGTGTGTTGGAAACCTACAAGCCGTCGACTCTGCGCCGATTCTATGACACGTGGTATCGGCCCGATCTAATGGCAGTTGTCGCCGTCGGCGATTTTGATAAGAAGCAGATCGAGGCTCTGATCGCGCGATACCTCGGTGCGATTCCGGCAGCGACCAATCCAAAGCCGCGCCCTCTTTACGCCGTGCCCGCGCACGCGAGCACTCTGGTTTCGATCAACACGGATAAGGAAGCGACGCGTTCATCGATCAGGCTTTTGTACAAGCAGCCCAAGCGCACAAACGCAACGACCCAGTCATATCGCCAAAACCTCGTTGAGGGGCTATTCGGGTCGATGTTCAACGATCGGTTCTCGGAGATAACTCAACAGCCGAATCCGCCTTTCATCAACGCATTCGCGGCGCAAGGCGACCTGGTTCGATCCGCGGAATCGTTTTCTCTGACCGCGATCGTTGCCGACAACGGAATTCAGCGCGGCCTGAACGCGCTGCTTACCGAAGGCGAGCGCGTCAAGCGTCACGGATTTCTTCAGTCCGAGCTCGATCGTGCGAAGAAGGATTTGCAGCGCGGAATCGAGCAAGCGTACGCCGAGCGGGACAAGACCAATTCCAGCGTCTACGCCGAGTCGTACGTGTCGGCTTTTCTGGAGTCGCAGCCCTCGACGAGCATCCAGTATGATCTCGACGCGATTACAAAGCTTCTCCCGGGGATAACTCTCGCCGAGGTGAACAAGCTCGCTGGCCAGTGGATGTCAGAGAAAAACCGAGTGCTCGCGACCACCTCGCCCGAGAAAGCGGGCATCGTGACTCCGACGCCCGGAGAGTTAATGCTCGCCTTCGAAGCCGTGAAGGGCGCGCAAATAGCGGCTTACACCGAAGCGGCCCCATCCCAGCGGCTTGTCGAGAAGGAGCCAGCGGGCGGGCGAGTTCAATCGGTAAGCGAAATCAAGGAAGTTGGAATCACTGAGTGGAAACTTTCCAACGGCGTTCGCGTCCTGCTCAAGCCGACTGAATTCAACGCCGATCAGATTTCTTTCACCGCGTATAGCCCTGGTGGCGCTTCGCTCCTGCCGGACGATTCCTACATCGCGGCAAGCGCTGGCGACCTCATTCCCGCGACGAGCGGCGTTGGGAAATTCACCGTCGTCGATCTCCAGAAATTCCTCGCCGGAAAGACCGTCAGTGTCTTTCCGTCTATCGATGATTTGAGCCAAGGCATTTCCGGTAGCGCGTCACAGCGCGACATCGAGACGATGCTGCAGCTCGTCTACCTGTACTTCACCGAGCCGCGACTCGACACTTCGTTGGTCAATACGTTCATCGGTCGGTTCAAGGGCGTGCTTGCAAACCGGAGCGCTAGTCCGGAAGCAGCGTTCAGCGACACCTTACAGGTGACGATGGCGCAGCATTCCGTGCGTGAGCTGCCGGTTTCGGCAGAGGTGCTGGACCGCATCGATCTGTCGAAGTCTTTTGCGTTCTATAAGGACCGCTTTTCCGACGCGAGCGGATTTACGTTCGTCTTCGTTGGGAACTTCAAGCCCGATTCCATCAAGCCGTTCATCGAGAAGTGGCTCGGGGCCCTTCCTTCGACCGGGCGCAAGGAAACGTGGCGCGACACCGGAATCCGCCCGCCGAACGGTGTCGTGCAGCGCGTCGTAAAAAAGGGGGCCGAGCAAAAGGCTCGCACGGCTCTCGTGTTTACCGGGCCGTTCGAGTACACACGGCAGAACCGCTACCACCTCATTGCGCTCGGCGAGCTGTTGAACATCAAGCTGCGCGAAGCACTGCGCGAAAATCTCGGCGGCACCTACGGAGTCACCGTGAGCCCGAGCGCGACCCGCGAGCCGCTTCCATCGTATCGGTTCACGATCGGGTTCGGCTCCGCGCCGGAGCGACTCGAGGCATTGACCGCGGCTGCTCTCGCCGAGGTGGACAGCCTGAAGAAGTTCGGCACCACGCCTGAATATTTACAGAAGGTGAAGGAAGCGGCGATACGTGCCCGCGAGACGGCACTCAAGCAAAACGGTTATTGGCTGTCGCAGATTTCGACGTTTGATCAGAGTGGATGGCCGCTCGCCGAGATCCCCAACGGCGAAAAGATGATCTCAGCGCTCACGATCGAGGATCTCCAGAAGGCCGCGGTGAAGTATCTGCGCACGGACAACTACGTCCGCGTCTCGCTCTACCCGGAGAATTTCCCCGCCGTGGAAAATCGGTAGGCGCAGCCTCGTGGACGACTCGCTGTATTTCTCCGAGCAGCACGTCGCCGTCCGCAACATGGTGCGCGAATTCGCGCGCGGAGAAGTCGAGCCCGTTGCCGCGGAGCTCGATGCGAAGGCGGAATTTCCGTGGGAAAACGTCAGGAAGATGGGCGAGCTCGGTCTCCTTGGAATTCCTTGGCCCGAGGAGCTCGGTGGCTCGGGCCTCGATCTCATCAGCTATATGATCGTGATTAACGAGATGGCCAAAGTCGACGCCTCGCACGCGATCACCATCTCCGCGCATACGACGCTCGGCACTTCGCCAATCGTGAATTTTGGGACGATGACGCAGAAGAAGCGTTACGTGCCATTGCTCGCCACTGGGAAAGTCCTCGGCGGTTTCGGCTTGACGGAACCGAGTGCGGGAAGCGATGCCGCGAGCACGAGCACGACTGCCGTGCGGAGGGGATCGCACTACGTCCTCAATGGCAGCAAGATCTTTATCACGCACGGAGGCGTTGGCGAGATCTTCGTCGTCACGGCCGTGACAAATCCAGGGCAGGGCACGAAAGGGATAAGCTCCTTCATCGTCACGAAGGAGTCGAGCGATCTGGACAAGACAAAGCGCCTGGGAATCGGCCACGACGACTCACTGCCGTCGATGCCCGGGTTCCGCTCGGGCAAGAAAGAGGACAAGCTGGGTTGGCGAGCGTCGGACACGCGGTCACTGATCTTCGAGGATGTCGAAGTTCCGGCCGAGAATCTCCTTGGCGAAGAGGGCGAGGGGTTCACCAACTTCATGCGCACGCTCGACTCAGGCCGGGTCGGCATCGCTGCGCTGTCTCTCGGCATCGCGGAAGGCGCCTTCGAGCAGGCGCTCCGCTATTCGACGCTGCGCAAGCAGTTCGGTCAGCCGATATCGAACTTTCAGGGGATACAGTTCCAGCTTGCCGATATCGCCACCGAGATCGAGGCTGGAAAGCATCTGATGTTCCATGCAGCCTGGCTGGCGCAGAACAAGCGCCCTTTCACAAAGCAGGCGGCGATTGCCAAGCTCTATTGCTCGGAGCTGGCGATGCGTACGACGATCAAGGCGATACAGATCCACGGTGGGTACGGCTACACCAAGGAGTATCCGGTAGAGCGGATGTTCCGTGATGCAAAAATCTGCGAGATCGGTGAGGGCACCTCCGAGATTCAGCGCCTGGTCATCGCTCGAAACCTCCTCAAGGAGCTGGCGGATTGACTTACTCCGAGATCGCCAAGCGTCTCAGACTTCCACTCGGCTTCATACTCGGTATTGCCTATCTCATCTTCGCTCGCCCAACACTGCTGACGTTGGCCGTCGGCGGAACGATCGCATTGATCGGTGTGCTCATCCGCGCCTGGGCTTCCGGCCACATCTCGAAGAATGAGCGTCTCGCCACGAGTGGGCCGTACGCGCACACAAGGAACCCTCTTTACTTCGGCAGCTTCCTGATCGCTGCCGGGTTCGCGATCGCTGCGCACTGGACGCTCCTGCTCGTGGTCGTTGCCTTTTTCGCGCTGATCTACGCGCCGACCATCCAGCGCGAGCGGGCCAACATCGCGGGCCGCTTTCCGGAGGCCTACGAGGCGTACGCTGCTAACGTACCCGTGTTCGTCCCGCGACCGACACCCTGGAAAGCGACGCACCCTGACGAAGGCGGCTTCAGCCTCGAGCTGTACATGAAGCACGGTGAATGGAAGGCCGGACTGACCTTTGTCCTGGTGATGGCGTGGCTGATGTGGGTTACCGTGCGCGGCGCCCCTGCCGCGTGGCTCATCTACCGCGCCGTGACGGGACCGTGAGCCAGCCGTCACATATCTGGTATGCGGTGGAATTCGGCTCGGACATCAACTGCCGCGTGTAAGTCGTTGTCGCCGTTGCGGAAGCACGCCGTGTGTCCGTAGATTGTCCCCACTGACTGTTGCTCCTCATGCATGGGGCGCCTGCGCGACTCGCGGGCCCCGAACACATGGATGTTGGGCGCTGATGGTGAAAGACCCGGAAAATCATAACGCGGCCCTGTAGCACGACCGCGCGAACTTCTTTGAACCGTCCTCTTGCTCGCACGCCGAGTCGCCGCGCGAGGGTTGAGGCGGGCAACAATGAAAAGAGAAATCCTCATTAACGCGGCTCCGCGGGAAACCCGGATCGCGATTCTGGAGGACGGGAAGCTCGTGGAGCTTCTCGTCGATCGTCCAGACAACCGCCGCATGGTCGGCGACATTTATCTCGGCCGGGTCGATGCAGTTCTCCCCGGCATCCAGGCTGCCTTCGTCGACATCGGAACCGAGAAGAGCGCATTCCTCCACGCGTCGGATCTGGTCCGCCAAAGCGCCGACGAGGCCGAGGACGAAGACGAGGACGACGAAATACCCGACGAGCTGCCCGAAAAGAAGAACGGAAACGGGGGCAACGGCAACGGGGGCAACGGCAACGGCCGCCGCGCGAAGGCGCCGCTGATCCAGGAAGCCCTCAAGCGCGGACAGGAGATTCTGGTCCAGGTCTCCAAAGAACCGATCTCCACCAAGGGTCCGCGAGTCACCGCGCAGATCTCGCTCGCCGGACGATTCCTCGTCTATATCCCCGACTCATCGAAGGTGGGGGTCAGCCGCAAGATCGGTTCGTCCACCGAGAGGGCGCGGCTGAAGGAGCAGGTTCAGTCGATCCTGCCTGACAAATCGGGCGGCGTGATCGTCCGAACCGTTAGCGAGGACGTCACGCCAGAGATGCTCCAGCGCGAGCTCAACAGCCTGATGTCGCAGTGGAAGAAGATCAAGCGGAAGACGCATTTCCAGAAAGCTCCGTCCCTCGTCAACCGGGAGAGCGGTCTGACGCGTGGCCTGGTGAGAGACATTTTCAGCGACAAGGTTGACAGCCTTACTGTCGACTCGAGGCAAGTTCACAACGAGATCGTCGGCTACCTGAAGGACATCGCGCCCGATCTCATTGCCCGCGTGAAGCTCCATGACGCGGTGGTACCGTTGTTCGACACCGCCGATATAGAGTCAGAGATTCGCGACATCTTCAAGCGCCGCTGTGACCTACCGTCCGGCGGCTATCTGATCATCGAGCCGACCGAGGCGCTCGTTTCGATCGACGTCAACTCGGGCCGCTACACGGGGAAGAAGGACCCCGAAAAGACCGTCCTGAGAACGAACATGGAAGCGGCGCAGGAAGTCGCCCGCCAGCTGAGACTGCGCGACGTCGGCGGGATCATCGTCTGCGACTTCATCGACATGGAGACAAAGGCGAATCGCGACCGGGTGCTACAGGAGCTGAGGCAGCATCTGTCGCGCGACCGCGCACGGACCAAGGCGTTCGCCGTGAGCGATCTGGGTCTCATCGAGATGACGCGTCAGCGCGTCCGTCAGAGTCACTACCAATCCTCGACGGAAGCATGTCCGACGTGCAACGGAACTGGACGAGTCCTGACACCGGAGACGATCGTGCGTCGGATGGAGCGGTCGGTGAAGCGCATGGCGGTGGAAGGCCGGCGGGACAACTTGCTGGTGAAGCTGCACCCCGATGTCGCGATGTATGTTCTCGAGCAGGAGCGCGATCTTGCGCAGAAGCTTCAGAAGGCGGCCAATTTCTCGCTCGAGTTCCGTGATGATCCGTTGCTCAAGCCCGATGAGTTCAAGCTGGTCGTGAAGGCGCAGGGAAGGGACGTCACGCAGCAGTACGCGATAGCGTAGGCGGGATGAGGGATGAGGGATGAGGGATGAGGGATGGGGGATGCGGAAGAACCGCTTACTTCGTAGTCAACGGATGCGCTTCCCAGCCGCCATCCCGCATAACCCCAACCCCCAACCCCCACCCCCCAACCCCCCAAACCGAA
>JBJMOA010000191.1:0-6357 GCA_045803975.1 Gemmatimonadaceae bacterium
GGATCGCTTGCGCATCTCGTTTCAGCACGTTCGTCGTGATGACGACACGTGCGCTGGTGTCGCTGCTCGGCGCACCAAAGCCGACCGATTCGACGAGACCAATCTTCTGCCCGGCCAGCCACACTTCCGTGCCGTGCAACACACCGCGCGCCTGGTCGGTCACGACATAGAGTCGAGTCTTCTCGCCGCGAATTTCACCGACGCCGGCAAATAGAATGAGCCCCAGCGCGATCGAAAGAACGACAGCGACGGCAATGAGACCGGGAAGGACGCTACGCCACGACAGTCGTGGGGGCATGTGGTCGAGTGCGGCGGTGACTACGGCTTGTTGCCCGCGAGCGCGGACGGCCGCAAGGCTGACGTCGGCAAATGACGGGCCAGGCGCGCGCGACAGGATTCGAACCTGTGACCTTCAGCTCCGGAGGCTGACGCTCTATCCAGCTGAGCTACGCGCGCAAACTCGGCTCCTCACCTTTCAGCCTTTCACAACGACGAGTTTCGACATGTGAAAAGCCGAGAAGCTGTCACAATCGGGGCGAGTGGATTTGAACCACCGATCTCCTGGTCCCGAACCAGGCGCTTTACCGGGCTAAGCTACGCCCCGCACAAGAACATCGGGGCCCGATTTTCGTGTGAGCGCGCCTGGAGAGACTCGAACTCCCAACCTTCTGATCCGTAGTCAGATGCTCTATCCAATTGAGCTACGGGCGCACATGGGCGGTACAAGACTCGAACTTGTGACCTCCACGATGTCAACGTGGCGCTCTAACCAACTGAGCTAACCGCCCTTCTTATCGCAACGGAGAGCGGGAAACGGGACTCGAACCCGCGACCCCAACCTTGGCAAGGTTGTGCTCTACCAACTGAGCTATTCCCGCGAACAAACAAGCGTTCTCGATTTCACCGCTAGCCATGGAGGTGAGGGGAATCGAACCCCTGACCTCTTGAATGCCATTCAAGCGCTCTCCCAACTGAGCTACACCCCCGGCCTTCCGCCCACCGCCCTGGTTCGTTCCCGGCAGGAACCGCGAAGGATATCCAAGGGTAGTATCTAAGTCAAGAAAATCGCCCTGGCAAAATCATCAACGGCCGGTATCTTGCAGCGCTTCGCAACCTGAATTTTTCGATTACTCAGAAACGCGTTTGGTTTCGCGTTTACAGGTTGTCGAAACAACACTAATCCGCTCGCATTGCTGGCCCGTGACAGGGCTGCATTCGCATAGGCTTTCACAGCAGTACCCTGAGGTGTGCACCAATGGCAGAAGTAAAGCGTCGCCGGAAAACGGCAGTCGCCGGAATCGCTCCGAACGAGCCCGAGAGGGACATTCTCGATCAGTACCTATATGAAGTCAGCACCTATCCGCTGCTCAAAGGTACCGAGGAGATCGAGGTTGCCCGTCGGATTCGCGCCGGTGACCCGGACGCTCTCCAGGAGCTCGTGCAGCGCAATCTGCGCTTCGTGATCTCCGTAGCAAAGAAATATCAGAACCGCGGCATGCCTCTCATCGACCTGATCGGCGAGGGCAACGTCGGCTTGCTGACGGCTGCTCGCAAGTTTGACCCCGACCAGGGCGTCAAGTTCATCTCCTATGCGGTGTGGTGGATTCGTCAGGCGATTCTCTCGTCGCTCGCCCGTCAGGGCCGTACCGTGCGCGTTCCCCTGAACCGGACCGCCGACTTGTCGCGCATCATCAAGGCGTCGGAGATCCTGCGCCAGAAGATGCGTCGTGAGCCGACCCCCGAGGAGCTGTCGCAGCTCACCGGGCTCTCGGTCGATGTCGTCCAGTCGCTCGCTGCTTTGAACACGGGCGATGTGCGGCTCGATGCGCCAATGGATCCCGAAGGCGATCGCTCGCTCATCGAGCGTTTCGTCGCCGACGAGATGCCGGACACCGAGGAGGAAGCAATGAACCGCTTCCTCAACGACGAAATCGAGACGGCGCTGTCGACTCTTCCTCCGCGCGACGCGAAAGTCCTTCGCCTGTACTTTGGGCTCGAGGGCGGACGTGAGCACACTTTGGAAGAGATTGGATCGTTGCTCGGCGTTACTCGTGAGCGTGTTCGTCAGTTGCGCGATCGTGCGCTGAAGCGGCTCCGCGAAGGCGACGTCGGTCGCGCGCTGGGTTCGTTCGCGGCGTAAGCAGACTCAAGGAAGGGAAAAAGGACGAGCATCTGCTCGTCCTTTTTTTTTTAACGACAACTGCCTGCTAAAGCAGCTATCGCGACTCGAGCCCGATCACGTAAACTCGGCCCGCTGCCGGATAGCGATAGTTGACACCAGAACCCGCCGGATCCGGAAACGCGGTTGCATCGTACCTGCGGTCGAGCGCGTTCATCGCGTCGAACGTCAGTCGCACTCGACCAAGTGGCAATCCAAGCCTCGCGTCGATGCGCGTGTATCCAGGAAGCGGCCGAGTGTTTTCATCGTCGATGAACGCGCCGCCGAGTGACGTCGCGAGTAAACCCGCAGTGAAGCCGTGTCCAAGTGGGATACTGGCGGCGGCCGACGCAATGCGACGTGGGATCGCTTTCAGCTGCCTTCCGTCGAATTGGCCTGCCTCTGCCAACACTTGTTGCCGCGCAATGTTCGCCGTCACGAGCCAGCCCGCGTCGCCTGTCAGCGTGCCACCGAGCTCGATGCCGCGATGCAGACTTCGGCCGATGTTTATGTAACGGAAAGTCGCGACGTCGAAATCCAGCTCGTCGCGCATCCGTTCACGATACGCCGCTCCGGAGATTCCCAGTCGACTTGCACTCCCCACCCGCCAAGTCTCGAAAAATCCTGCCTCCGCCGCCGTTCCACGCTGCGGGACGAGCGACGGATTGGACACCGTCGCGGAAAAGGGTGGAAATGGAATTGGAATCGTGCGCTCGTCGAAGAGTTGGTCGAGTGTGGGAGCTTTGAACACTCGACTCAGCGATACGTAGAGGTTCGTTGCCGATCCGGCCGGAGTCGGCAGCGCAACGTTCACCGCCGCTCTCGGACTGATTGCCTGATGTGCGGCCGTCACCGTAGCGGCGCCGGAAGCGGATGGTCGGAAGGTGTCGTGAAGGTGATCGAGTCTGGAGCTTACTGAGACTCTCACCGGCGATGCGGGTCGCACCTGCCAATAAATGAATCCCGCCAGCGTCTCTCTCCGCGCCGTCGACCGTGGTCCAAACGCGCCGGCGTCGCCGCTCGCAGCCGAGTACTCTGCCTCGGTTCCGCTGGCCACATCTGCATATCTGGATCTCAGGCGGCCCAGCGACGCATCGACCCCAGCAAGCACGTGACCCCGCCAGCCAGGCGAATCATCCCCCAGCTCGAATTGGGTTGATGCGAGGACGCGCGGTGCTTCGCTGCGACGCTGCTTGGTGTCTCCGAAATCCGGCGAAAGCGGGAGAGTCCTGACCTGGTTCCCGGTTGCGTACTCTCCGACCAGGTAACCGGACGCGGTCGCCTGCCCGAACGCCTGCATGATGTTCACGCCGACGCGATGGAGTTTTTCCGTGGTCTGGTCGAAGCGGAAGAACTGGTTCGCGGCGCGTCTATCAGTAGTGGTCGTTAGAAGAGGACCTGGGTCATCGAACTCGCGAGCGTGCGAAGAGCCGAAAATCGAAATCGCGCGCGTAGGACCACCAAGACCAAATTTCGCACTCAACGTCGACGCCCGACGCTGTTCGTGTACGCGATACCCGTCGGACGCCTGGTGGTCCAGCGCCAAATCCAGATTTGCATTTCCTCGTTCGCGCCGCGCCCAGATGGTGGCATCGCGCAAATCACGGCTGCCGCCCGCCAATCTCCACGTGAACGGAGAAAAATTGTCACTGACAAGATTCACCGCCCCGGCGAGCGCCGCATCGCCGCGGATGTACGACGACCCGCCTCTCACAATCTCCAGACGCCCGATCCCGCTGCGAGCCAGCACATCCCAGTCGACGGCGCCCGAGCCGAGCGCGGCGACGGGTACGCCGTCGATAAGCGCGGGGAGGTAATCCGTTTCACCGCCACCGTAGAAGCCGCGAACGAGCACGCGAGGGCTGCCACCCATGGAGTTCGCATCGATGACCGCCACACCGGGTGCAAGCACGAGCGCGGCAGCAACCGATCGAACAGGAAGCTGGCGCACGAGGGATCCGCGGATGACGCTCAGTGCGACGGTGGATGCGTGCACGGTCGTCGCGGACCGCTCCGGCGTCACAACAACCGTGTCCAGCTCGGTCGCACGCAAGGTATCCCGTCGTGGAAGAACGTCAGGTTGGGTCTGTGCGATCGCGACCGAAGTCCACAGACCACCGAGGAGTACGAGATGACGATTCACGACGACGGCAACTTGGAAACCAGGGCTGTCGCGGTCAAGTGCTTCCGGGCTCCAAAACGTTGGTCAGAACTAGCCGTTTCCCCTCCTGCGCTTAAGTTCAGTTTTGTGATATGATCAAACTAGTCGACGTTCACAAAGCCTTCGGCTCCAAGAAAGTCCTGGAGGGTTTCACTCTCGATGTCGCCGAGGGAGAGACGATGGTCATCATTGGCTACTCGGGCACGGGTAAATCCGTCGCAATCAAGCACATCGTCGGTCTGCTCGAGCCCGATAGCGGAACTGTTTTCGTCGATGGACAGGAAGTCCCGCGCCTCCCGCGCACCGATCTTTACGCGCTGCGCTCTCATATCGGCTACGTGTTCCAGTTCGCGGCGCTCTTCGACTCTCTCAGCATCGGCGACAACGTCGCCATGGGTCTGCGCAAGGAAGGCGGGCACACGGAACGGGAAATCAATCAGCGCGTCGGCGAGGCGCTCGAGCTCGTCGATCTGCCCGGCGTCGAATCGAAGTTCCCGGCAGAGCTCTCCGGCGGAATGCGCAAGCGCGTCGGCATCGCGCGCGCGATCGCCCGCCAGCCCAAATACATCCTTTACGATGAGCCAACAACCGGTCTCGATCCCGTGACGAGCGCGATCATCGACCAACTCATGATTCGCATGCGCGAGAAGCTCGGCGTCACCAGCATCGTCATCACTCACGACATGCGGAGCGCCTACACCGTCGGCTCACGCATCGCGATGCTTTTCGAGGGGAAAGTCAGACAAGTCGGGACTGTCGACGAGATTCAGCACACGCGCGATCCCGTCGTGAGGCAATTCATCGAAGGGAAGCCGGACCTCGATACAGTGGAAGCAGGCGTCTAGGCGTGACTTCCGGCGCAAACGGTTCGACGCTGCCGTCGCTCGTGGTGCACCTCGAGCGGGAGAGAGCCAAGGCGCTGGTCCGTGCTGCGTTTCCTCGTCGCAAGTGGAGAATCATCTCCACGCGCTCGGCGGAGGAGCTCGAGGATGTTTTTCGAAAGGTCCTCGTCGATGCCGCGCTTATTGATTTGGGCTCACCCGGCGAAGACGCGTGGAAAGCAGCGGCGTTTGCCGCCGAGTTCCCCAGCGCGTCGTTCTTTGCAATCATGCCACTGCGGGCGTCCGATACGCCCGCTGCGGCGCGTTGCGCGTCGCTGGGCTTCATAGATTTGATTGTCGAGGGAATCGACGACAACGCCGCTCGTGATCTGGTCCAACCGCACGCGTTCTCGACGCGGTTCCGTCAGGCGTTGGGGGAACCGCCACAAACTCTGGGGCTGACGACTCCACTCCAGAAAAGCGCGTGGGAAGTGATCGTGTCGCATTCCGGTCGGCCGGTGACGACGAAGGAGCTCGCACAAGCGGTAGGTCTGAGCCGCGAGCATCTGAGCCGGAATTTCGCCAAGCCTGGCGCACCGAATCTCAAGCGAGTGATCGATCTCGTACGGCTCATCGCGGCGGCGGAGCTTGCCAAGAATCCGGGTCACGACATCCGAGACATCGCGCGGATTCTCGATTTCGCCTCGTCATCGCATCTCGCCGTTACAGCGCAAAGGATCTTCGGGACACGACCGGCTTCACTCGCACGGCTACGGACGACCGATCTTATAGATCGGTTCGCTCAAGGCAGAACCAGAAGTCGCACTTAACTCCGGACTGCGGACCAACGGCACTGCGCATCGCTGACTAACTGCGGATTGGGACACCTACTGCGGATTGGGAGACAAACTGCTGCGGACTGCGAACGTAAGAGCGGGTTGTGAGGTTGCAGCTCGCTGCGCCCTTAGCAGTTGTGTCCCAATCCGCAATTAGTTTCCCAATCCGTAGTTAGTCAGCAGTCCGCAATGCCGTTGGTCCGCAATCCGAAGTACGCCGTGATTATTTAGGGCACGTTCTGGCATGCCAAAACTTGACGTCGCACGACGCCGTCTAATCAACCACGGGCTCGTAAAGCCTGCGCTGAAAACGGCCGCTGAGGTCGTAGGTCGGCTAGGGGCCGTACAGGCGCAGGATTACGGTGGGGCGAAATGGGGCGT
>JBJMOA010000192.1:0-20925 GCA_045803975.1 Gemmatimonadaceae bacterium
ACTGCCGAGCCCCTTCTCGAGTACGGACCGCGGCGCAGACGTATGAGTCGACATCAACTGCAAAACGAAGCATAGGCCAAGGAAGATCCCGCCCGCCCACCAACTGATCTGGGTCAGGAGGTTGCCAGCCTGGCGAATTCCAATCAGCGCATCTGGGGAGGAGCTCGCACCACCGAAGCTAGCCGCGAGGCCGCTGCCCTTCCCGCTTTGCGCCAGGATCGCAAGCATCAGCACTATGCAGTCGATGACCAGGAGGACGAGCAGAAACGTGTAAAGCATTGACAGGATTAGGGTTTAGAGGAGCCTTGTAATATCCACGCGCGCGCGAATCCAGTCAAGTCGCGATACTCGGGCGTCACTCGCGCGGGCAATCGAATTTGCCGATTTGATTGACTGCGGTGTGCAGAACTCTCTGCTGCGGACTGCGGACCAAGTGCATTGCGAACTGCTGACTAACTACGCATTGGGAAACTAATCGCGGATTGGGACACACCTGTAAGGACGCAGCGAGCTGCAAGCTCACAGCGCGCTCCCAGGTTCGCAGTCCGCAGCAGTTTGTCTCCCAATCCGCAGTAGGTGTCCCAATCCGCAGTTAGTCAGCGATGCGCAGTGCCGTTGGTCCGCAGTCCGCAGTTAACTAGCTCTGTGCGATCTCCAGCCACGACGATGCGTCGACGCTCGCACCGCCCACGAGTAGACCGTCGACTTCATCCGCCGCGAGAAGTCCCCTCGCGTTCGTCGGATTCACGCTTCCCCCGTACAGAATCGGAATTTCGTTCGCGCGACCTCCGATCATTTGACGCAGCTCGGTGCGCAGCACCGTGTGGATTGCCGATGCGTCCTCGGCCGATGCCGTAAGCCCGGTTCCGATGGCCCAAACGGGTTCGTACGCCAACAGAAAATCCGCCGTCGTCGGGTTTACCTCGGCGAGGCCGGCGCGAAGCTGGTGACGCACGAGACGCTCTGTCTCCCCCGCCTGGCGCTGCTCGATCGTTTCACCCACGCACAACATAAAAGAGACGCCCGCGCGCGATGCCGCCAGACACTTTTTCGCGCACTCGTCGTCGGTCTCACCAAAAACGTGACGTCGTTCAGAATGACCGACGAGAATGACACGCGCGCCTGCATCCTTTGCCATCGGCGCCGAGAGCTCGCCGGTGAACGCGCCCTTATCTGCCCAATAGATGTTTTGCGCGCCGGCGAGAACGCCGTCCCGCCCGGAAATCGCACGCGCAACCTCGGCGAGCGAGACTGCCGGCGGAAAGATTATGACGGTGCGGTCGGTGCGCGGCGAATAGTGCGCGAGAAACGCGTCCATGAACGTTCTCGCCGCAGTCGGACCATTGTTCATCTTCCAATTCGCGGCGAGAACGGGTCGCTTCACTCAGTCGGCCTCGTCGAGGATTTCCACTCCCGGCAGTTTCTTACCCTCGAGAAACTCCAGCGACGCGCCACCGCCGGTAGAGACATGGCTCATTTTTTTCTCGAGGCCCGCCTCGGTGACGGCGGATGCGGAATCGCCACCACCCACTATTGTCACCGCGCCTTTTTCTGTCGCTTTTGCCATTGCTTCGGCGATCGCGCGCGTTCCGGCGTCGAACGGCGGCGTCTCGAACACTCCCATCGGGCCGTTCCAGATAATCGTCTTCGCTGTGGCAATTGCTCGCGAATAAGACGCGGCTGTCTGTGGACCGATGTCGAACATCGCCTGATCTTTCGGAATCGCGTTGCGCGGAACCGCCTTCGCGCTTTTGGCCTGGTCGAGCGAAGGAGCGACCAGCGCGTCGTGCGGAAGCGTAAGGCGCATACCGCCGCGCGCGAGCAGGTCTCTCGCCATCGGCACGCGATCTTCCTCGACGAGTGATTTACCAGTCTCCAGATCCATCGCGCGATAGAAAGTGCAGGCCATCGCGCCACCGATTAGCAGTCCGTCTACTTTCGGAAGAAGCTGTTCGATGACATCGATTTTTCCGGAGATTTTTGCGCCGCCAAGAATTGCGATGAACGGACGCGCCGGATTGGCAAGCGCGCCACCGAGGTAGTCAAGCTCCGCCTGCATCAACAACCCAGCGACGGCTGGGCGCAGGTGTTCCGCCACTCCCACCGTCGACGCGTGGGCACGATGCGCTGCACCGAACGCGTCGTTGACGAAGAAGTCGCCTAGCTCGGAGAGCGCTCGCGCCAGGCGGGGATCATTTTTTTCCTCGCCGCCGAGGAAGCGGGTGTTCTCCAGGAGGAGGATCTCACCCTGGCGCAGCGTCTGGCATGCCTGAAGTGCTTCATCGGAATCCGTCGATTCGACGAAATTGACGGGGCACCCGGCCAAACCCTCGAGATGTTTCGCGACGGGCTGCAGCGAGTATTTCGGATCGGGCTTGCCCTTTGGCCTGCCGAGATGCGACAGGATTATTGGACGCGCCTGTCGCTCGAGCAGCAGCTTGATCGTAGGGAGCGACGCGCGAATGCGCGTGTCGTCGGTGATCTGCCCGTCGTCGTCGAGCGGAACGTTGAAATCAACGCGTACGAGGGCGCGCTTCCCTCTCACCTGCGCGTCATCGAGATCGCGAACGGTTTTCTTTCTCATGGTCCGGTTCGGTCTAGAGACGCGCCCCCATGAAGCGCAGCATGTCGACGCAGCGCGAAGCGTAGCCCCACTCGTTGTCGTACCAGCCTTGCACGGTCACGAGAGTACCGTCGATGACGTTGGTCGTCTTCGCGTCCAGAATGCAGGACGCGGGGTCGCCGATGAAGTCGCTCGAGACGAGCTCTTCCTCGGTATAACGGATAATTCCCTGCAGAGGTCCCGACGCAGCGGCCTGCTTGAACGCCGCGTTAACCGCTTCCTTCGTCGCGCCCGCCTTCTCGATCTCAACGGTCAAAACCGTGTAAGAAACGTCGGGTGTGGGAACGCGAATCGAGCTGCCGTCGATTTTTCCCTTTACCTCCGGAATCACCAACGATGTCGCTTTCGCGGCGCCGGTCGTCGTTGGAATCATCGACAGCGCGGCGGCGCGGGCACGACGGAGATCCTTGTGCGGCAGGTCGAGAATCTGCTGATCATTCGTATAGCTGTGGATCGTCACCATCGATCCGTGCCGGAACCCGAAGTTGTCGCGCACGACTTTCACCATCGGTACGAGACAATTCGTGGTGCACGACGCGTTCGACACGATCGTGTGCTTTGCCGGATCGTACTTGTCGCTGTTGACACCCATGACGATCGTGATGTCCTCACCCTTCGCCGGGGCCGAGATCAGAACTTTTTTCGCACCGCAGTCGATGTGTTTGCGTGCAGCCGTTGCATCGGTAAACCGACCCGTCGACTCCAGCACGATGTCGACGCCGAGATCCTTCCATGGAAGCTGGCCGGGATCTTTCTGCGCCAGCACCTTGATTTCGTCGCCATCGACGATGATCGAGTCCTTCCCTGCCTCTACATCGCCCTGATACGTGCCGTGCACGGAGTCGTACTTGAAGAGATGCGCGAGCGTCTTCGTATCAGTGAGGTCGTTCACCGCCACGAAATCGATGTCCGACACTCCTTCGTTCTTCGCCGCTCGCACGACCTGCCGGCCAATGCGGCCGAAACCATTGATGCCTATCCGTGTTGCCATTCAACAAGCTCCATTGGGTTAAAGCCGGTCACCGCTCGCATGGGCCCGGCCGAAAGTCACGTAGCTGATAATTCTCGCGCCTGAATCGTAAAGAACCTTCGCACACTCGTTGAGGGTTGCCGCGGTCGTGACGACGTCATCGACGATCACGACATGCGCGTGCTTCAGCATCGGGCGGTATTTGCCGCTGATTTGAAACGAGCCGGCAACGTTCTGCAGCCTTTCCTCGGGTGTCAAACGTGTTTGCGAGTCGGTCTCACGCGACCTGAGAATAGCATCCTCCCAGACGGGAATTCGCCACCGATTCCCCAAGCCGCGCGCGATCAGCGCACTCTGATTATAGCCACGCTGGCGTTTTCTCGCTGAAGCGAGCGGGATTGGAATCACTGCGGTTCGTTCGTCGACGACATCGAGCGGCCACGACAGCCGACTCATCCGCTCGGCAAGCCCGTCGGCGATGCCGGACCACCCTTCGTATTTCAGCGCGTGAACGATGGCCGAAGCCGGATCGATGGGCATCCAGCACACCGACCTGACAGCTCGCACGAACGGTGGGAGCAGCTCACACCACCGACAGCTGCCGCGCGCAATGGGGTGGCCGCAGCGCTGACATTGTGGAGCTGGAAGCAATGGCAGTCGCGACCAGCATAGTCCACAGACCACGCCCTTCTCGAGTGAAGACATGAGCCGATCGCAGGCGACGCACACGCGCGGCAGGAGCAGATCGAGCGCACCGGCCAGGCGCTCCTTGAGAGCGAAGCGCTCCGCGACGCGGCCTAGAGCAGCGATTGCCGCATCGCCTCCCTATCGGGCTCGATTCCGAACCAGCGCTTGAACGCGAGCGCGCCCTGCTCGAGCAGCATCGTCAGACCATCCGCGGCGCGATGGCCCTTCTTGCGCGCGGCCCGAACCCACTGGGTTCCCCCACGCCGGTAAACCAGATCCATGACCGCGCATCCCTTTGGGATTTTGGCCATCTCGAGCGGTTGCTCGTGATTCTGTTGCCCGATCGGCGTCGCATTTACCACCAAGGTCGCGTCGGCTAGCGCGCGTTCCACACTCTTTTCGACTCGCGCGACATCGCGAAATCGTCGCGCGAGCTTGGTCGCGCGCTCGACGCTTCGCGCGAGTATGGCCACCGTCGCGCCCGGCCACTGCTCGGTGGCGGCAAGAACGGCGGCTGCGGCGCCACCGCTGCCGATCAATGCGATACGCGCCCCAGCAGTTTCACCGCCGAGTAGCGCGGACGCGGCGGCGTCAAAACCGCCCACATCAGTGTTGTCGCAGTGGAGCTTCCCCGACTCGAACCAAAAGGTGTTCACGGCGCCCACCCGCGCGGCGAGATCGGTCAGCTCGTCACAGGAGTTGTGCACGGCGATCTTGTGCGGAATGGTCACATTGCCGGCAGCATTGTCGGTCTTGAGGTCGCGGAGCAACGCTCGTAAATCGCGCGGCGCGACATCCACCGCCTCATACGCCAGAGGAATTCCCGCCGCTCTGAGCGCGGCGTTCTGAAAGGTCGCCGACAGTGAGTGACTCACTGGATGGCCAAGTAAGACCAACCGCCCGGGGAGCTGGCGGATCCGCGGCTCGGAGTCAGGTGGCAAGACGATCGAAGAGTTTCTCCAGCTCTCGCTCCAGGACGTCGGCCGTCTGACGGTATGCCTCCAGGTCTCCACCGTAGGGATCAGTGATTCCCTGATTCGCGGTGCCCGACGCGTATTCGTCGATCACGTGCACCTTTCCCCGGCCGCCCATGTACTTCACCTGTTCGAGATGGCCAGGAGTCATCACGAAGATGAGATCCGCTTCGGCGACCATTTCCGGAGTGAGCTTTCTCGCGCGATGTCCGGTGAGATCGAGCTCGCGCTCCATTCCCACCAGCAACGCTTCGTCCGTCGCCGGAATATTCTCCCAGGCATTCGTCCCGGCACTGGAAACGTTCAGATCCTTGATACCGCGCCGCTCGGCGATTTTCCGGGCGAGAGCCTCGGCCATTGGACTGCGACAGGTGTTGCCACTGCAAACGAAGAGGAGGTTCATGGTTACGCGTCGCCGACCAGATCAGGAACGCTCTCGCGCAACTTTGCCGCGGGAATAGCGCCGGGACGAATCACCCGCGGTCGCCGCCCGGTACAATCGACGACCGTAGACGGCTCTGACTCCTTGAGGCGTCCGCCGTCCAGAACTCGCAGCGTTCCGCGCGCGATCGCGTCGCTCCACTGCGAAACGATCTGATCTGCCGCTGTTGCAGGCGGAACGCCGGGTCGATTGGCACTCGTCGACGTTATCGGATCACCATGCGCGAGAATCAGGCGCGCGAGAGACCGATGCGGTGTCCACCGGACGGCAACGCCACCTTCCGGCCCGCGCAGTCGATCGGGTACGCGCTTCTCACCACCGGGAAGCACGAGCGTCAGCGGGCCCGGCCAGAACCGCGCTGCAAACATCGACGCATAGCCCGTCAGGTGCAGGCCGAGTCGCGTGATCATTTCGCTTCCGGCGACGAGCAGGAGAAATGGCTTTCCGGCGGGACGCCCCTTGAGATCGACGAGGCGCTGAACGGAGCGCTCGTCGACGGCGCCGCCAAAACCGTAGACGGTTTCCGTGGGATAGGCGAGAACTTTTCCAGCGGCGAGGTGAGCGAGCGTTCCATTGATGGCGGCCTCGACCTCCTCCGGCGACCAGAACGGTACGACCATCGGCTGGGACTTCATTCGCGGAAGATACTTAGCGCCTCCGCTAACGCGAAATCGTTTTCCTCGGTGATTTTGACGGCACGCTCACTACCGCGGATCACCACGACCGGCAATCCGATCTGCTCGCAAAGGGCGGCGTCGTCGGTGGCAACACGGTCTGCCTCGCGTGCCTCGCGGTGGGCGCGCTCGATTGCGTTGCGTGGAAAAGCCTGGGGGGTTTGAGCTCTCCATAGCCCGAAGCGATCAACGGTCTCTACGACCTTACCGCTCGAGTCGACTCGCTTGAGCGTATCCGCGACTGGCAGCGCGGCGACGGCACCGTTCCCCTTCCGCGCTTCGTCGATCACACGCCCAATGGTGTCCGTCGACACAAGGGGACGCGCCGCGTCGTGGATAACGACGATCTCGCACTCGCCCGGCAGATCCTCGAGGCCGTTCGCGACCGACTCGCCGCGATGACGGCCGCCCACTGAAAGAAGCAACCGGTCCGCATCACTCTGAAATATCCACGGCGGAGGATCACCGACGTGCTCGCGCGGCAGCACACACACTACCATCGCCACATCGGCGCGCGCCTGAAATGTCTGAATGCTATGAAGGAGCATCGGCTTGCCTGCAACCCAACGGAACTGTTTGAGCTCGTCGGATCCAGTGCGGGACCCTTTTCCAGCGGCAACGATGATTACGCCGACGTCGCGCTTCATTTGGCGGGAGGCGAGAGGCGGGAGGCGGGGGGCCGGCTAGTTCTGAAACAACCGCTGAAAAAGATCATTTACCGTCCTCACGCCTACGATTTCGATGTCCCGCACCGGTCGCTTCGGAATTCCCCGCTCCGCCATGTATGCTGTCGTCATCCCCATCTTCGCGGCTTCGCCGAGGCGACGCTCCGCCTGTGAGACGGGTCTGATTTCTCCGCCGAGTCCGACTTCGCCGAGGAAGATCGCGGAGCTCGAGACCGGGCGATCGTAGACGCTGGATGCGAGCGCGCTCGCAACGGCGAGATCTCCGGCGGGCTCCTGCATTCGCACTCCGCCGACGACGTTCAAGAAGACATCGAGCTGTGAGAATGACAGGCCCGCGCGCTTATCGAGCACGGCGAGCAGCAATGCGAGACGTCTCCCGTCGTAACCGGTGCTCACGCGCTGGGGCGTGCCGAAGCCCGCTTTCGCTGCCAGACCCTGGATCTCGATCAGCACGGGACGCGAGCCCTCGAGCAGCGCGGTCACGGCACTGCCGGACGAATTGCTCAGACGATCGCCGAGGAAAAGCTCCGAAGGATTCTCGACGGCGATCAGGCCCTCTTCGGTCATTCTGAAGACGCCGATCTCGTCGACGCTGCCGAAGCGGTTCTTGGTCGCACGCAGTACGCGATGCTCCAACATCCCTTCGCCCTCGAAGTAAAGCACGGTGTCGACGATGTGCTCGAGGGTCTTCGGTCCGGCGATTCCGCCACCCTTGGTGACGTGGCCCACGGCGAACACCGTCGTCTCCGTTTCTTTCGCGAACCGCATCAGCCGTGCGGCACATTCGCGCACCTGCCCGACATTTCCGGGCGCGCCTTCGAGATCGCTCGTGAAGATCGTCTGAATCGAATCGACAACGACAGCGTCGAGCGTCTGTGAGCCAGCGGTCGCGATGATCGTCTCGAGCAGCGTTTCATTGAGCAGCGAGACATCTTCGGCGGAGGCGTGCAGACGTTCGGCCCTCAACTTCACCTGGAGAGCCGACTCCTCACCGGAGACGTACAACGTGTTGTGCCCGAGCTCCTGCAGCCGACCAGCAACCTGAAGGAGCAGTGTTGATTTTCCGATTCCGGGCTCTCCACCGACAAGCACCATCGATCCCGGCACAATGCCTCCGCCAAGGACAAAATCGAATTCCTTGATGCCGGTTTTCAGGCGTCGGCCAACGGAGCTTTTCACATCTCGCAGCCGGGGAGTCGGAGCAACGCTTCCGCCTTCCGCCATGGACTGCTGGCCGCGGACGCGCCTGCTGGACGCCGACGACGCCGAGGCACGCGCGGCCATTTCTTCGACGAGCGAATTCCATTCGCCGCAGATGTCGCAGCGTCCCGCCCATTTAGGGTGGTCGGCGCCGCAGTTGGTGCAGCGATATACAGTTTTTGCTTTCGGACTCACTGCGTGGCGAGACGGGGCGACAGATTCTCGAAGCGGGTGTAGGTCTTGTTGAAGTAAAGATTGACGAACCCGGTTGGACCATTGCGCTGCTTGCCGACGATGATCTCGGCGCGCCCTTCGAGCGAATTCCCGTCCTTGTCGGTGGGTCCGTCGTACATCTCCTGACGGAAGATGAACATGACGAGATCCGCATCCTGCTCGATCGCACCCGACTCGCGAAGGTCAGAGAGCTGCGGCCTCTTGTTCTCGGCGGTGCGTTGTTCCGGCGCTCGCGAAAGTTGTGAGAGAGCAACGACCGGGATGCGAAGCTCGCGCGCCAGCGCCTTGAGCGAGCGCGAGATATAACTGATCTCCTGCTGGCGGCTTTCGGTGTTGGTCGGTCCCTGCATCAACTGGAGGTAGTCGACCACCACCATGCCGATGTTGTTCTCCATCTTGAGACGGCGTGCTTTTGATCTCATCTCGAGGAGCGTCATCGCCGGAGTGTCGTCGATCCAGATCGGGGCGTGACTGAGAATTCCCGCCGCGCGCCCGAGGCGTACGAATTCTTCGTCGTGCAGCTTGCCTTTGCGCAAACGCTGCGCGTCGACTCGACCTTCCGACGTCAAGAGTCGCTGCACGAGCTGCTCCTTGCTCATTTCCAGCGAGAAGAACGCAACGGGTACGTTGTTATCGAGAGCGGCGTTTTGAGCGATGTTGAGCACGAAGGCAGTTTTGCCCATGGAGGGACGAGCGGCAACAATAACCAGGTCCGACGGTTGGAAACCTGCCGTCAGCTCGTCGAGATCCTTGAACCCACTCGCGACGCCTGTAATCGATCCGCCGCCACGCTGAATCTCTTCGATGCGCTCCATGGTCGGCCACAGGAGCTCCTTGATGCGCATGAAGCCTTCGGAGCCACGGCTCTGATTGACCTCGAAGATTTTGTGCTCGGCTTCGTCGAGCAGCTCGGTGGCGGGAGAAGCGGACTCGAACGCTTCGCCGACGATCGCCGTCGACACTTCGATCAGACGGCGACGCAGCGCCTTCTCGCGAACAATTTTCGCGTGGTACTCGATGTTGGCCGCCGTCGGCACGGCGTCGACGAGAAAACCGATGTAATCCTTACCGCCGCTCGATTCCAGCGAGCCGGTTCTGGCCAGCTCCTCGGAGAGGGTGAGCGGATCTACTACATCGCCACGCTCGGAGAGTGCGACCATCGCCCGATAGATGCGCCGGTGCCCCTCGCGGTAGAACATCGTATCGTCGAGGAACTCGCTCGCGCGAAGGATCGCGTCCGGATCCATGAGCATGGCCGACAAAACCGCCTGCTCCGCATCTTCAGAGTAAGGCGGCCGCCGATCCTTGTAAGGGTCACGAACGGGCGCTGCTATCGAGAATTCTACGGGCGAGCTTGACATCTTCCCAGGTGGGGCGTTTCCAGGCCGGATTGCGTAGCAACGCGGCCGGGTGATAGGTGACGACGAGCGGTATGCCGTGGTACTTGTGAACCAGCCCACGGAGCTGACCGAGCGGAGTTTTTGTGTTTAGCAGAGTTTGCGCCGCGAAGGTCCCAAACGCAACAATGACTTTTGGCTTGATCAGCTCGAGCTGCCTGATCAGGTATGGACTGCACGCCTCGACTTCCTCGGGCCGCGGATTTCTGTTTCCCGGCGGCCGATGCTTGAGCACGTTGACGATGAAAATCTGCTCCCTCGTCAGATCGATTGCCGCGAGAATCTTCGTCAGCAGCTGCCCGGCCTGACCGACGAATGGCCGGCCGGTCTCGTCCTCTTTCGCGCCCGGAGCTTCGCCCACGCACACCAGCTTCGCTTTCGGATTTCCCTCGCCTGGCACGCCATTGGTTGCCGTCTCGTAGAGGGGACAACGTGTGCACTTAGCCACCTTCTTCGCGATCTCTTCGAGCGTGTCGAGCTTTTCGATAGCGCTGGGAATCAGCTCGGCGTCATCCGACTCAACGACCAAACCTTTCTTGAAAGCCATCTCGCTCGGAGTTTCTATGGTGGTGTTCGCCGCGACGGCCTGCGCGGCCGGAACTTCGTCGTCAACATTCACGCCAGCCTCGCGCAGCGTCGCACGCCAATCCTGAGCGCCTTCCGGCGAGCTTTCCTCAGCGAGCTCGCGCAAGCTTGGCTGCTTCGGCGCGACGGGCCGCGTGCCGGCGGCGCCAAGGAGTCGCATGACGTCCTCAACGTGCAACGAGTCCAGCACGAGCTCTGACTCGCCAAGCTCGCGTCGCTGCTCGAGGTAGCGGCGCAACAGCGTTCTAGCGTCCATTCAATTCTTCGGCGACGCGATCGAGCAGCACTTCGGCGAGATCCGTCTTCGACATCAGCTCCAGCTCGTGTTGCTTCCCGTCACGCGAAATCACCGTGACGCGATTTGTGTCGACGCCGAAGCCGGCGCCAGGCTCACGTGCATCGTTGAGCACGACCATGTCGAGGTCCTTGGACTTCAGCTTTTCGCGCGCATTCTCGAGGCCATCGGCAGTCTCGAGCGCGAATCCAACGATCAGACTCTTTTTTTTTCGTTTCGGAATCGTCGACTTGAGAATGTCCTCGGTCGGCTCGAGAGCGATTTTCGGAGCGCCGCGTCCCTTTTTGATCTTCTCTTTTGCCGCCGATGCCGGTCGGAAATCGGCAGGAGCGGCTGCCATGATCAGCACATCGGTGCGAGGAAGGTTTTCGGCGACTGCGCGAGACATTTCCTCCACTGTATCAGCGTTCACCGTCGCAATCTCGCGCGGAAGCGGAACGTCGACGTGCCCGACGATCAGAGTCACATCGGCACCTCTTCGCCACGCTGCCTTCGCCAGAGCCACACCCATTTTTCCGCTGCTGTGGTTGGAGATGAATCGCACCGGGTCGATCGGCTCGCGGGTCGCGCCAGCGGTGACGACGATTTTTTTCCCGCTAAGTGTCGAGCTTCCCTCGAGCAGACGGCCCACGTGACTCAGGATTTCTTCGGGCTCCGGCATGCGTCCGGGCCCCGCCCCTTCACCGACCGCGAGCGGACCCTCAGCCGGCTCGAGAATCTCGTAGCCTAGCGAGCGGATGTGGGCGACGTTGCGCTTGGTCTGGGCGTGTGACCACATCCGGTCATTCATCGCCGGCACGAGCAGCACCTTCGATTCTGCGGCAAGCAGGCAGGCAGTGAGAAGATCATCGGCTAGCCCGTGTGCGGCGCGTCCGAGAAAATCGGCGGTTGCCGGCGCAACGACGATGACTTTCGCCTCGCGGGCAAGGCGGATGTGATCGAGTGCGTGGCCCGGTCCAAAGATTTCCGTATACACCGGCCGCCCGGTGACCGCCTCGAAAGTGATCGGGCCTACGAACTCGCGCGCACCGCGAGTCATCACAACATCGACTTCGGCACCGGCCTGTGTAAGCAAACGCGCCAGCCACACTGACTTGTAGCTGGCGATGCCCCCGGTAACACCGAGGAGGACGCGACTGCCGTCGTAAGGTCGCGCGGTAACTACTCCGTGCGCCGGCGAGGAACTACGCGATACTCGACCTCACCATCGGTGAGCTCTTCGAGCGCACGCGTTGTCAGCTTCTTCTCCCCGGGCGCCGAGCGATCGCGCGGGAACTCGTTGAGGACGCGCGCGTATTTCGCGGCGACCAGTACTCCCAGATACTTATTGGTCGCGTGTCGCGCGACTTCGTTCGGAATGAAAACCTGCATTTACTTCCTCGCTGAATATTGATCGATTGCGCGTTGGATGCCATTTATCAGCTCCGCGACGCGCTCATCGAGCCCCTGAATTCGGGAGCGTTTCGCTCCCTCGGCATCGATGATACTCGCGACGGCGGCGACGGCTGAATCGATCGTGTCGTTGACGATCACGTACTGATACAAATCTATCGCCTTCAGCTCGTCTTTGGCACTCTTGAATCGACGGATGAGCGATTTGGCTTCTTCGGTTCCGCGCCCCTTCAGCCGGTCGACTAGAGCCTCGGCCGATGGAGGCACGATGAAGATGAGCACTGACTGAGGATAGGCGCGGAGGAATTGCCGCGCCCCCTGCACATCGATGTCCATGATGACGTGTCTACCCGATCCGAGAACCCGATCGACCTCGGCTCGCAACGTTCCGTAGAGGTCGCCATGGACGAGCGCGGATTCGGCGAAGTTCCCTGCTTTCTGTCCGGCCTTGAACTCCTGGACGGTCAGGAAATGGTAGTCCCGACCATGCACCTCGCCCTCGCGGGGCGCTCGGGTTGTGCCCGACACCGAATAACCGACGTCGCGCCGCAGCGCGAGAAGTTCATGCGCGATGGTTGTCTTTCCACCGCCCGATGGCGACGACAGGATGATCGGGAAAGGCATTTACTCGAGGTTCTCGACCTGCTCGCGGATGCGCTCGAGCTCTTCCTTCGTCGCGATGACATCTTCTTGAATCTGCGCGTCGTTGGCCTTGCTGCCGATCGTATTCGCTTCGCGCACCATTTCCTGAAGGATGAATCCGAGACGCTTACCAACGGGATCGGCTGTCTTCGAACCAGCGGTCTCGCGGAACGCGACAAGATGCGAGCGAAATCGATCCAGCTCCTCGGCGACGTCGAGTTTGTCGGCGATGATCGCCACTTCCTGCGCGATCCGTTGCGGATCGGCGCCCGCGCCGCCAATCAACTCCGCCACCGTGCGCTTTACGCGTTCGTGATGCTCCTTCAGGCGGATGGGCGCGCGAGCCTCGATGCGGGCGAGTCGGGTCTCCACCGCCGCCACTCGCTCGAGCAAGAACGCCGCTAACAGCGCGCCTTCGGCACGCCGCATCGTGGACAGATTATCCGCCGCCTTGCTCACGATGGCGGCGAGCGCCTCCCCTGCTGCGGGATCGATCTCGTCGCTCGGTGCGGCCACCACGTCGGGCAGTCGGAGGATCGTGGCAAGATCCACGTCGCCGCCCAGCGCGTGCTTCTTCTGAAGTTCTTTGAGCGTAGCCGCGTACGCCGCGAGACGAGTCTCATCGATAACGGGACCACTGGGAGTCGCCCGATCGACTCGGACCGTGAGCGTTACGTGGCCGCGCGCAATCCGTTGGCGCAGAAGCTCTCGCAGCTCGCCTTCCCAGCGCGCGAAGGCGCCCGGAAGCTTGATGTTGGGGCTGAAAAAGCGGTGGTTGACCGTTCTGATTTCGACGCTCGCGCGCGCGTCGCCGATTGCGCCGTCCGCCGCGCCGAAGCCGGTCATGCTGGATATCATGCGAGGTGGGCTATCCTACGACGGGACAATGGCTTTGTCAATTCCAGAAGTCCCATCTGACACCGTAGATCGCTAGCACCCTCGGCATCTCGAACCCCGGGATGACCTCGTATTGATAGCCCATGATGTTGCGCTGTTGGTAGCTGATCACCGCTCGCAGAATGCGAATCTCCAGAATTGCAGAGACCGTCTTGCCGATGCTCGACTGAACATCGCCGGCGGCGAGCGGAAATATCGTGTGACCTCGATATTCGTATGTCCCAGCGACCTTCAGGCCGAAATCGCCCCTCGGGAATCGCCGTTCGAAGTTATTGGTGTAGTTGATCTCCGATCGACTCTGGTAACGCGGTTGATACGGCCAGCTATTGTCCCACCTGAGTAGCCACGCATCGATTCCAAAACCTGCCCACACGGGCCCGCGAATGGACACTGTTCCGGCGCTTGTTCGTCCGGGACTGGTTGCCAGAAGCAGAGTGTCGTAAGCCAGCGGTGCCAATCCAGCCGTCTTGTCAGTGGTGATCATCCCCACCGAGACCCACGGCCGAAACAGTTTGATGGCGACTTCTCCTCTCTGCGATATGACACCGAGAGTCGACCCTGTAGCCGTCGAGCGTGCAATAGATCCAGACAAGGCGACAAAAGGCAGCGGCTGCGCGCGGAGTCCGACGTCGGCGTTCGTCGTGCCGCGAAACCCGTCGTGCTCGGCGAATCCGCTCACCACACCGATGGGTGATACCAAATCGATTCGGCCACTCACTCCATTGTAGGTCGTGCCCGCAAGAGCGCGCAGGCGATCCTCGACCTCGAGGCGCAGCGGCCCGAGGGTAAGACCGCCGCTCGCTCGATACTGTGTCTCAGAGAACCTTCGCTCGAGCGTATCAGGTTGAGATGTTGCGGCCACGTTTCGATCCGGGTCCGTCGTGCCCTTGAAACCAAG
The DNA here is from genome assembly GCA_045803975.1 of Gemmatimonadaceae bacterium. Classification (GTDB taxonomy): domain Bacteria; phylum Gemmatimonadota; class Gemmatimonadetes; order Gemmatimonadales; family Gemmatimonadaceae; genus UBA4720. The sequence goes on from JBJMOA010000192.1 coordinate 14,597, forward strand.
CGAAGCAATCGTGAACTGAGCCCACGGACCACTGTTTACGCCTCCGACTGCCGCACGCAGGTACGCATCGGTGTAGGTGGCGTCAAGACCCAATACAGGTGGACGGCCACTGCCGACCGCGGGGCGTTGAATGTTTCGGGTCGGATGATGACGCAAGACAAATGCGTCCACGCTCCAACTTTGTTTCGCGACGCCGACCCTCGTCAGGAGCGACAGCGCGTCACCGCTTCCGGCGAAGCGGGAGCTGGTGACACCGTATTGCTGCCCGGCGAACTGTAAAACGCCGCCGTTGTCGAATCGCTTGCCATAAAACCCGCGGTAGAGATTCGTGTCCTCGTTGCCGGTTGCAACGTCGACGTGCGTATACGGATCCACGTTGTCCACTCGCCAGCTTCGCATGTAAAGACGGAGCTCACTGGCAGTGCGCTCGATGCTCAGATGCTCGAGGGACCATAGCTGGACACTCGACAAATCGAGGACGCCACCAGTCGTGTTGTCGAGATTGTCGATCTCGATTCCATCGTAGAACACGCGCACGCGGCGGAAATCGCCGTTATGCGTCGCTGTCTGCGGTGTTGCTAGCCACCCCGACCTGAAGGTGGTGACTCCAGGAATTCGATCGAGGAGGTCGACGACCGTGAGCGCGCCCGTAGCAAGCAGATCTGTACGATTCCATTCGTACTGCGGGCCGATCTCGTACAGCGCGGGATCAGCGGAGCGGCCAATGGGCGGTTTGATCGTATCCGCCTTCACGCGCGCGCTATCGGGGCCCGAGTCCGTTGCTGGCTTGACGGGTATCGGAACCTGACTCGCCGGCGGCGGCACCACTTGCGCCCCGGCCGGAAATGTCGCCGCGTACAAAAGCGCCCCGGACACGAGGCCGAGGCGGGCTGGGTTGCGTAGTCGACCGAAAATCCTGGTCAGCGAACTCTCCCGCGAATGAACTCGATGAAGGTACCCGTTGGCACACCCGTCGGTCCCTTGGGAATCGTAACCAGATCGGTCTCCGAATACGCGGTTCCGGCGATGTCGAGGTGAGCCCACGTATAACCTTCCGCGAACTCCTTGAGAAACATCGCGGCGGTGACCGCTCCGGCAGGGCGCCCGCCGGAGTTCTTGATGTCCGCGACGTCGGACTTGATCAGCTCCTTGTAGTCGTCCCACAACGGCAGCGGCCACCCTGGCTCACCCGCTTTCTTTCCCGCGGACAAAATCTCGGCGATGAGTGTGTCATCGCTGGAGAATACGCCCGTCGCAGTGTGACCCAGCGCAATCACGCATGCGCCGGTCAGCGTCGCGGCGTCGATGACGACATCCGGGTTAAAGCGCTTCGCGTACGACAGGCAGTCAGCGAGGACCAGCCTCCCTTCCGCGTCGGTGTTGATGATCTCGATCGATTTCCCGTTCTGCGCCTTGACGACGTCGCCCGGATTCATCGCCGTCCCCGACGGCATGTTGGTCGTCGCGCCGACGACTCCGACGACATTGACGTCGGGCCGCATCTGCCCGATCGCTTCCATCGTCCCCAGCACACCGGCCGCTCCGCACATGTCGAACTTCATGTGCTCCATTCCCTGTGCAGGCTTGATGGAAATTCCGCCGCTGTCGAAGCAGAGCCCTTTGCCCACCAGCACCACAGGCTTCGCATTCGGCTTCGCGCCTTTGTACTCAATGGTTATGAGCTTCGGATCCTGCGGCGTTCCCTGGGCAACAGCGAGGAACGATCCCATTTTCTCCGCTTCCATCTCGCGCCGGCCCAGCACCGTCAGCCCCATGCCGTAACGCTTCGCGATGTCCGCCGCTGTTTCCGCGAGGTATTCCGGCGTGCATAGATTGCCGGGCATCATCGCGAGCCGGCGAGCCAGACTGTGTCCCGCGCCAATCGCCTGCCCATTTGCGAGGCCGCGACGACTATCGTCGGTATTGCTCGTAAGAATGACCGCCTTCTCGAGCGGTTTCCTCCGCTCGGCTTCGGGCGCGGGAGTCTTGAGATCGGAGTACTCCCATGCACCGGCGATCAAGCCGATTGTGATCGCCTCGATTTCATCGGGCGTTATCTGCTCCGAGTACCACACCATCTCGCCCACGCCGAGGCGTTGGGCGTTGCGGGCTGCGAGTGTCGCGGCGCGTCTAAGAGCAGCGCGGCGATCGGTGACCGCGCCCATGCCAATGAGGAAGAGGCGTCGTGGTCCTCTGGGAACGCCGGTGAGATGAAGCGTCTCATCGCGCGCACCGCGGAAATCCTTCATCTCGAGGGTCCGCGAAAGGGCACCCTGCGTGGCGCTGTCGAGACCAGCGATGCCTGCGAGCGTCGGATTCTCGACGAGCGCGATTACGAGAAGGGCGGTCCCAACTTCCGCTGGGCTCGCCGAGTTGATGGTGACGGCCAGCACGAGCTAGCTCTTCATCCCGGCGATTACCTGATCGCCAAACGCGGATGTCGAGACTTCGGTCGAGCCAGGCATCTGGCGCGCGAGATCGTAGGTCACACGCTTCGACTTGATGGCGTTCTCTACTCCCTTGATGATGAGTGCTGCCGCTTCAGTCCAGCCCATATAGTCGAACATCATCACGCCCGAAAGTATCACGCTCCCAGGATTGATCTTGTCGAGATTCGCGTACTTTGGGGCGGTGCCGTGCGTTGCCTCAAATACGGCGACCCCGTCGCCGACGTTGCCGCCCGGCGCGATACCAAGTCCTCCGACCTGCGCCGCGGCGGCGTCCGAGAGGTAGTCGCCATTCAGATTGGGCGTCGCGATCACCGAATACTCTGACGGACGCAGCAGCATCTGCTGGAACATTGAGTCCGCGATGCGGTCGCGAATTACGACCGCGTCGGCACGCGCGCTCGGACCGCCTTTCGTCAGCTCTGCTTCGGTGGTCGTGTCGTCGGGGAACTTGTCGCGCGCGACTTCGTAACCCCAGTCGCGGAACGCCCCTTCGGTAAACTTCATAATGTTGCCCTTGTGCACCAAGGTGACAGACTCCCGATCTTTCGCGATCGCGTGTCTGATGGCCATCTCAACGAGTCGCTTTGACCCGAACTCCGACATCGGCTTTACGCCAAGCGCCGACTTCTCGCGGATCTCGCTCTTGAACTCCTTTCGCAGATACGCGGCGATTTTCTCGGCTTCGGGTGATCCCGCTTTCCACTCGATGCCAGCGTAAACGTCTTCCGTGTTCTCCCGGAAAATCACGACATCGACCTTCTCCGGCTCCTTCACCGGCGCGCCGACGCCCTCGAAGTACCGCACCGGACGAATGCATGCGTAAAGATCCAGCACCTGGCGCAGCGTCACGTTGAGGGATCGGATGCCACCGCCGACAGGCGTCGTGAGCGGACCCTTGATCGACACGCGGTAGTCCTGCATCGCATCGATGGTCTCCTGCGGCAGCCAATCCTGGAACTGCTTGAACGACTTTTCTCCGGCGAATACCTCCATCCACGCCACGCGGCGCTGGCCGCCATACGCGCGCTCGACCGCGGCGTCGAACACACGGACGGATGCGCGCCAGATGTCAGGGCCGGTTCCGTCCCCTTCGACGAAAGGAATGATCGGCTTATCAGGAACGTCCAGCGTGCCGTTCTTGTAGTCGATCTTTTCTCCGCCCGCTGGGACTTTAGCGAACTTATACTTCGTCATTGGCTCCCGAGGGTCGATGCGAATCGCCAAATGTAGTGCAACGGGCCGGTCTGTAAAACCTTCGTTGGTCCCCAGCAGAAGAGTGCGGAATCACGTATTGGAGATAATGTCGTACACAAAGAGTGTCATCAAAGGCGTTTTCATCGTCGTATCGCCGATCGTTGCTGGCTGTGGCGTCCCTCGCGTGAACGGTGTTGCCGGCGCACCTTCCGCGCCGAGCCGGCCGTGGAATCCGCCGCCCGGCGCAATCAAGCCTGAGTCGCTCGTGACTCGAACCGTCGTGGACGCGGTCCCCCCGGATCTCAAGCAGCGGATACAGCAGCTTAGCCTGGCGGACGTCGTCGATCTTGCACTGAGAAACAACCCGGCAACGCGCGCCTCGTGGTCGCAGGCTCGTGCCGCGGCTGATCTCCTTGGATCGGCTCGCGGCCAATACTTTCCCGACATAAATAGTTCGGCGACCGTTTCTCGCATTCAGTCGCCGGCAACCGGCACCCGCCCAGCGGGAAAACGAACGGAATACGGCCCGTCGATCGCGCTCAACTATCTACTCCTCGACTTTGGCGGGCGCTCCGGCTCGATTGAAGCGGCGCGCCAGAACGTGTTCGCCGCCAATCTCACCCACAACGCTACGATTCAGAACACCGTGCTTCAGGCGCAGGTCGCCTATTTCAATTACATGGCGACGTTAGCGCTGTTGACGGCGGAGAGATCCGCGTTGGCCGAAGCGCAGGCAAACCTCAACGCCGCGCAGGGACGTAACCGCGTTGGGCTCGCGACAATTGCCGACGTTCTGCAGGCGCGTACAGCGCTATCGCAGGAGCAGCTGAATCTCGAGACGATCGAAGGAAACCTGCAGGCAGCGCGCGGCGGATTGGCGGCAGCGCTTGGGCTCCCCGCGAATCTCCCGTTCGAGCTCGAGCCTCTTCCCGGCGCGATACCCGTTCGAGCGATGACCTTGAGCGTGGACAGCATAATCAACGACGCATTGCGAAATCGACCCGACCTTGCGGCGGCGCGGGCAGAGGCGGCTGCTGCCTATTCACGTGTGCGGATCGCCAGAGCCGCGATGCTTCCTTCACTGACACTGGGCGGGAACGCAGCCCGTACTTACTCCAGCCCCGCGACGTTTGCCGGGCCTTCGTATTCGGTGCAGCTTGGCCTGTCCATTCCGATCTTCAATGGGTTTTCACACCAGTACGATATTGCTGCGGCGCGAGCGCAGGCCGATGCAGTATCCGCTCTTGCAGACCAAACGCGACAAACCGTTGTGACTCAGGTTTTCGTTTCGTATTACGCGCTGCAGACAGCGGAACGCCGAGTTGCCACCGCCGACGATTTGCTCGCTAGCGCCGAGCAATCGGTCCAGGTCGCCGCGGGCAGGTATCGTGAGGGAGTCGGAAGCATCATCGATTTGCTCACGGCCCAGTCCGCGCTTGCCAATGCCCGAGCGCAGCAGGTTCAATCGCGGTGGCAGTGGTACGCTTCACTCGCCCAGCTCGCGCGCGACGCCGGCGTACTCGGCGTGCGTGGTGAGACGCCGTTCCCATTTTCGCCGGATTCTACGGTGTCTCGTCAGGCTCCCGGGCGGGGTAGCCAATGACCCCGCGCAATTACCTGATCGTCGTTCTGACAATCTCGTTTGCAGCGGCGGTAGGCTGCTCGAAAAAAGATCCGCCACGACAGCCGAAGGTTCCCGTGAGCGTAACGACCGTGCGTCGTGCCATCGTGCCATACGTGGTCCGGGCGAACGGCGTGGCGGAGCCGATGCAAACTGTAGCCGTCCAGGCGCAGGTCAACGGCATCCTCCAGCGCGTGAATTTCTCGGAAGGACAAGCGGTCCAGGCCGGACAAATACTGTTTCAAATCGATCCCAGGCCGTATCTCGCCGTGCTCAATCAGGCGCGCGCGCAGCTCGCACGCGACGAAGCGACGGCAGCGAACGCGCGTCGCGATGCGACTCGCTACGCCGCGCTGATCAAGGAAGGTTATGTAACCAGCTCGCAAGCCGATCAGGCTGAAGCCGCGGCAGTGTCAGCGGCCGCAAGCGTTGCCGCGGACCGCGCGACGGTACAAAAGGCCGCGCTCGACGTGGCCAATTGCACTATCCGGGCGCCAATCTCTGGGCGAACCGGCAGTCTCCTCGTTCGCATGGGAAACCTGGTGAAAGCGAACAGCGATCCGCCGCTGGTCGTGATCAACCAAATTCAGCCGATATTGGTTCGCTTCTCAGTGCCACAGAGTCAGTTTCCAGACATCCAGCGTTATTACCGCAGCGGAAACGCGCTGCAGGTTCGCGCGACGCCGTCGGAGGGAACCGGAATCCCGCTCGACGGCTCGCTCGCCTTTGTCGACAATAACGTCGACTCCACAACCGGGACCGTTCTCCTCAAGGCGAGATTCAGTAATCCGGAAGCAACTATTTGGCCCGGCCAATACATGAGTGTCGCCCTACAGCTTTATGTTGATCCGAACGCACTCACGTTGCCAGCGCCCGCCGTCATGACCGGTCAACAGGGGACCTACGTCTATACCGTCGACACAACATTGACGGCGAAGCAGACGGTGGTCCAGGTATCGCGCACGGTTGATACGGTGGCAGTCATCGCCAGCGGTCTGCGAGAGGGAGAACGTGTCGTGGTCGATGGACAATCACGCCTGATACCGGGGTCCAAGGTGACAATC
>JBJMOA010000193.1:0-3033 GCA_045803975.1 Gemmatimonadaceae bacterium
CCAATCAGCAGCCGCTGCCACCGAAGGCGGAGCTCGGCTGGTGGTACCAGTATTACTTCGCCACCGAGCGCGGCGTGCTCGGCTACGGCAAGAATACGCGCGACTTCAACAGACTGATCTGGCAGATTGCCTCGCCCACCTGGCGGTTCGATAACGCGACGTTCGATCGAACGGCGGCGTCGTTTGAGAATCCCGATCACGTCAAAATCGTAATTCACAACTACCGCTGGCGCTTGAGCCTCGCGGACGGCGAAGCGAGATACAGCGATCTCGAGAAGAAACTGTTCGCGCGTCCGGCGATCTCGGTCCCGACGATAACGATTGCCAGCGATTTCGATGGTGCCGCGGCAGATGGAAAAGCGTACGCCGGCAAATTCACGGGTCGATACTCGCACCGCGTGCTGAGGGGCATCGGTCACAATGTGCCGCAGGAAGATCCGCAGGCGTTCGCGAAGGCGATTGTGGATGTCGATGGATGGGGATGAGGGATGAGGGATGAGGGAATGCGTAGGATCGAGGAGGGTACTCAATGCACAACTCAATCAACCACGGACGACGGCGATTTATCACAAGCACGGCGGGCGCACTTGGCGCTGCTCGGCTCGGCGTCATTGGAACGGCGGTGCAGCAGATGGCGTGTGCGGCGTTGAGTGAGAGAGATGAGGGGGCGCTGCCTTCCTTTGACGGTGCTACGCAGTGGCTCAACTCCCCGCCGCTGACGCCGGCAGGTCTGCGCGGAAAAGTCGTCCTCGTCGATTTTTGGACTTACACATGCGTCAATTGGCTGCGGACTCTACCGTACGTGCGGGCATGGGGCGAGAAATACCGCGACCAGGGACTGGTGGTGATTGGCGTGCATACGCCCGAATTCCCGTTCGAAAAGAATTTGGACAACGTGCGATGGGCGGCGAAGGAGATGGACGTCAACTACCCGATCGCTGTCGACAGCGATTATTCCGTGTGGCGCGCGTTCGACAACAACTACTGGCCGGCAGTGTACGTCGCCGATGCAAATGGTCGCGTCCGATATCACCATTTCGGCGAAGGCGCGTACGATGAGACCGAAAAAGTCATTCAGCGATTGCTGGGCGAGAGTGGTCGCGCGATCGATCGGCACCTCGTGAGCGTCGCACCGCACGGTCTCGAGACTGCCGCCGACTACGGTACGTTGCGATCACCCGAGAGCTATCTCGGCTACGAGAAAGCGGAAGCCTTCGCAGGCAATGCCCTACAGGACGCGCCTCGCGTGTATACCATTCCGCCCAAGCTGGCGCTCAACCAGTGGGCGTTGGCTGGAGATTGGACAGTGAAGGGAGGATCCACCGCGCTGAACAAAGCGAATGGTCAGATCGCATATCAGTTCCACGCCCGCGATGTGAACCTGATCATGGGGCCTCCGCCGGGATCACCGCCGGTTCGATTCACTGTCAAAGTCGATGGGCAAGCGCCGGGCGCCGCGCACGGTACGGATGTCGATCAACAAGGAAACGGGACGGCCGCGCGTCAGACGACCTACCAGCTGATTCGCCAGCAGCAACGAATCGCGGATCGCAAATTCGAGATCCAGTTCGAGGAGCCGGGCGTGGAAGCATTCTGCTTTACATTCGGGTGACCGCCCTCTAAAGAGCGCGAGCGGTGAGCTACTATTAATAGGATCGCAACGAAAAGCGCGTGACATCAAGGAAGAGAGGAAGAGACAATGACAACATCGACAGAGCGGGCAGTACTTGCGGGCGGATGCTTTTGGGGAATGCAGGATCTCATCCGCAAATATCCGGGCGTTATCTCGACGCGTGTCGGCTATACGGGCGGCGACGTTCCCAATGCGACTTATCGCAATCACGGAACGCACGCCGAAGCGATCGAAATCATCTTCGATCCTCAGAAGATCACTTTTCGCAAGCTGCTCGAGTTTTTCTTCCAGATTCACGACCCGACCACCCGCAATCGGCAGGGCAACGACGTCGGGATGAGCTACCGGTCGGCGATTTTCTATACGAGTGAAGATCAGAAGAACACCGCGATCGACACGATTGCCGATGTCGAAGCCTCCGGCCTGTGGCCGGGCAAAGTAGTAACCGAAGTGGTGCCTGCCGGCCCCTTCTGGGAAGCCGAGCCGGAGCATCAGGATTATCTGGAGCGGATTCCGAATGGTTACACGTGCCACTTCGTGCGCCCGAACTGGGTGCTTCCCAGGCGCGGAGCGGGCGTCGCCGTGTGACCTAGTCTGCGTCGGACAGTCGTCAACGCTCTTTTGAGTGAGCGTGTCCAAATCGTGTGCGCTCACTTTCAGGCTGGATGACCAAACAATGCGTGATGTCGTGACAGGAGCTGGACGCGCTTTTCCCGCAGTCCTTCTGGTCGCTTGGGTGATAGCGAGCCCCGCGCGCGCTCAGGATGCGCAAAGCAGGGTTCGCGCCGAGCTCGATGCGCGCTACACCGAATTGGCACGGGCGCACGATCGCAAGGATCTCGCGGCAATCGTCGCCATGAAGACCGTCGATTTTCACTCGATCTTTCCAGACGGAAACGTTGGCGATGCGCGAGTGATGGAGGAGTACTCGCGTCGTTTCCTGGAGTCCAATCAGCCGCCGTACGACATTCGCGTTAAGATCCTGCGGCTCGCCGTATCTCCAAACGAGCTCATCGCCGTCGCGGAAGTGCTGCAGGAAGCGTCGCGATTCCGCGACCTCGCCGGCAAACGTCGCAAGGTCGAGACGAGCGTTCTCCAGCGGGAGACGTGGAGCAAGGTCGGCGGAGAATGGAAGCTCAAATCCGTCGACAACGTTCGTGACCAGAAACGCTTCGTTGACGGCAAGCGCGTCGATCCAACAGCGCCCTACGATCCAAACGCGCCGCCGTTCAACCCCGATACGACGCGAACGCCACGTAACGAATAATCGTTTCAAGCGGGCATGTAAGTTTTCCAGCCCGCCGGCCATTGTATTGTCATGGCCCTCGCGCGCCCAAAGCCGCCTTCCCCGAGCGCACTCAGCGAGCGTGAGCTGGTCACCGCTGTCCGAGACGGAAGCG
>JBJMOA010000194.1:0-73010 GCA_045803975.1 Gemmatimonadaceae bacterium
AACAAGGGCGCACGGTGGATGCCTTGGCACGGACAGGCGAAGAAGGGCGCGACAAGCTGCGAAAAGCCTCGGGGAGCCGCACGTAGGCGTTGATCCGGGGGTGCCCGAATGGGGAAACCCGGCGAGAGTCATGTCTCGTCACCCACTCCTGAATCCATAGGGAGTGAGGAGCCAACGGGGAGAACTGAAACATCTAAGTATCCCCAGGAAAAGAAATCAAACGAGATTCCCCCAGTAGCGGCGAGCGAACGGGGAAGAGCCCAAACCGTGGTTTCGGCCACGGGGTTGTAGGGCCCGGATGGGGCTTTGTCCCGTCCGCGTGGGAAGTCTAGCGGAAGCGGCCTGGAAAGGCCCGCCAGAGAGGGTGAGAGCCCCGTATGCGAAAGACTTCACCTGCGGATGATCCGGGTACCTGAGTACGGCGGGACACGAGGAATCCCGTCGGAATCTGGGGGGACCACCCTCCAAGGCTGAATACTCGTCCGTGACCGATAGTGCACCAGTACCGTGAGGGAAAGGTGAAAAGAACGCCTGGCGGCGAGTGAAACAGATCCTGAAACCGTGTGCCTACAAGCGGTAGGAGGGGGAGTAATCCCCTGACTGCGTGCCTTTTGCATTATGATCCGGCGAGTTGCTGGTCACGTGCGAGGTTAAGGTGTTAAGCACCGAAGCCGAAGCGAAAGCGAGTCTGAACAGGGCGAAGATGAGTACGTGGCCGCAGACCCGAAACCGAAGCGATCTACCCATGGCCAGGGTGAAGCTGGGGTAAAACCCAGTGGAGGCCCGAACCCGTAACTGTTGAAAAAGTTTGGGATGAGCTGTGGGTAGGGGTGAAAGGCCAATCAAGCTCGGAGATAGCTGGTTCTCCCCGAAATATATTTTGGTATAGCCTCGGGAAATGAGTTCACAGGAGGTAGAGCACTGGATGGGTCCGGGTCGTGAATAACGATACCTCCCCCAACCAAACTCCGAATGCCTGTTGAATGCTGCCCGGGAGGCAGTCGCGGTGCGCTAATGTACCGTGGCGAGAGGGAAAGAACCCAGAGCCTCAGCTAAGGCCCCGGAGTGGCGGCTCAGTGTAGCAAAGGATGTGATCTTGCTGTGACAACTGGGAGGTTGGCTTAGAAGCAGCCATTCCTTTAAAGAGTGCGTAATAGCTCACCAGTCCAGCGAGGTCGCGCCGATAATGGTCGGGACTTCAAGCCGCCCGCCGAAGCTAGGTCTTCATGCGCAAGCATGAGGGGTAGGGGAGCGTTCCCACAGCAGTGAAGCCGGGGCGGAAGCCTTCCGGTGGAGCGGTGGGAAGTGAGGATGCCGGATTAAGTACGCGAGAAACAGGGTGAAAACCCCTGTCACCGTAAGCCTAAGGGTTCCTGAGCCATGTCGATCAGCTCAGGGTCAGTCGGTCCCTAAGTCGAGGCCGAGAGGCGTAGACGATGGGAAACGGGTCAACATTCCCGTACCAACTGTAAGCCGTTACGAGTCTGAGGAGGGACACAGGAGCAAGGTCACCGGCGGGTGGTGGATTTTCCGCTGCAAGGTGGTAGACGTTTCCCGGTAGGCAAATCCGCTGGGATAGTCGAGAACCGATGCCGAAGGGGCCGCATGGCCCCGCAAAGGGTGGCTGACGCAAACTGCCGAGAAAAGCTTCGCGGACCAGGACTGCAGTAGACCGTACCGCAAACCGACACAGGTAGGCGAGGCGAGCAGCCTAAGGTGCTCGAGTGATTTACGGAAAAGGAACTCGGCAAAATGACCCCGTAACTTCGGGATAAGGGGTGCCGGTATTAGGTGAGGGTGCACAACCCAAGCCGAGGCCGGCCGCAGAGAATCGTCCCAAGCGACTGTTTAGCAAAAACACAGGAGCGTGCCAAGGCATTGTCCAAGCCGACGTATACGCTCTGACTCCTGCCCGGTGCCGGAAGGTTAAGGTGAGCGGTTAGCCGCAAGGCGAAGCTGCGAACCGAAGCCCCGGTAAACGGCGGCCGTAACTATAACGGTCCTAAGGTAGCGAAATTCCTTGTCGGGTAAGTTCCGACCTGCACGAATGGAGTAACGACTTGGGAGCTGTCTCTTCCGTAAGCTCGGCGAAATAGCAGTATCGGTGAGGATTCCGATTACCCGCGACAGGACAAAAAGACCCCGTGCACCTTTACTACAACCTGTCATTGAACGTCGGTATGACCTGCGTAGCATAGGTGGGAGCCGTTGAGGCGCCGGTTTCGGCTGGCGCGGAGGCAACAGTGAAATACCACCCTTGTTTTACTAACGTTCTCACTCAGACGGCAACACCGTCGAGGACCGTGGCTGGTGGGTAGTTTGACTGGGGCGGTCGCCTCCTAAAGAGTACCGGAGGCGCGCTATGGTGGGCTCAGTGCGGTCGGTAATCGCACGACGAGTGTATAAGCAGAAGCCCGCCTGACTGCGAGCGCGACGGCGCGAGCAGGGACGAAAGTCGGCTTAAGTGATCCGGTGATCCCGTGTGGATGGGTCATCGCTCATCGGATAAAAGGTACGCTGGGGATAACAGGCTTATCGCGCCCGAGAGTTCACATCGACGGCGCGGTTTGGCACCTCGATGTCGGCTTATCACATCCTGGGGCTGGAGAAGGTCCCAAGGGTCCGGCTGTTCGCCGGTTAAAGTGGTACATGAGCTGGGTTCAGAACGTCGTGAGACAGTTCGGTCTGTATCCGCTGTGGGCGTTGGAAGATTGAGGGGCGCGGACCCTAGTACGAGAGGACCGGGTCGGATTGCCCGCTCGTGTACCGGCTGTGGTGCCAACTGCAGCGCCGGGTAGCGAGGGCAAGCGCAGATAACCGCTGAATGCATCTAAGTGGGAAGCTGCCCCCAAGATGAATCTTCCCTGGAGCCTTGAGCTCCCTGAAGGGCCGGGAGAGACCATCCCGTCAAGAGGTCGCACGTGGACGTCGGGCAACCGATTTCAAGCGAAGCGATCCTCATCGCCCGTGAGGCTTGATCTCCTTATATGGTTCGAGTTTTCCTTGTATTTGACTCGAACCGACTAGCAGAAAACCAAGCGATCTAACGGTTGATTCGAACATCACACGATCACACTACTATCCAAAGTCATTTTGATAATCGCTGGCGACTGAAGCGCAGGGGCCACACCCGTTCCCATTCCGAACACGGTCGTTAAGCCCTGCAGCGCCGATGGTACTCCGTTCGAGAGAACGCGGGAGAGTAGGCCGTCGCCGGCATCTCATTGAAAGGCCGTCAGTCTCGTACTGACGGCCTTTTTTTTCTAGTCCGCCCTCGTGACCAATCGGGTATCTTTTGGTCATTAGGGCATTAATGGGGTGTAGGTCAACTGGCAGACCGCCGGACTGTTAATCCGGAAGTTGCAGGTTCGAGTCCTGCCGCCCCAGCTTCGCGTCACTCGCCAGTTGCAGTAACTTGCGCAATGCCTCGCGCAGGGATCGTCACGGTCGTCGGTAAGCCAAACGTCGGGAAATCGACGTTGCTGAACCGCATTGTCGGACAGAAGCTGAGTATCACCAGCGCCAAGCCGCAATCCACCCGCGACCGCATCGTCGGCATCTACAGCACTGGCGATGCTCAGATGGTAATCCTCGACACGCCCGGCCTGCTCAATCCGCGCTACCCTCTGCAACAAGCGATGCGGGCTACGGCTCTCCGCGCGGTCGAGGATGCAGACGTGATCGTCTACCTTGCCGACGCAACAGAAGGAAATCCGCCACCGCTCAATATCGCCGCGGAGTTGTCATCGCTGCCGCGCTCGCCGATCATCACGGCCCTGAACAAGTCCGACGCCATCTCGTCGGCGCGGCGCACCGCCACGCCAGCCGATGACGACTTGGTCTACATCTCGGCGCTAACGGGTGACGGGATTCCCGAGCTGATGGCCAAGGTCGCCGGGCAGTTGCCCGAGAGCCCCTTTCTGTATCCCGAAGACGAAATCAGCACCCAACCGGTGCGTTTCTTCGTCGCCGAACTGGTGCGAGAAACCGTGCTCGAGCAGCTCCACGATGAAGTACCTTACAGCGTGGCGGTGCAGGTCGAGGAATATCGAGAAGACCGCTCGCCGCTCTACATCCGCGCAGTAATTTATGTGGAGCGCGATAGCCAGAAGGCAATCATCATCGGTAGCAAGGGCGCGCAGATCCGGCGTCTGGGAGAATCGGCGCGCAAGAAGATCGAGACGTTCGTCGGCTCGAAGGTCTACCTCGATTTATGGGTGAAGGTGCTTGCAAACTGGCGCAAGAATCCCGGCAGCCTCTCGCGATTCGGTTATGAACTAGCAACGGGAAAACGGAAATGACATTGTCGGCACGACTTCTGGAGATCCTTGTTTGTCCCAAGTGCAAAAGCGAGCTCGAGTATCGCGAAGCGGAACAATCGCTCCTCTGCCACAAGTGCCGGCTTCGCTACGCCGTGCGTGATGACATTCCAATTATGCTGATCGATGAGGCGACTCCTTTTTAGCGTCGCGCTTCTCGCGATTGCCGGAAGTACCGGAAGCACGCAAACTCCGACTGGCAGCGAGGGATCGCTGTTCCTTTTGCTACCAACGGGTGCACAGGCCGTCGGGATGGGACAGGCAATGGTGGCCGCGAAGCCGGGCAGCGAAGGGATCTGGTGGAATCCGGCGTCAATGGGCAGCCAGGACAAGAAAGAGCTCGCTATCCATCATTCGAAGACGGTTGCCGGGGTTGGCGATGCGCTGACGTTCGTCATGCCGACGCGCTCCTATGGAACGGCAGCCCTCTCGCTCAACGTTCTCGATTTAGGCGAGCAGGAAGTCAAAAACGAATTCGACCAGGTGATCGGCGTCATCTTGCCGCGCGACGTAGTCCTTGCGGCTACGTATGCCTTGCGCATTACCAGGCGCCTCAACACCGGGTTCAATTACAAGATCGTGCAGATACGCTCCGACTGTTCGGGCGAGTGCGCGACGGTCGGATCGGAGGTTCAGAGCTCACGCGCGGTCGATCTGGGTGCCCAGTACGCGGTCGAGTTCGGAGCCCCGCTCGATTTCGGCGTCGCGATACGAAACCTCGGCGGTCGCCTCAACTCGAGAGAGACGCGGCAACAGAATCCGTTGCCGACTCAGGTCGAGCTCGGAGCAATGTATCGCCTGAAATTCATCGACCATTACGTGAAGGACACTGAGCTGAGAGCGTCGGGCAGCTTCGTGAACTCGCGCTCGTTCGGTGGCCGTGCCGTACGATTCGGCACCGACGTCATGTACCAGAGCAAAGTGCATTTGCGCGCCGGCTATGTTGGACGCGACCAGCGCGGCGATGCCAGTGCCGCTCTTGGATTCGGCTTGCAGAGCGGTGCATTTGTGTTCGACATCGCGCGAACCTTTGGTGGTCTGCCGGCTGACGACGGCCAGGCGCCCGTGTACGTCTCCCTCCGTTATCTGTTTTGATCGCGGCTCGATCCGGCGGTTCGGACTTCCCATGCTCGCCGCCTTCCAGTCGTGACTCGCAGGTGAACACGATCGAGTGAAGTTCCTTTATCCGCTCCTCGTGTTCGTTCCCATCGCCATCGGCGCTCGGTTCGCCGGAGCGCCGCCGATTGCGGTGTTCCTATTGAGTGCGCTGGCGATCATTCCGTTATCAGGCGTGCTGGGTGCAGCCACCGAAGCATTCGCCGAACACACCAGCGCAGCGCTGGGCGGGGTTCTCAGTGCGACAATGGGAAACCTGGCGGAACTGATCATTGCAGCCGTTGCATTGAGGGCTGGGCTGATCGATCTGGTGAAGGCTTCGATCACCGGCTCCATACTCGGCAATCTGCTGCTCGTTCTTGGCCTCGCACTACTCGGAGGTGGCCTGAAGTTCAAGAAACAGACATTCAGTCACGGCTTTGCCGGCTCGAGCACCACAGTCCTCCTCATTGCGGTTTTCGGTCTCGTCGTTCCCGCACTTTTTCACGGACTGCATCCCGACCCAGCCCGGGTAGCTACGGTTCGGATGTCACATTATGTAGCGAGCCTTCTGATCGCTGGCTACCTGGCCTGGCTGGTGTTTTCACTCTGGACGCACTCGCCGGATTTAAGGGGTGAACGGGGGGCGAATCCCGTGACTGTAGCCCCAAAATGGTCGTCAAAGAAGGCACTGGGGATCCTGCTTGTCGCGGCCATCACGATCGGCGTCATGGCGGAGGTTCTCGTCTCGGCAACTGAGGAGGCGGTGAAGGTTCTGGGACTGTCCGAATTTTTCGTCGGATTGATCCTGATTCCCATCATCGGCAACGCAGCCGAGAATAGCTCGGCGATCATCATGGCAATGCGGAATCGGATGGATCTCGCGCTCAGTATTGCCGTAGGCTCCAGCATCCAGGTAGCGCTGCTCATCGCGCCGCTGTTGGTTCTTCTCGGGATGGCGTTTCGACAGCCAATGGATCTCGCTTTTACCACGATGGAGGTGGCGAGCATCGGATTGGCTGTTTTAGTGACGACATCCGTGATCAGGGACGCGGAAACGAATTGGCTCGAAGGAGCCTTGTTGGTTCTCGCGTATGCAGTACTCGGAGTTGCATTCTTTTTCTTCTGATAGAGTAGAATCACCGGCGACCCGGAAGCCACTGATTTGCAGCAGCCAAACGCGATCCACTTTTCACCCGACGGTGCCTCACTCCCGGCGCACATAGCCGCCTGGATCGATGGTCAGGACGGTTCCATTCTGACCCTCGGTTCGGGCGACGAGCTGATGTCGATAGGATTGCGCGCGCGCCCGCGTTTCGTCGTGTTCGACGCGCGGCGCGATCCGGCCCCCGCTCTTGCAGCTCTTCACAGAGTGAAAAGGGATTCCTACACGGCTGTAGTGCCGTGCGCGGTCCTTTGCTCGAAGAAAGCGGAGGCGTTGTCAGCGGCGTTCGATGCGGGCGCCGACGAGGTGATTCGCGATGGAATGCAGGTACCGGAAGCCGTTCGTCGGCTGACGGCGATGCTGATTCGATCCGAGCGCGACCTTATCGTGCATCCGTCGACACGCCTGGCGGGAACGTCAGCAATCGAAGCGGAGATCGGCCGCAGGCTCGCATTGGGTGATGCGTTCGCCGTCTGCTACGCTGACCTGGACCACTTCAAGGAATTCAACGATCGATATAGTTACAACGAAGGTGATCGCGTCATCCGGATCCTGGCGAAACTATTGCACGACGTCGTCAAGGGGACGTGCGGCGAGGACGGATTCATCGGTCACATCGGCGGCGACGATTTCATCTTCGTAATTCCGTATAATGCGATTCCGGCCGTTTGCGGCGAGATCGTGGCGACCTTCGATCTCCTGGCGCCGTATCAATACTCGGAGCAGGATCGTCGGGCGGGTTACTTTTTCGGGAAGGACCGTCGTGGGCATCTCGATCGGGTGCCGCTGATGACGCTCTCCATCGGCGTCGTCACGAATTTGCGCCGTACATTGACCTCGGCGCGCCAGGCGAGCCAACTTGCGACCGAGATGAAAACCTACGCCAAGAGCCTGCCGGGCTCGGTATATACCGTCGATCGACGGAGTGATGATCGCGTAACGCCCCAGGAGCCAATGCCAGCAATTCGTGATGTGCGCAAGAGTGGAGAGAGCGAATGAACGTCAGTTGTCCGGACTGCCGTTCCATTTTTCGAGTGGATCCGGCGAAGGTGCCACCAGCCGGCGTGCGCGCGCGGTGCTCAGTATGTAGCGGTGTAATCTCGATTCCGGCACCGACCGGACAAAGCACCCCACC
This sequence comes from Gemmatimonadaceae bacterium, assembly GCA_045803975.1. Lineage (GTDB taxonomy): Bacteria > Gemmatimonadota > Gemmatimonadetes > Gemmatimonadales > Gemmatimonadaceae > UBA4720. The sequence goes on from JBJMOA010000194.1 coordinate 7,715, forward strand.
CGGCGTAAACGCATTCACATCGTCGCCTGCTGCCGCGCCGCAGCAGCAAGAGCGGCCGCGCGCGGCTTCGACACCTGCGACAGCGACAGGATGGGACGTCCCGGCGGGTGCACGGCCGCGCACGGAGCCAGGAGAGCGGAGTCCAATTACGGCCACCGCCACCCCACCGTCGCCTGCGTCCGGGTTGCCCGAGTTCAATCCACCGGTCGCTCCGCCTTACGCGCCACGCGCAACAGCACCGACGCCCCCCTCGGCGCCATCTACGCCGTTCGCCCCGCCGGCGACGGGACCGATTGCCGGTCCTTCTGCGCCCCCGTTTGTCCCATTACAGCCGGGATTTCGCGCTCCGACGCCGGCACGTCCGCCCGTAACTCCACCGGCCGCAGTTCCGTCCACGCCTCCGGTTGCATCCCCAGCGGCGTCGCCAACCGCTTCGCCGGCTGCATCCGATGGAGGTGCACGTCGTCCCCTGAATCCCTTCCTCTCCAAGGACCCCAACCAGCGGGCCAAGCGCCTCGCTCGCGCGCTCGTCTCCGATATCATCACTTATCACCCTGCCAAGCACGCGGAAGGGCTTCGCGACGGCACGCTCAAGCAGCTCTTTCGTGAGGAGATAAAAAAGAGCTTCGAAGAGTATATTGCGCAGGTGGGACAGCAGCTCGCGGAAAGCACTACTTATTTTCAGGAAGCACTGAACGAAGTGCTGGGTGCTGGCAAGAAAATCTTCTAGGCGTCGGGGGCCAGGGTAAATGGCGGAAAGCGAGCGCGGTCGTGGTCTGAAGCAGGACGGAGAACGACTCGCGGAGTTGCGGAGGTATCTTTGACATTGATGGCAAGCGCGCTCGATTGAGCGTGCTCGACGCCGCGATGGCGGACCCTGGATTCTGGAACGACCAGGAGAAGGCGCAGGCGACGCTTCAGGAAGTGAAGACTCTGCGCGGATGGATCGATCCTTACGACAAGCTGGCAGCGCGCGCGCAAAGTGCGCTCGAGCTCGACGAGCTTCTACAGGATAGTCCGGAGCCGGACATGGAGCGTGACCTCGACGCCGAGGCCGCGCAGCTCCGCGAAGACATCGATTCTTTCGAGGTGAAATCCTTGCTGCGCGGCCCTGACGATTTCCGCGATGCGCAGCTGGAGATCAGCGCCGGCGCCGGTGGCACCGAGGCGCAGGACTGGGCCGAGATGCTGATGAGGATGTACGTGCGCTGGGCGGAGAGACGCGGCTTCGAGGTCAGCGTTCTCGACGAAAGCCAGGGCGAAGAAGCCGGCATCAAGGGCGCGGTCCTCGAGATTCGCGGGCTCTATGCGTACGGGTTTCTACGACCCGAGACAGGCGTGCATCGTCTCGTGCGAATTTCCCCCTTTGATGCAAATGCGAGACGCCACACCAGCTTCGCCTCGGTGTTCGTGTATCCAGTCGTCAACGAAGAGATCAACATCGAGATCCGCGACGAGGATCTGCGCATCGATGTTTATCGCGCGTCAGGCGCGGGCGGCCAGCACGTCAACAAGACGAGCTCCGCGGTGCGCATCACCCACATTCCCACGAATACGGTTGTCGCGTCGCAGGCGGAGAGGTCTCAGTTCAAGAACAAGGCGACCGCGATGAAGATGCTCAAGAACAAGCTTTATCAGGCGGAGATTCAACGTCGCGAAGCCCATAAGGCCGAGCTCGACGCGACCAAGTCGGATGTCAGCTTTGGAAGCCAGATCAGGAGCTACGTTTTCCAGCCATACACGATGGTCAACGATCATCGCACCGAGCTCAAGATTCCGGACGTCCAGAAAGTGATGGACGGCGGAATCGATCCTTTCATCGAGGCATACCTAAAGCAGGGCGGCGGTTCGGCGACGGCGGCGGCGTGAACGAAGAGATCAACTTCGTGCTCCAGGCACGCCGCGAGAAGCTCGAGGCCCTGGAGGCCGCGGGCATCGCCGCATACGCCTACTCTTTCGATCGACAGCATCTCGCGAGTGAAGCGCAAACGCTCCTTGGCGAGCGCGAGGAGGGGCCGGTCGTAAGTCTCGCCGGGCGTATTGTCGCCTGGCGCTCCCACGGCAAAACCACTTTCGCGCACCTCGCCGACGCCTCCGGAAAGATCCAGCTCTATTTCAAGAAGGATCAGCTCGGCGACGACATGTACTCGTTGCTCACGCATCTCGATCTCGGCGACATTATCGGTGTGCGTGGACCGCTCTTTCGGACGAAAACTGGCGAAGTCACGGTGCGCATTGATCGCGTCGAGTTGCTCGCCAAATCGCTGCGGCCGCTGCCCTTTGGAAAAGAAGAGGAGGTGGGCGGCCAGATCATCCGCCACTCAGGCTTCGCTGATCCGGAGCAACGCTATCGCCAGCGGTACGCGGATCTGGCCGTGCATCCCGAGGTGCGAGCACTCTTCGTCGCGCGTTCCCGAATGACGCGCGCGATTCGATCCTTTCTCGACGAGCGGGATTTCCTCGAGGTAGAGACACCAATTCTGCAGCCGCTTTACGGGGGAGCCGCGGCACGCCCGTTTACGACCGTGCACAATGCGCTGGACATGCCGCTTTACCTCAGGATAGCCGACGAGCTTTACCTGAAACGACTAGTCGTCGGTGGCATCGAGAAGGTTTACGAGATCGGACACGATTTCCGTAACGAGGGAATCGATCGCACTCACAATCCCGAGTTCACGATGCTCGAGTTCTATGAGGCGTATGCCGATTACCGTAGCATGATGGATCTCGTGGAACAGTTGATGGAAAGGACAGCGGAGGCCGTTCGGTCGGTGCCGGAATTCGCTTCGACGACGCCGACCTTCGAGCGGCCATTCAGGCGCCTGGAATGGATGCCATCGCTGAACGAAGCAGCCGGCCTCGACGTCACGTCGCTTGGCGACCAGGCACTGCGCGCACTTGCGAGGCGCGTGGGTGTAGAAGGGTCAGAGTCGATGAGCCGTCCGAAATTGCTCGACGAAATGTTCCAGGCGCTGGTCGAATCGAAGCTGGTGCAGCCGACATTCGTGGTCGACTACCCAGTGGAGCTCTCGCCACTGGCGAAGCCCAAGCGAGGCAATCCTGCTCTCACTGAACGGTTCGAGCTATTCGTGAACGGTAAAGAGATGGCGAATGCATTCAGCGAGCTGAACGACCCGCTCGACCAGCGGCGTCGTTTCGAGGCGCAGGCCAAGTTGCGGGCAGCGGGCGATGAAGAGGCGTCGGGTGTCGACGAGGATTATTTGCGCGCGATGGAATACGGCATGCCACCAATGGGTGGCGTAGGCATTGGTGTTGACCGCTTGTTCATGTACCTGTCTGGGGCAACGAACATCCGCGATGTGATTCTTTTTCCAACGATGAGACCAGAGTGACGAAGCTCGAGTTACAGATTGCCTGGCGATACCTGCGCAGCCGCCGCGGATCGAAGCTGTTATCGCTAATCAGCATCATCGCGATCGGCGGCGTGCTCGTCGGTGTGAGCGCGCTCATCGTGATCATTGGCGTGATGAACGGTCTGCAACACGATCTACGCGAGAAGATTCTCGTCGGCAGCCCGGACATCCGTGTCCTCACCTACGGGGAAGATCTAAAGATTGCCGACTGGCCGGCGGTGCTCGAGAAAGTGCGGAAACAGCCGGGCGTCGTTGCGGCGGCCCCTTTTGTTCTCACCGAAGGAATGCTGACGGCTTTCCACGACTACTCGAGCGCCGCTTACATCGTCGGGATCTTGCCGCAGGGACGCGGAGTCCCCGAGGTAACGACGATCCGCTCCCACGCGAATCAGGGCGATTTCCGCTTCGCGAGCAGCGACGGTCAGCGTCGCGGCATTGTGCTCGGAAAGCTGCTCGCAGCGCGATTCAACACCTATCCGGGCGACAGCATCAACGTTTTCACGGCCGGCGGCGCCAAAATGGACCCGGTGACGGGGGGCCTCGTGCCCCACGCTGAGCGCTTCGAGGTAACCGGGACCGTCGAGACGGGGATGTACGAATACGACAACGCGTACGCGTTTGTCGCTCTCGACAAGGCGCAGCAGCTGGCCGGCCTGGGTGATGGGGTCACTGGAATCGAGGTCAGGACAGCCGACCGCTGGCAGGCGACGACCGTAGCTCGTCAACTGTTAGCCGTGCTCGGTTGGCCGTTCCGCACTGTCGATTGGCAGGAGCAGAATCATTCTCTGTTTCAGGCGCTCAAACTGGAGAAGCTCGGAATGGGCGTGATCCTCCTGCTCATCGTGCTCGTCGCTGCGTTCAACATCGTCAGCACGCTCACTATGGTCGTCGCCGATAAGACGAAGGAGATCGGAATTCTCAAGGCGATGGGTATGCCGGCGAAATCCATCCGCCGGATATTCTTCGCCCAGGGTCTGGTTATCGGGGTCGTCGGGACAGCTCTGGGGCTCGTGATCGGATTCGCGGGCGCCCTTGCGCTCGACAAGTATCAATTCATCAAGCTCGACGCGCAGGTGTACTTCATCGACCATCTGCCAGTGTCGACGCAGCCCGCTGACGTGATATGGATCGTGCTTGCGAGTATCGCGATCGCCGCGGTCGCTACGGTGTATCCATCGATACAGGCGTCGCGACTTTACCCGATCGAGGCAATCCGGCACGAATGACGCTTACTGTTCTGGAAGCGCACGACGTCCACAAGACATACGTGGGCGGGGATGGTAGCGCGTTACACGTCCTCAACGGCGTGAACCTGTCGGTCCCTCGCGGCGAGATGATTGCGATTGTTGGATCCAGCGGCGCCGGGAAGAGCACACTGATGCACGTACTCGGAGCATTGGACAAGCCGACGCGCGGCTACGTAGTGATCGGTGGGGAGCCGGTTCACGGGCGGAACGAGACCGAGCTGGGCGAGCTGAGGAACAGAACCGTCGGATTCGTGTTCCAGTTTCACCACCTGTTGCGCGAGTTCTCAGCGCTCGAGAACGTGATGATGCCTTTGCGGATCGCCGGAAAGCCCGACGAGATTGCGCGCGGCCGGGCGTCCGAGCTTTTGGCAAGGGTAGGGCTTAGCGCGCGCATGACACATCGGCCCGGCGAGCTCTCTGGTGGAGAGCAGCAACGGACCGCCGTCGCCCGCGCGCTGGCGATGGATCCGCAGGTGATTTTGGCCGACGAGCCATCGGGTAATCTCGATCGCTCCAACGCCGAGATGTTGCACGAATTGTTGGCCGAGGTCGTCAATGACCTCGAGATCGGGATGGTCGTCGTAACCCATAGCCGCTCGCTCGCCGCTCGCGCGAGCCAGGTGCTGCTGTTGGAAGGTGGGAAATTGGGTCGTACCGAGGTTGATGAGGTCGTCGTATAAATGGTTTGCGATTTGTGCAAGGATGGAGAAGCCGTAATCCAGCTCACCGAAATCGAGGGGAGCGGGGTGAGACAGCTGCATCTGTGCGAAAAATGCGCAGCCGAGCGTGGAGTGGAGACGACGATCACGGCGGCAAAGCCGCAGATCAACAATTTCCTGCAGACCATTCACGAGCAGATGCCGGGCGCCAAGGGCGAGCCCGTTCAATGCTCTTTCTGCTCCTCGACGCTCGCCGATTTCCGTGCTACCGGTCGCCTTGGCTGCGCGCACTGCTATGAGGCGTTCGAGTCGAGCCTGCGTGACTTGTTGCGGCGGGTGCATGGGAATTCGCGCCACATCGGTCGGCGCTATGTTGCCCCGCTTCCCTCAGAGCTGCCACACGTGTCGAGCGCCACGGAGCTTCGCGACCGGCTGAAAAGAGCAATCGAGGCCGAACAGTTCGAGTTGGCGGCCGACATCCGCGACAAGCTGCGGGGAATCGAGTGATGCTGGATCTTTCACTGCTTCCGGACGGCGGTGCCAGCTGGCTCGACGCGTCGGGCGAGCACGCCGATATCGTGATCTCGACGCGTATACGGCTCGCCCGCAATCTCGAAGGCTATGCTTTCACTCCGCGTGCGCGCGACGGGGAAAGACTTCGGATCCTTACGCAAGTTCGCGAGGCGTTCGCGAGCCTGCGCACGATCGAAGACGGCGTACTACTCCGAGTCGACGAGCTGCCCCCGGAAGACCGGCTCCTCCTCCACGAAAGGCATCTGGTCAGCAAAGAGCTGGCGGGGCTCAATGAGCAGCCGGTGCGCACGGGTGCTGCCGTGTACCTCTCGCGCGGCGTCGGCATAATGGTCAACGAGGAGGACCATCTCCGCCTTCAGGCGCTCCACTCCGGGTTTCATGTTGCCGACGCCTTCGGAGTACTCGAGCGCCTCGACGCCGAGCTCGGTAACCGGGTGCCGTACGCCTTTCACAATGAGTTCGGATACCTGACCGCGTGTCCGACGAACGTGGGGACTGGGCTCAGGGCATCGGTACTGATTCACCTGCCGGGTCTGGTGTTGACGAAGGAGATCGGGAAAGTGCTGGCCGGTTTACAGCAGGTTGGGCTCACCTACCGCGGCATGTACGGAGAGGGGAGCGAAGTAGTGGGCAATTTTTTCCAGATCTCGAATCAGACGACGTTGGGCAGATCCGAAGGCGAGTTACTTGATTACCTCGTACGCGTCGTAAGACATGTAATCGAGCGCGAAGAAGAAGCGCGCAGAGTGCTGTTGCGCGATGCGGGTTATATTATAGAAGACAAGCTCTGGCGTGCCTTTGGCACGCTGCGATATGCACGCAGCTTGAGCTTCGATGAAGCGATGAATTATCTGAGCGGCGTGCGACTGGCTGTCGGTTTGAAACTGATAAGCGGTCTCAGTGTATATACTCTCAACAAGCTCCTGATATTTAGTCAGTTGGCGCACCTCGGTCACACCGAGGGAAGAGCGCTGACGGAAAGCGAAGCGAATGTCGCACGCGCTCGATACGTGCGAGAGACGCTAGCGAAAGAGGCGGAGTAAGGGGTAGCGGGTAATCACGCGCGCCGCAGTGGTCCACACTGTCACGCACGCGAAAGAACTAGCTCCCGCACTGAGGATTGCAGAGATGAACGGTTACAACTTCACAGAGCGAGTACGAAAGGTTCTCGCCATGGCTCGTGAGGAGGCTGCGCGCCTCCATCACGAATACGTCGGTACCGAGCACATACTGCTCGGTTTGATCCGCGAGGGCGAGGGCGTCGCCGCCGCGGTCCTGCAAAACCTCAGCGTCGACCTCGACGAGATTCAGCAGAAGATCGAGGAGACGGTCAAGAAGGGGAAAGCAGCGGCAGCAACTGGCCCCGATCTCCCGTATACGTCGCGCGCGAAGAAGGTGCTCGAGCTCGCCATGGGCGAAGCTCGTGACCTGAGTCACGGATATGTCGGCACCGAGCACCTCCTGCTCGGACTGCTCCGCGAAGAGAAGGGAATTGCGGCACAGGTGCTGACCGATGCTGGTGTCAATCTCGACGCGGCAAAGGCCGAGACGCTTCGCCTGCTCGGCACCGAGATGCCGCAGGGCGGAACGCAGGCCGCGCCTCCTGGCGCACCGGGCACAACGCAGACGCAGACCGGCAAGGGAGAAAAGAAGTCGAAGACTCCAGCGCTCGATCACTTCTGCCGCGATCTTACCCAGCTTGCCGCTGACAATCAGCTCGATCCGACGATTGGCCGCGGGAAGGAAATCGAGCGCGTCATGGAAATTTTGACGCGCCGCAAGAAAAACAATCCGGTCCTCATCGGTGAGCCAGGCGTCGGCAAGACGGCAATCGTCGAAGGCCTCGCCCAGCTGATCGCCAATGGCGAGTGCCCGGATTCATTGCGCGACAATCGCGTGCTGTCGCTCGACATGGCGGCGGTGATTGCGGGCACCAAGTATCGCGGTCAGTTCGAGGAGCGCCTCAAGGCGGTCATGAACGAGATCGCACAGAACAAGAACATCATCCTGTTCATCGACGAGCTGCACACGCTCGTCGGCGCAGGCGCCGCCGAAGGCGCGATCGACGCCAGCAACATGCTGAAGCCGGCGCTCGCGCGCGGCGAGCTGCAGTGCGTTGGCGCGTCGACGCTCAACGAGTACCGCAAGTACATCGAGAAGGACGGCGCATTGGAGCGTCGCTTCCAGACGGTCATCGTCGAGCCCCCTTCGGTCGACGAGACGGTGGAGATCCTCAAGGGACTTCGCAAGAAGTACGAGGAGCACCACAAGGTCAGCATCCCTGACACGACTCTCGAGTCGGCCGCCAAGCTGTCGGAACGCTACATCACTGACAGATTCCTGCCCGACAAGGCGATCGACGTCATCGACGAAGCTGGCGCGCGGGCGCGCCTGGCAACTCAATCACCGCCGCCGGCGGTCGCCGAGCTGAAGGGTCAGCTTGACGCCGTAAACGTCGACAAGGAAGCCGCTGTCCGCGATCAGAACTTCGAGCGCGCCGCGTCTCTCCGTGACCGCGAGCGCGAGCTACAGGGTGATATCCGTCGCAAACAGGAAGAGTGGGAGAAGCACCGCCAGTCGCACCGTCCCGTGCTCGGTGAGGAGGAGGTCTCGTTCATCGTGAGCCGTTGGACTGGTATTCCGGTTATGCGTCTCCAGGAAGCGGAAACCGCGCGACTGCTGCGCATGGAAGAGGAGCTCCACGCTTCAGTGGTAGCGCAGGAAGAGGCGATCAAGGCCCTCGCGCGCTCGATCCGTCGCAGCCGTGCCGGACTCAAGGATCCCAATCGTCCTATTGGCTCGTTCATCTTCTCCGGTCCGACTGGTGTCGGAAAGACCGAGGTTGCGCGCTCGCTCGCGAAGTTCCTGTTCGCCGATCCAGCCGCGCTGATCCGTGTCGACATGAGTGAGTACATGGAGAAGTTCTCCGTGTCGCGCCTGATCGGTGCGCCTCCGGGATATGTCGGATATGAGGATTCAGGAACTCTCACCAAGGCAGTTCGTCGCAAGCCGTACAGCGTCGTGCTGCTCGATGAGATCGAGAAGGCGCATCCGGATGTGTTCAACATCCTGCTGCAGGTTCTGGATGAAGGCCACCTCACCGACAACTACGGTCGCGTGATCGATTTCAAGAACACCGTGGTCATCATGACGTCGAACGTGGGTGCCCGCGACATCACCAAGGGTCGCGGCCTGGGCTTCCACGCCCCGGACCTGAAGTCGAATTTCGAGCGGATCGCGGAAAAGGTGAAGGAAGAGATGCAGCACACCTTCAACCCCGAGTTCCTGAACAGACTTGACGACGTCATCGTCTTCCACCCGCTCTCGCAGCAGAACATTGCCGAGATCGTTGGAATCCTGCTGAAGGATGTCCAGAAGCGGTTGGGCGACGAGGAGCTGACGCTGAAGCTTACCGAGTCCGCGTCCGCGTTCCTCGTCAAGCACGGTTACGACGAGAAGTTCGGGGCACGGCCGTTGAAGAGGGCGATCCAGAAGTACATCGAGGATCCGCTCTCCGAGAAGATCCTTCTGGCGGAATTCGCGAAGGGCGACGAGATCGAAGTCGATCTCGCGGCCGACGGTGAGAAGCTCGACTTCCGCGTCCTCAGCGGCACTCCGAAAGCGTAAGAAATCGCTACGGAAGGAACACGGGGCTGTCGGAGAGGCAACTCTCTGACAGCCCCGTTGTCTAATCACAACAGCCGCCGCCCGATGAGGACCTCCACCAAACTGACTAGTGTATATTTGTGTGATGCGGAAAATTGCTGCCTATGCACTGGCGACCACAATCGCCGGTGCCACTTCATTATACGCCCAGGAGACCGCGCCCGGAGCGTGCGCGACTCCTGAAGCCATAAACGTTACCGGCGCGTCACGCGTCGACACCGCCGCGATCCGGTCGACCAGTGGATTGTCGCTTGGCACGCAGCTCAGTGTGCACGAGATCCAGAGCGCGATCAAGGCGCTTTATGCCACGTCCCAGTTCGATGACGTGCAGATCGTCTGCAATGTAGCGCCCACGGGCGGCAAGGCGACTTTGCTGATCCAGGTGCGCGAGCGACCGATCCTCGTGGATTACAAGGTCATTGGCGCAGACCGCGTGGCACCCAAAGACGTCAAGGAAAAGCTCAGCTTTGCCACTGGCAGTCCGGTCGATCCCGGCAAAATTGCCAAGGCTATTGCCAGTGTCGATTCACTTTACGAGAGCAAAGGCTACTACCTCGCGAGCGTAAAGCCCGAGTCCACTGTCACCGCCGGCAAGTTAACGATCAATTTCCGGATCGACGAAGGCAGACGCCTCGCAATCTCCGGAATTCGCATCAATGGCAATGCGAAAGTTCCCGACGAGGACGTCGTTGGCGCCATGGAGACGAAGCCCGAAGGCTTTCTATGGACACGCAATGGCGAGCTGGACGACGCCAAGTACGCCCAGGATCTCAGCGAAAAAATTCCGCAGCTTTACGCGAGTCGAGGCTACATCGACTTCCGAATCATAAAGGACACGCTGATCGTCGACCGCGCGAAGGGTAAGGGACTGATCGACATCACCGTCGTCGAAGGGCCGCGCTACAAAGTCGGCAACTTCGAGGTGATCGGAAACCGCCGGTTCTCCACGGACCAGATCAAATTGTTCTATCCGTTCGGCGACAAGCAGCAGGCCACCCTCGTACAAAAGGCCACGGGTCTCATCCGTCGCGCCTACGTGAATCCGCCAAATACGTTCGACGAGGCAAAGTGGGACGAGGCGCAGCAGAAGCTCGTCGAAGCGTACAACGACGAAGGCTATATCTACGCGAACATTCGCCCGGTCACGGAGCGAGTACCCAGCACCGACTCAGTGCGGACTGTCAATCTCCGGTGGGAGATCGAGGAGAGGTCGCCAGCGATCGTCAACCGCATCGAGATCGCCGGTAATGACTACACTCACGAGTCGTGTATCCGCGAGCAGATCGTCCTTGCCCCCGGTCAGGTCTTCAACCGCAACTACCTGATTCGGAGCTACCAGAACATTGGTAACCTGAACTTCTTCGAGACGCCGATGGCGGCGCCTGAGACGCGGCCGAGTGGCGATCAAGGTGACGTCGACATTGTCTTCAACGTGAAGGAGAAGCGGACCGGCAACGTCAACTTCGGCGCATCGATGGGGCAAGGCACTGGACTTGGCGGATTCATCAGCCTCGATCAGCCAAACCTGCTTGGACGCTGCAAGCGGGCGCAGGTGCAATGGCAGTTCGGCCGCTATATCAGCGATTTCAACGCGACCTACAGCGACCCGAACATCCGTCAGTCGCGCATCTCCGGCAGCTTCACCGCATACCACACTCGCTCCCGCTACACGATCGCTGACCTGGGCGGAATCATCAGGACCGGAGGCCAGCTTCAGCTCGGCTTCCCGGTTCCGCAGTCGATTTACACGAGACTGTTCGTGTCGTACGGCGGTGAGAAGGTCAACTATACGAGCGACGGGTTCCTGAGCACGGTATCGCAGGCGTGCAAGAACTGCTTCCGGTCCACGCTCGGGTTCACGGCGCAGCACGATACTCGTACGGGGCTGCCGTTCCCGGCCGACGGTGGCCTCCAGTCGTTCAACGCGCAGTTCAACGGCGGACCGTTGGGCGGCACCGCGCAGTTCCAGCGCTACACCACCGAGCTTAGATCTTACGCGCCCATCGGCCGCATTGGTGGCAGCCTCCTCGGCGGCGAGCCAATGGTGTTCGTGGCCGGTTTGTCGACGCGCGCAGGCGCGGTGTTCGGCAATCCCGGGCCGTTTTTCTCGACGCAGGCATTCGCTCTCGGCGGTACCCAATACGGCGAACAGCTACGCGGGTATGACGAGTTCTCGGTGACTCCGAACGGTTACAACCCGACCGGAGACGTTCAGGCCTCGCGCAACTCGTTCGGCAACGCCTTTTTCGTGGGTACCGCGGAGTTGGGCTTGAGGATCAACCAATCGCTTTACGTCAACACCTTCTTCGAGGGCGGCAACGTCTGGAACAAGCCCCGCGAGTTCGACCCAACGCGTCTATTCAGGAGCGCGGGCTTCGGAGTCAGCACTTTGAGCCCGCTTGGACCTTTGGGTGTGGACATCGGGTATGGGTTCGACAAGATTGACGCACAAGGGCGGCCGGCACCGAGCTGGAAGCTCCACTTTAAACTCGGACAATTCTTCTAAGATTGGAGTCATAAAATGCGAATGTTCCTCCGTGCGAGCTCCGTCGCACTGGCCACATCGCTGATCCTTGTCGGGACCGCCGGAGCGCAGACAGCACAGACTCCTCCGACGGCAGTCAAGATCGGCTACATCAACTCCGCGCTGTTGCTGCAGCAGGCGCCCGGACGCGCCGAGGCCGAGGCGCAATTCGAGCGCGAGGTGGGCGCGTATCGTCAGCAGATTCAGCGCATGGATGACTCCTTGCGGACGATGATGGCCTCCTTCGACCGCGACGCCGCGAAGCTGGACAGCGCGACGCGCGAGACCCGCCGCAGGACGATTGGCCAGCGCGAGGCTGAGTACCAGACGCGCGCACGCGGCCTGGATTCAACGATGCAGGCACGCCAGGCCCAATTGGTCAAGCCCATCATGGAACGCGTGCAGGGAGTCATCGAAGCCATCCGCGCAGAGGATGGCTACTCCGTAATCCTCGACGTCGGCTCCCAGGTCAGTGTCGTTGTTGCCGCTGACAAGCGACTCGACCTCACGGACCGAGTGCTCGCGAGATTGAAAGCGCAGGGACCACCCCCAGTTGCTCCGACGAGTGGGGCCATTCCACAGCCGGCGGGAGTGACTCGGCCCAAGAAGTAAATGGCGACTGAGTCGACGAAGTAAATGGCCGGCTCGATAGCCGACAAGTGAATAACCAAATGGCGACGACCTCAAACAGCGGTGATGGTGTTAGCACTATCACCGCTGAGGCTATCGCGGGACTTGTTGGCGGCGAGCTGGTAGGCGACGGCACAATCGCAATCAGCGGTGTTGCCCCACTGGACCGGGCCGACTCGACGCACCTGAGCATCCTCTCGAGCGGCAAGTACGCGCCAATGATGGCGAGCACCCGGGCGGGAGTGGTTCTCGTTGATCCGGATCTGCGCGATTCGCCGGGCGCGGCATCGGCGCGGATCATCGTGGCGCAGCCCGTGGAGAAGCTCCTGTCGCTGCTACCCAGACTATACCCTCAACAGCTACCGCCCGCTGGGGTCGCGCCGACGGCGCGGATCGGGAAGGGCGCGACCATCGGACAGCGGGTGTCCATCGGCGACTACGCGGTGATTGGCGCGGCAGCGGTGATAGGCGATGAAGCCATTGTTGGCTCGCATTGCGTTGTCGGCGAGGGCGTCACGATCGGCGCGGCCGCGCGACTTTGGCCGGGTGTCACGATTTATTCGGGAGCCATCATAGGCGCGCGCGCATCGATCCAATCGGGGGCTCGCATCGGGTGCGATGGCTTCGGGTATGTCTTCCGCGATGGAGCGCATCAGAAGATCCCGCACGTCGGTCGTTGTATCATCGGCGATGACGTGGAGATCGGTGCCAACAGCACCATCGATCGTGGCAGTATCGACGATACCGTCATCGGAAATGGGACGAAGATCGACAATCTCGTCCATGTCGCGCATAACGTGCGCATCGGTGAGAAATGCCTCTTGATGGCGCAGGTCGGGGTTGCCGGCTCCGTGACGATCGGCGACGGTGCTATCCTCGCCGGACAGGCTGGCATCAGTGGTCATCTTTCGATCGGGGCGGGCGCACGTCTCGCCGCACAGGCTGGAGTATTCGGCGACATACCTGCGGGCGAGACATGGTCAGGGTATCCCGCGCGCCCACACCGGGAGTCACTTCGCGCCTCGGCGGCATTGTTTAAATTGGCCGGCATGATGCGGCGTCTGGAGAAGTTGCTGGCAGAGCCCGAATCGAAGTGAGTCGAAGGACCTTGGCGCGGCCAGCCGTGCTGGAGGGGATCGGGCTGCACCTGGGCATACAGTGCCGGGTGACTTTTCAGCCGGCCGCGGCGAAACACGGGATCGTATTTCGTCGCACCGATTGTGTGGGCCTGCCACGGATTCGCGCGCATGTCAGCGAAGTAAGCGGCAGCGAGCGCCGCACCCAGCTGGGGAAGGGTGAGTACGCGATTCACACCGTCGAGCACATTCTGGCAGCGGTGAGCGGGCTCGGGATCGACGATCTCGTCATCGATATGGACGGACCGGAACCGCCGATACTCGATGGAAGCGCCGAGCCATTCGTGGCGGCGCTGGCAGAGGCGGGAATCGCAACGCTGGACGGCGAGCCGGAATTTCTAGAGCTCGCCGAGCCGGTTCGCATAATCGATGGTGCCTCGGTCTACGAGGCGTACCCCGCCGACAGACTGGAGCTCGATGTCACGATCGAGTTTCCGCATCCACTGATTGGAAAACAATCGCGCCGGATCGTCGTCACCGAGGAATCGTTCACAACAGAGTTGTCGAGAGCGCGGACGTTTGGTTTCATTCATGAGGTCGACGCGCTGCGAGCCAAAGGCTTGATCCGAGGTGCCACGCTGGAGAATGCAGTGGTCCTCGATGATAGCGATATTCTGAGCGGCGAGCTGCGGTGGAGCGACGAATTCGTTCGTCACAAAGCGATGGACTGTGTCGGCGATCTTGCTTTGGCCGGGGCCCACGTGCGGGCGCGTATCGTTGCCCATAAGCCGAGTCATCGCGGGACGGTTACCCTCGTTCGAGAGATGGTGAAAGCGGGTTCAAAGGAGAACAGGATGGAAGAGAAAAAGGCGACATTCGCCATTGAAGACATTATGAAGGTCCTCCCCCATCGCTATCCATTTCTGCTCGTCGACCGGATTATCGAGATCGAAGAGAAGAAGCGCATCGTCGGGATAAAGAATGTCACCATCAACGAGCCCTTCTTTCAGGGACACTTTCCCGGCCATCCAATCATGCCGGGCGTGCTGATCATCGAAGCGATGGCGCAGGTGGGAGGAATGCTGTTGCTCGGCTCCGTGTCCGACCCGGAGACGAAGGTCGTTTACTTCATGTCTCTCGACAACGTGAAGTTCCGGCGGCCGGTGAAGCCCGGCGATCAGCTCCGGTTTGAGCTCGATGTCACTCAGCTGAGAGGTACAGTCTGCAAGATGCGAGGTGTCGGCAAGGTCGACGGCGAAGTCGTCGTCGAGGCCGACATGGCCGCCGCCGTCCGGGATCGATGAAGGTTTCGCGAATCCATCCAACAGCGATCATCTCGCCTGACGCGGAGATAGCGCCTGACGTAGAGATCGGTCCGTTCGTGATAATCGGCGAAGGCTGCACGATCGGATCCGGCAGCGTCATAGCCGCGCGCGCGACGCTCGAGCGTAACGTCACACTCGGCCAGAACGTCAAGGTCGGTATCGGCACTGTGCTTGGCGGGCTGCCGCAGGACCTCAAGTTCGCGGGCGAGGAGACGACAGTCGAGATCGGCGATGGCACCGTGATTCGCGAATATACGACTATCAATCGCGGCACCGCCCAGTCGTTCAAGACGACCGTTGGCAACAATTGCCTGCTGATGTCCTACGTGCACCTTGGTCACGACTGTCACATCGGGAACAACGTCATCCTCTCGAACGTGGTGCAGCTTGCGGGACACGTGACTATAGAGGACAGGGCGATTCTGTCCGGATTGACCGCTGCGCATCAATTCGTCCGCATCGGGAGGCACAGTTTCATCGGCGGCATGTCCCGCGTGTCTAAGGACATTCCGCCGTTCCTCAAGGCCGTTGGCAATCCCGTCAAGCTTTACGGTCTCAACACCGTGGGTCTTCAGCGCAACGGGATCGACGAGCCGACGATACGAGAGCTCAAGCGCGCGTATCGGCTCCTCTTTCGCTCCGACCTCAACGTGACGCAGGCGATCGAGAGGGCGCAGGACGAGCTCGATCCGCTGCCTGAAGTGAAGGAGCTGTTACGGTTCGTCGAGGCGAGCGAGCGCGGAGTGGTGATTTGACGCAGCCTCCGCGCGTCGGAGTCGTTGGTGCAGGCAGCCTCGGTTTTCATCACATCAGAATTCTGCGCGATCTACCGGGGATTCGATTCACCGGCTTTGTAGAAACGAAAGCCGAGCGGAGAGCTGAGGTCGAGAAAGAGCTGCGCGCACGGAGTCACGCAGATCTGGGTTCCTTGCTTGACGCGTCTGACGCCGTCGTGATCGTCGTACCGACATCGGCGCATTTCGCCGTTGCGAGCGCCGCCATCGAGCGGGGCAAGCACGTCTTCATAGAGAAGCCGATCACCACCACTCTCGAGGAGGCCGACGCGCTTCTCGAGCTCGCCGATAAGAAGAGCGTGATGGTTCAGATTGGCCATATAGAACGGTTCAATCGAGCTGTGCGTGCGGCTCTTCCACACGTGAGGAAACCGAGATTCATAGATAGCGAGCGCTTGGCGCCATTCAGCCCGCGCGGTTCCGATGTGGCCGTCGTGCTCGATCTCATGATTCACGACATCGATCTGCTCCTTACGCTCGTCGGGGCGGATGCGCGCGACATTTCAGCAGTCGGAGTGCCTGTGCTCACGCCAATGCTCGACATCGCGAATGCGCGAGTGACCTTTACCTCCGGAGCCGTTGCGAACATTACCTCGAGTCGGATCTCGCGAGAGCGAAAGCGAAAGATCCGGATATTCCAGCAGAGCGGTTATCTCTCACTCGACCTGGGCGCCGGTACTGGAGAATTCTTCAAGCTGCGATCCGACATCGATCCGCTCTCGATCAGGTCGGCGCCTGCCGACATCACTGCCTATGTCGATCGAATCAAGCTCGAGGCGCCGGACGGGGAGCCGTTGAAGCTGGAGCTCGAGAGCTTTATCGCAGCGCTCAACGGCACCGGGCCCGTCGTCGTCAGCGGGCAAGAGGGAAGGCAGGCTTTAGGAGTCGCACTGAGAATCGTGAAGGAAATCGAGCTCACTCTTCCCTCGCTGGTTGGTCACACCCACCACCATGCGTAGGGTGCTGTTCGTCGCCGGAGAGGCTTCCGGCGACCTCCACGCCGCTGGTGTAGCGGCGGCGCTCCGACGAGTCAGGCCGGAGCTGAATCTCGCCGGCGTTGGGGGCGCGAGACTGGCGGAGCAGGGCGTCGAGCTGATTCACCGCGACAATCTCCTCGGCGTGATGGGATTTCTGGAAGTATTGAAGCATGTTCCGCGACACTTCCTTCTCTTGCGCACGATTCGGAAGATGCTCGACCAAGACGAGATCGCGCTCGTCATATTGATCGACTATCCGGGTTTCAACATGAAGGTCGCAGCTGCCGCGAAGCGTGCGGACGTGCCCGTATTGTACTACGTGACGCCGCAGGTGTGGGCGTGGGGTGCGGCGAGGCTGCCCAAGCTTGCCCAACTGATTACAAAGGCGGCGGTGATACTTCCGTTCGAGGAACCGCTCCTGCGAGGTTTTGGCATCGACGCCACTTTTGTCGGTCACCCGATGCTCGACCGCGCTGTCAACATGCCGACCAGGCAGGAAGCGCGAGAAACTCTCGGGCTCTCGCCGGATGCGAAGGTCCTCGCGCTTTTCCCCGGCAGCAGACAACAGGAGATCGACCGCCACATCGACGACTTCGTCGCGAGCGCGAAAGAGTTGCAACGGCGCATCCCTGGCCTACTCGTGGTAGTGAGCGTTGCGCCAACGGTGGCGCTCGACTCGAATCGTTGTCCGTTCCAACTCGTGCATTCGGCATCGCTAAGCGTGTTGCGCGCCGCCGACGCCGCGCTGTGCAAGAGTGGAACGACGACGCTGGAGGCATCTATCGCCGATTGTCCGCTGGTCGTAGCCTATCGCACTGGGCGCATCTCCTATGCGCTTGCGAAACGCCTCGTGAAAGTGCCGCAGATCGGACTCGTGAACGTAGTAGCCGGCCGAGAAGTGGCGCGCGAATTCATCCAGGACGCGATTGTGCCAACGCGAGTCGCTGATGCTTTGGCACCGCTTCTCGATGCGCGTAGCCCCGAGCGGCGCGATGTGTTGGCAGGGCTGGCGGAGGTGCGCGCAAAGCTTGGTACGCCGGGCGCAGCCGAGCGCGTCGCCCGCATGGCTGGCGACCTCGTCGGTTCGCGGGGATGACTGCCGACGAGGAGAAAATATCCTGGCGCTCGCGCGCGATCGCCGTGCTCGGCACTGCGTTTCTTCGCGCGCTGGGTCGCACCTGGAGATTCAAAGTCTTGAATCCGGATGCTGTATCGAGTCTGCGTTCAGCGCGGCAACCTTTTATTTTCGCCCTCTGGCATGGCCATCTGCTGCCGCTTCTCTGGTACCACCGGGAGGAGGGGGTAGCGGTTCTAATTAGTGAGCATCGCGACGGCGAGCTCGTAGCTCGTGCTGCCAAGTCGCTCGGCTTCGCTCTTATCAGAGGCTCCACGACGCGCGGCGCCGAGCGGGCGCTCATTTCGCTCGTGAGGGAGCTTCAGTCCGGAGGCGAAGTCGCCATCACCCCCGATGGACCGCGTGGTCCAGCCGGCAGGTTTGCTCCCGGCGCACTCGTGGCCGCTCAGCGCTCGGGCGCGCCGATCGTTCCCGTGGCATCAAGTGCTGACCGTGCGTGGCGCCTAAAAAGCTGGGATCAGTTCATGATACCGAAACCATTCGCGCGTGTCACCGTGTGCTACGGAAATCCCGCGAGGGTGAACGCGGGCACCCCGCGCGCCGCGGCAGACGAAGCTCCCAGGTTCGAAGCTCTAATGAACGAAGTATCGCGGATGGCGGGTGGCTGATCGCCGCAGAACGCTCGAGACGATTTGGTCGGGACGCGGCGCGAGAGCCCGCGCTCTGCGTGCGCTGCTCGCCCCAGCGGAAGCGCTATACACCGCAGTCGTCAAAGTGCGAGGCATGTTGTATGACCGAGGAATCTTGCGGGCGGAACAATTTTCCGTCCCGGTACTGAGCATCGGCAATCTTACTGTCGGAGGCACCGGCAAAACCCCGGTTGCCGCGTGGTTCGCGCGTCAATTCGTCGAACGCGGTGTAACGCCAGCCGTAGTCCTGCGCGGTTACGGCGGCGACGAGATCAGCGTACACGAAAAACTGAACCAGGGAATTCCAGTTATCGCCGCCGTCGATCGCGCGCGCGGCATTCGCGACGCGATCGCGCACGGTGTTGGTGTCGTCGTACTCGACGATGCATTTCAACATCGGAGAGCCAGCCGCGATGCGGATGTGGTGCTGATGAACGCCGACGCGTGGACTGGAAAGCCACGGCTCCTTCCCGCCGGACCCTTTCGTGAGCCGTTGTCCTCGGCGCGTCGCGCAACTCTCGCGATCGTGACGCGCAAAACGGCCGATAGAGGCGCGGTCGACGATGTGCGGCGAGCGCTGGCGAATGTCGCCCCGCAGGTGCCCGTCGCGATCGCATCGCTGATCCCCGAGCTCTTGATCAGCACCGCAACCGGACAGACGCTGCCGCTGCATGTCTTGCAGGGAGCGGATCTGACGGCGATTGCGGGGATCGCGAAACCCGACTCCTTTTTCAAGCAACTGACGGAACTTGGCGCGATCGTCAGGCCATTCAGTTTCCCCGACCATCACGCATTCACGCGTGCTGAGGCCGCGAATCTGGCGACGCTGGCGAACAAATCAGATTTCGCCGTTTGCACTCTCAAAGATGCAGTGAAGCTGGAGTCTCTGTGGCCTGCCGAAGCAGGGTCATTATGGTATGTTTCACAGCGTTTGCGAATCGACGACGGTCAAGCACATATCGACCGGCTGCTCGAGGATTTGTTGTCCTCCGCGCCGTAGACTTTGATCCAGAGAGAATATTTCCACACGAACTCATGGCCACTGATTATCGAATTCCTGCGAACAAGCTGGTCCGTCCCGATAAAGATCGTTTCCTCGATGAGGAGAACCCGTTTGAGGCAATGATGTCCAGGTTCGACAAGGCAGCCGAGCTGCTCGATCTCGAACCCGGGCTGTACAAAGTACTGCGGCAGGCGGAGAAGCAGGTGATCGTTTCCATTCCGGTGATGATGGACAATGGTCAGGTCGATGTCTTCGAAGGGTACCGAGTGCTCTACAACACGTCGCGTGGCCCGGCAAAAGGCGGCATCCGGTTCGACATGCAGGTGACGCTCGAAGAGGTCAAAGCACTTGCCGCGTGGATGACGTGGAAATGCGCAGTCGTGAACATTCCATTCGGCGGCGCGAAAGGCGGAGTGAGATGCGACCCACTTGCCATGAGCGCGGCGGAGCTCGAGAAGCTGACGCGTCGTTATACGTCCGGAATCATCAATATGCTCGGTCCCGATTCCGACGTGCCGGCGCCAGACGTAAATACCAACGAGCGAGTGATGGCCTGGGTGATGGACACCTACTCGATGCACGTTGGACATACGACCACGGCTGTCGTGACGGGAAAACCCGTCGAGCTCGGTGGGTCTCTTGGGAGACGCGAAGCCACTGGCCGCGGCTGCATGATCGTAACGAAAGAGGCGCTGAAGCATCTCGGAATGCCGGTGAAGGGAACGACGGTCTCCGTTCAGGGATTCGGAAATGTTGGATCTGTCGCCGCCCAGCTCCTCGCGCGCGAAGGCTGCAAGATCGTGGCGATCGGTGACCGTTCATTGTCTCTTTACAACAAGAGCGGGATCGACATCGACGACGCAATAGCACATGTGAAGAAGCATCGCTCGCTCGAAGGCTACAACAAGGGCGACGCGATTTCGGGCGCCGATCTACTGACACTGGATGTCGACGTGCTGGTGCCGGCCGCGCTGGAGAATGTCATCACGACGCGAAACGCGGGGGACATCAAGGCTCGCATCATCTGCGAGGGTGCGAATGGGCCGACAACCGCGGCTGCAGACTCGATCCTCGACGAAAACGGGATCTTCGTCATTCCCGACATTCTTGCCAATGCTGGTGGAGTGACCGTCTCGTACTTCGAGTGGGTGCAGGATCGCGGCGGGTACTTCTGGCCCGAGGATCTCGTCAACGAACGTCTCGAGACAATCATGAAGCGAAGCTTTCAGGATGTGCTCGATCTGTCGCGCGAGCGGCGCGTCAACATGCGGACGGCTTCCTACATGCTCTCGATAAACAGGGTCGCGAGCGTCCACAAACTACGCGGCATCTACGCGTAGATGCGACTGGTCGTCGCCGTCGTAGGCAAGGCGCGCAACGTGGCGCTGGGCGAAGCGATCCGGGATTACGAGGCACGAGCGGCGCGGTATTGGCCGCTCGACGTGCATGAAGTCCGCGAAGAACGAGCAGGTGGCCTGCCGGTGGAAAAGGTAAAGGAACGCGAGGGCGCGCGGCTCTCCGACAAAATCCCTGAGCGTGCGCAGAAGATTGCATGCGAGGTTGGCGGCAAGTCACTGAGCTCGACACAGTTTGCCGAATTTCTGCAGACGGCACGCGAGCAGGACCGGGATCTCGCCTTTCTGATTGGCGGCGCGTTTGGACTCGCCAGCGATGTAACAAGCGGAGCCAACATGCGCTTGTCACTCGCTCCGTGGACGCTGCCGCACGAGATTGCCCGCCTCGTGCTGGTCGAGCAGATCTACCGCGCAGGGACGATCGTGCGCGGCGAGCCGTATAACAAGTGACGAGCTTTCTCAGTGATGTACCGGTGATGCATGCGCCCGGTCCGCAAGAAGCGGATTGGTTCGAGGAATGGTTCGGCGAAGATTACCTCGACATCTATCAGCATCGCGATGAGACAGAGGCGGAGCGCGCCATCGAGCTGATCGCGAGCAACGTTACTGGACGCGAGATCAACGCCGTGCTCGATCTCGCCTGTGGCGCTGGGCGTCACACGAAGGTCTTGCGCGAGCGCTGGTGGACAGTCGGTCTCGATCTATCGATGGCGCTGCTCAAAGTAGCGAGGAGAGAGACCCCGGATGCGCCGTACGTCCGAGCGGACATGCGCGAGCTTCCGTTCGCCGACGAAAGCTTCGATCTGGTTGTAAACCTTTTTACGAGCTTTGGCTACTTCGAGGACGACACCGAGCATGTGCGCGTGCTCGCCTGTCTCTGCGCCGCGATGCGCCCTGATGCGACCCTTGTGATCGATTTTCTCAATTCGACCCAGGTCCGAAGGGCGCTGGTGCCGTACGACGAGCGCGTGGAAAACGGAATCACCATCGAACAACGGCGCACGATCAGTCCGGACGACCGGTTCGTAGAAAAGAAGATCAGGCTTCGTGAGCGCGGCAAGGAGTACATCGAGCGTGTGCGCCTTCTGTCTCCGCGCGACCTCGAATGGATGCTCGATACGGCCGGATTCAATCTCGTCAAAGTGTTCGGAGATTACGGTGGCGGGAGCTGGTCGGACGAAGCGCCCCGCACAATCCTTTTTGCGAGCCGCCGGTGAGCGTTCGCGTCATCACCGAGCCGCTGGGCGGCGCTCCACTCGCAGCTGCCGCCATCTCCGGCAGTACTCCGCGAGGATGGTACGAGTCAATCCCGAGCAATCGTTCAGCCTGGCAAGCTCGAATCGAATCGGTTCGTTCAGGTTTCGCCGAAGACTGGTTGACCGGGCTCGCGCCGGCTTTCGATGCGACTGGAAAGGCGAAGAGCAGGCTCGAGGCTGTACGCAGCGGCAGCGGAGTGGTCGTGACTACGGGACAACAGCCGGGCCTTTTCGGTGGGCCGATTTATACGTTATCCAAAGCGCTGAGCGCGCTCGCGCTCGCGGACACGCTGGAAGAGTCAACCGGCATCCCAGTCGCACCAGTATTCTGGGCGGCGACCGACGACACCGATTTCAGGGAGGCCAGTAGCACTGTCGTCGCGGTTCCCGGCGGCGCGCAGCTCCTAAGAATCGATCATGTTGAGACGCTGGGCCGCACCATGGCGTCGATGCCGCTGGGCGACGTCTCGGTGCAACTCGAGGCACTGACGCGGGCAGCCGGCTCGACGCTCGACCAGGTGCCGATCGAGCTGCTCGAACGGTTCTATGGCGGCGAACAGACGGTCGGATCTGCATACGTTGCATTTCTCCGCGCGTTGTTTGCGCCATTGGGGATTGCCGTCATCGATGCGTCGCACCCTGCGACTCGCGCCGCGGCGAAGCCCGTACTTCTGGCCGCGCTCGGAAAAGCGGCCGATCTCGCTGCGCGGTTATCGGCGCGCAATCGCGAGATAGAGCAGACCGGATTTGCTGCGCAGGTTCAGGACGTGCCCGGGCTTTCTCTCGTTTTTACGTCCGGGTCGGGCGGTCGCAAGCGCATACCAATCAAAGCGGCGGCGAAAAGCGCGGCATCAGACGATATGGGTCCGAATGTGTTGCTTCGCCCTGTAGTCGAGCGCGCCATACTTCCGACGGCGATGTACATCGGTGGACCCGCTGAGATTGCGTATTTTGCTCAGGTATCCCCGGTTGCAGATGGGCTCGGTCTCGCGCGCCCAGCGATTGCTCCGCGCTGGTCCTGCACCATTCTCGAACCGCATGTCGACAAAATTCTCGGCAAGCTCGGTCTGCAATCGGACGATCTGCGAGAGCCGCACGAAGCCGAGGCACGGGTGGCGCGGGGGCGATTACCGAAGCGCGTCCTCGAAGAGCTCGATGCGACACGAGGATTCCTCGAAGAGCGCCTCGAGGAGTTGAGCGAGGCGATTGGGGAGACCCACACACCGGTGCCTACGACTGTGACCGCTGGGCTGCGGGCTAACTTGACGCGCCGGCTCGATCGGTTCGAGCGGCGGCTCATCGCGGCCGCCAAGAAACAGAACGCCGACGTCATGCACGAAATTGCGACGGCGCGTGGCTCGCTGTATCCGTTCGGGAAGCGCCAGGAACGTACACTCAACTTCGTCCCGCTGCTGGCGCGGTACGGAGCGGAATTGCGTGACGCGATGTTAGCGCAAGCGCGTCTTCACGCGATCGGTCTCCTCACTGGAGGCGAGGCAGTTGATCTCGAGGTGGCAGGCACAGGCCGGACACGCTCGTGAATCACGGGGACGACCTGAAGGAGCCAGGCCGTTCGCTTCCGGAGATTCTTCCACCCCAAGCGGATGAAGTAACCGAAGCAGCGCGGCCGATCGAGACGCCTACGACAACGCGCGCCGCTCCTGAGACGCGTGATCGCACCAGGGGCGCCGCATTTCTCGTTGGGTCCGGCATTCTCCTTAGCCGACTCGCGGGTCTGGTTCGCCAGACATTTATGGCGCGGTACCTGGGCGCCGGCTTCGCGGCCGACGCGTTCAACGCGGCGTTCCGCATTCCAAATCTTCTGCAGAACCTGTTCGGGGAAGGCGTGCTCTCGGCGTCGTTCATCCCCGCATACGCCGGCCTGCTCGGCAAAGGCGACGAGCGCGAGGCGACCCGATTAGCCGGGGCGGTTGCAGGAATGTTGGCGCTCGTTGCGTCCGTGCTAGTCCTGCTCGGCGTTCTCAGCGCGCCGTGGCTGGTTGCCGTGATCGCGAACGGATTCACGGGCGAGAAACGAGAGTTGACGGTCCTTCTGACGCGAATTCTTTTCCCCGGGGCCGGGCTGCTGGTGTTCTCCGCCTGGTGTTTGGGAATCCTGAACAGCCACCGCCGGTTCTTTATGTCGTATGCCGCCGGCGTGGTGTGGAATGCGGCGATGGTCGCCACACTCTTGTTTTTCCACACTGGACGTACAGAGACGCGACTCTCAATCTACCTCGCGTACGGCTCGGTCGTTGGCAGCGCCCTGCAATTCGGTGTGCAGCTCCCGCAGGTTCTCGCGCTCGCGCGTGGGGTGCGACCGCGCTTGACGGCTGCCGCGGAAAGCGTCCGAACCGTATTCCGAAACTTCGTACCTGCGTTCATCGGGCGAGGCGTAGTACAAATCAGCGCCTATGTCGACGCGTGGCTGGCGAGCTATTTGGGAAACGGCGCTGTGTCCTCGTTCAGCTACGCGCAGACTATTTACGTACTCCCGATCAGCCTGTTCGGCATGGCAATCTCCGCCGCCGAACTGCCGACGATGTCACGCGCAACCGGGACGTCCGCTGAGATTGGCGGCTATCTCCGGGGACGCCTGACCGCTGGGCTCGATCGCATCGCTTATTTCATCGTCCCTAGTGCTGTCGCGCTCTTCGCACTTGGAGACCTGATCGTCCACCTGTTGTTCGAGAGCGGACGATTCCAACGCGGAAACACGATCTGGGTCTGGCAGATTCTGATCGGTTCGACGGTCGGAATCCTTGCGTCGACGATGGGGCGGCTGTACTCCTCGACATTTTACGCGCTGCGCGACACGCGCACACCCCTGCGCTATGCTGTTGTGCGTGTTGTGCTCACGACCGCGCTCGGATACTTCTTTGCGCTCGTGCTTCCGGGATTGCTCGACGTCGACCGCAAATTGGGCGCGGCTGGCCTTACAGCGTCGGCGGGCATCGCGGGATGGGTTGAGTTTTATCTGTTGCGACGAGGCATAGACGAAAGAATTGGCCGCACTCGGCTCGTTCCGGCGCGAATGGCGCGGCTATGGGCCTCAGCGATCATCGCGGCAGCGATCCCCTGGGCTTACAAACTCGTGATCGATCGCAGTGCCCCAATGCTGTCAGCGCACGAGACAATCGTACGGACTAAACTCGCGGCGCTGCTCCTTCTCGCTGTCTATGGACTGGCTTACGTCGCGCTCACCATGGCGTTCGGAATTCCCGAAGCGCGAACGGTAATCAATCGAGGCAGGGGATTGCTCAGGCGGGCGCGCTCCGCAGGGTGAACCAGTCTTTCCGCGCATGGTATAATTACACATGCTGCCCGTTCCCGATGCTGTTGCAACTAAACTCGCGCACCTCCCGGATGGACCTGGCGTCTATCTGTGGAAGGGCAGCGACGGGAGCATCCTTTACGTCGGCAAGGCAAAGCGGCTGAGATCGCGCGTACGCAGCTACTTCGCCAACGATCAGCTGGAAAGCATCAAGACACGTCATCTCGTCGGTTTGATTGCCGACCTCGAGACAATCGTGGTGCCAAGCGAAGCGCATGCGCTCATCCTTGAGGCAAATCTGATCAAGGAATATCGACCCCGCTTCAACATCGCGCTCCGTGACGACAAGTCCTATCCGTATATCAAAGTCACGGTTCAAGAGCCGTTTCCTCGAGTGTTCGTGACCAGACGACTCGAAGACGACGGCGCCGAGTACTTCGGGCCGTACACCGATGTCGGTACGATGCGACGATCGCTCAACGTCGTTAAAAAGATTTTCACCGTCAGAAGCTGCAACTACGACATGCCGGCGCAAATGCCCGAGCGCCCGTGCCTCGACTACTACATCAAACGCTGCAAAGCGCCATGCATTCTGGCTCAATCGCAGCACGACTATCGGGCAATGATCGACGAGGTGGTCCTCTTTCTTTCCGGCAGGCCGGACGAGGTCGTGCGGCGTGTAAGAGAGCGGATGGATCTCGCCGCCGAGCAGCTCGACTTCGAACGAGCTGCTGAACTGCGCGACGTTCTGCATCATCTCGAGCAGATGGAGGAGCCGACAGTAGTGCTCGAGGTCGAGGGCGGCGATCGGGATGTAATCGGCTACGCACGGGACGGGGACGATGCCTGCGTAACCGTGCTTCGCATCAGAAGTGGAAAGCTCCTGTCGCGCGAGCAGCGCTTCCTCACCAACATAGATGGTGAAGACGACGCCGACGTCCTGACGGTGTTTCTCGCGGGTAGCTATGTGGGGATGCAGGAAAAGGCGCGCCAGCTCTTGCTACCGTTCGATTTCCCCGACCGGGAGCTGATCGAACAGAGTCTGCCCGACAGCAGGATCCAGATTCCCCAGCGTGGCCCGCGACGCGACCTCATCGCGCTGGCGGAGCAAAACGCGCGGCATCTGCTCGAGGAGCTCAAGCTGTCGTCGATGGAGGCGGAAGAGCGGGCAGGGGATCCAGTCTACGAGCTCGGTCGGGAGCTTGGTCTGCAGCGCCTGCCTCGTTCGCTCGTGTGCTTCGACATATCGACGACGCAGGGAACAGATACAGTCGGCTCGTGTGTGTGGTTCGAGAATGGGCGTCCGAAGCGCGCCGAGTATCGGAAGTTCCGCGTGAAAACGGTGGAAGGCACCGACGACTTTGCGTCTATGGGGGAAGTAGTCCGTCGCTATTTCGAGCGTCGAGTGCAGGAAGGGAAGTCGTTGCCCGATCTAATCGTGATCGATGGCGGAAAGGGTCAGCTTTCGGCTGCCCACAGCGTGCTCGCGGAACTTGGCTTGGGAGAGCGTCCCCTGATCAGTCTGGCGAAGCGCGAGGAAGAGATTTTCGTCTGGGGCAGGACGGACCCGCTCAGGTTGTCGCGCCGATCGCCGGGCCTCCGCCTGCTGCAGCAAGCGCGCGACGAGGCGCATCGCTTTGCGGTGACGTACAACCGGAAGCGAAGATCGATGCGTACCGTCACCTCCGAGCTGCTCAAGGTTCCGGGCATTGGTCCTGTCAAACGCCGCCAGTTACTCAAAGAATTTGGCAGCGTCCAGGGCGTTCGCGAGGCTGGCGCCGAGGCCATCGCTAAGCTCCCGGGGTTCAACCCGGAACGCGCACGGAAGCTCCTGGAGTCATTGGCCGCGACGTCGCCAGTGTGACGCCCGGAAAAGATGCGCTGTCACTGCGAATCGATGGAGCTAAACTTCGGTAGTTCCTTGATTTCGCTCTCTTTAGCTCTAAATTACTTGAGCTATGGTCAAGGTCTCCCGGATAGAACAAAACAGCATCGCTGACGAGCTCGGAATCCTTCCTGGAACCGAGCTGCTCAACGTAAATGGGCGACCTCTAGCCGACTTCCTCGACTGGGAATTCCTCACAGCAGATGAGGAGCTGGTTATCGAGGCTCGTCAGCCCGACGGTGAAGCCGTCATTTATGAGCTGGAGCGACTGGATGGCGAGCCGTTGGGAATCTTCCTCGAGCCGCCCACGGTGCGCCGGTGCGCGAACCGCTGCGAGTTCTGTTTTATCGAGGGCCTCCCAGTCGGACTGCGAAAGCCTCTCTACATTCGCGACGACGACTATCGCCTGTCGTTCGCCTACGGCAATTTTGCGACGCTGTCGAACGTAAAAGAGCGCGACATCGAGCGAATCCTCGAGTATCGGCTATCACCACTGTACGTGTCGGTGCACGCTACGAATCACGAGGCACGCAAGGTTTTGCTCAACAACCAGCGCGTTCCCGACATCAAGGCGCAACTCTCGCGGCTCGCTGCGGGCGGGATCCGATTTCACTGCCAAATGGTGATTGTGCCGGGCCTAAACGATGAGGAAGTGCTCGAGGAGTCGCTCACTGATCTGTGGAATATGGGCGATGCGGTTCTCAGCGCGGCGGTCGTCCCTGTCGGACTCACCCAGTTTTCCCATCTCTACACGGGCAAAACGATGGACCGCGCGGCTGCACGCGCGATTCTGGCTCAGGTCGAGCGTTGGGGCGAGCGCGGTCTTCGTGAGCGCGGCGAAACGTGGGTATTTGGATCCGACGAGCTGTACATGCTCGCCGAGCGCGAATTGCCCGGTCCCGACCATTACGGCGAGTTCGCGCAGATCGAAAATGGCGTCGGTGCGGTGACTTCCCTCCGAATGCGCATCGCCGCGGGCCTCGATCGCCTGACACGTCGTGAGGGGCAGAGGATCGGAGTAGTGACCGGTTTGGCGATGGCGCCGCTGATGCGAGAGCTTCTCGAAAAGCTGCAAGTCGCCACCGGCGCGAATTTCGACCTTATCGTCGCCGAGAATTCACTCTTCGGGCCGACCATTACCACGGCAGGTCTGCTTGTCGGCAAAGACATCCTGACAGCACTCAAGGATCGTCACGATCTCGACATCGCGCTCATTCCCGCCGAGACGATCAACGAAGAAAGGGTCTTCCTCGATGATTTCACGCTCGAGGCAGTTCGTCAGGCCCTGCCGATGCCGATCTTTCCCTCGTACGACTTCATCGATGCGCTTGAGTCGGAGCCGACCGGGGTTCTCGCGTGAATCTTCCCGTCGTTGCGCTAGTCGGACGGCCGAACGTCGGCAAATCCGCGCTATTTAATCGCATCATAGGCGAGAACAGCGCGATAGTCAGCGAAGAAGCGGGCACCACCCGCGACCGACATTTTGCGCGGGCGGAATGGAACGGCCGTCAATTCTGGCTTGTGGACACCGGAGGCCTGACGGACGATCCTCGCATTCCAATGGATGTCGAGATCAAGCGTCAGGTACTGCAGGCGATCGAGGAGTCGGACATCCTCATGCTCGTCGTGGATGCCAGGACCGGGCTGCACCCCAGCGATTCAAGAGTTGTCGAGCTCCTGCGAGAGGCGCGCAAACCGTGGGTTCTCGTCGCTAACAAAGTTGACGACCCGGCGAGCACGGACTTCTATGAATTCTACGAGCTCGGCGCCGGCGATCCTGTTCCGGTTTCTGCCCTCAACGGCAAGAACTCGGGGGACATGCTGGACGTACTGGTCGAACGAATTCCGACGGTGGCGGAAGAAATCCCGGAGGCGCTGCGTGTTGCCGTCGTCGGACGACCAAACGTGGGCAAGTCATCGCTGATAAATCGGCTCCTCGGCGAAGAGCGGCTCGTGGTAGCAGATGAAGCGGGCACCACGCGCGACGCCATCGACACGCCGATGACTTTTCACGGCCGCGAAATAATCTTCGTCGACACGGCTGGCCTTCGCCGCCAATCCAAAGTCGGCGAGGGCATCGAATTCTATTCGTCGCTACGCACGAGACGCGCGATCGAGCGTGCCGACATCTGCATCCTCGTATTGGATGCCGTGGAGGGACTGCACAATCAGGATCTCAAGATTGCGGCGCTGGCCTGGGAAAGCGGTCGCGGTTTGGTCGTGGTAGTCAACAAGTGGGACCTCAAGGAAAAAGAGAACAACACGGCCGCGGCGTTCGAGAAGGAGGCGGGAGAGAAAGCGCCATTTCTGAAGTTCGTGCCTTTCGTTTTCACCTCGGCGCTCAGTGGCCAACGGGTCACGAGAATCCTCGAGCTCATTCTCGAAGTCGATGTCGAGCGGCACAAGCGAATCAGCACCTCGCAGGTGAACACGACGCTCGAGGAGATCGTTGGCAGACGCCAGCCACCGCAAGCCGCCGGCCGCGAAATCAAACTGAACTACGCCACGCAGGTCGAAACTGCGCCACCAGTAATCGCCGTGTTCGGAAACAATCCCGAATTGGTTCAGGAGCATTACGTGCGATATCTCCACAACGGCTTTCGTGAGAAGTGGGGATTTCGTGGAAATCCGCTGCGCATCATCATGCGCCGCAAATCCGCGTAGATGGCGCCGATCGTCGGCGTCATCATCTCGTATCTCGCTGGCTCCATACCGTCGGCCTACATCGCGGGCAGGCTTCGCGGCGTCGACCTGCGCAAGCACGGCTCCGGAAACCTCGGGGCGACGAATGTTGCTCGAGTACTCGGGAGAAAGATCGGCGGCGCCGTCTTCGTGGCGGATTTTCTGAAGGGCTTCCTTCCCGTTTATTTATTGCCCGGCTACACCGAGACGCTTCGTCCGGATCTGTGGGCTCTGATTTTTGGGGCAGCCGCGATCCTTGGCCACGTCAAGCCGATTTTCCTGCTCGGCAAAGGGGGCGGGAAGGGCGTCGCAACCGCCGGTGGAGTGTTCATGGCACTCGCTTTCATCCCGGTACTGATCACGCAAATCGTCTGGCTCGTCGTCTTTTACGCGACGCGATACGTGAGTCTCGCGTCGCTTGTAAGCGCGGCGGTGCTGCCCATCGCGATATACCTGCTGCAGCGCAATCCCCAATCGCCGGTCTTCATCGCGAGCGTGGTTATTGTCGTCTTCGTGTTCTGGACTCACCGCGCGAACATTGCAAGGCTTCGTCGCGGCGAAGAGCATCGATTCGTAAAAAAGGAAACCGTCTCCTGATGCGCTGCGCTGTCGTCGGGGCGGGTGCATGGGGGACCGCGCTGGCTGACCTTCTCGCGCGCAACGGGCATGAGGTGCGGCTGTGGGCCTACGAGCCGGACGTGGTGCAGGCGATCAACGAAAAACACGAGAACACACGATTCCTTCGCGGGAATGTACTGACGTCGTCGATCGAGGCGATTGGCGACGTCGGTCGCGCGGTTGAAGACGCTGAGCTGGTGACGATCGCGACACCGTCTCATGTCACCCGAGCGATCGTGAAATCGGCCGCATCCGCCTTGGCACGTGGTGCTCCGCTAGTCGTCGCCACCAAAGGAATTGAGCACGGTACGCTCTGCCTGATGACGGAAATCGTGGAACAGGAGATCAGCGATGCAACCGTTGTCGCGCTCTCTGGACCCAGCTTCGCCAGCGAAGTCGCAACCTGCCAGCCAACAGCAGTCGTCGTTGCTTCCTCACAGCCGGACGCGGCCGCACAAACGCAGCGTGCGTTCAGCTCGCCCTATTTCCGCGCCTATACGCACACCGATGTGATCGGCGTGGAGCTCGGCGGCGCCCTCAAGAACGTCATGGCAGTGGCCACCGGCATAGCTGAAGGGCTTGGACTGGGCTTCAACGCGAGAGCAGCTCTCGTGACGCGCGGACTCGCCGAGATGACCCGGCTGGGAGTAGCATTGGGCGCGCAGCAGAATACCTTCGCGGGTCTCGCCGGGCTCGGTGATCTCGTTCTGACGTGTACTGGCTCGCTCAGTCGCAACCGCGCGGTCGGAGTCGAAGTTGGCAAAGGTCGGACATTGGACGAAGTTCTCAAAGGCAGGGAAACCGTCGCGGAAGGTGTGGTCACCGCACAAAGCGCGCGCGAGCTTGCGGCGCGGGAGGGGGTTGAGATGCCAATAGTGGATACCGTGAATCGTGTGCTGTTCGAGGGTCAACCCGCGCGCAGCGCTATCGGCGCCCTCATGACGCGCGAGCTTCGCGCGGAGGTAGATCGATGAAGGCGAAAGAACCGGTGCAGGAGTTCTTCTCGATTGGGGATGTCTGTACGCTTACGGACCTCAAGCCACACGTCCTTCGATACTGGGAAAGCCAGTTCAAGTTCCTGCACCCCGCAAAAAACCGATCAGGCAACCGGGTTTACCAGCGGCGGGAAATCGAGTTGATAATGCTCGTGAAACAGCTGCTGTATACCGAGAAATACACCATCGACGGCGCACGGCAGAAGATCGACGACTATCGAAAGAGTGGTGAGCTCCGCACGGTGGCGCGCGCGGCACTGGATTCGCAAGCCGTCGAATCGATGGAGAGCGATCTCCGCTCTATTCTGGCGATACTCGACGGACGGATCGAAGAGAAGGGAACCGAGACTTGATCGAGCCGCTCGTAGTAATTGTGCCGGCATACAACGCCGAGCCGACGCTCGCGGGCGTCGTGAAGGGTGTACGTCGCAACCTGCCGGGCGCCCTGGTCATCGGCGTCGACGACGGATCGACCGACGGCACGCGGCAGCTTTTGAGGAGCGTCACGGACGACACCATCGAGTTCGACAAGAACCGGGGTAAGGGAGCCGCGCTGCGCGCCGCTTTTGATGCCGCCTTGCAAAAAGGCGCGTCAGCAGTCCTCACGATTGATTCGGATGGGCAGCACGATCCCGCGTTTGCGCCGGCAATCGTTGGCGCGCTCGATCACGCTGACATCGTCATTGGGACGCGCGACCTTTCCGGCAAGGCTGTGCCCAAACACCGCCGAATCGCCAATATGATTTCCTCGGCGGCAACGCGGGCCGTGTCTGGCGGTAAGGTGCGTGACAGTCAATCCGGATATCGCGCAATCAAAGCGGAAGTACTACGGAAAGTTCACGCGGTCGGCGACCGCTACGAGTTCGAGACGGATTTCATCATCCGCGCTGCGCGGGCGGGCTTCACGACCGTCAACGTGCCCATCTCGACGATCTATGGATCGCCGAGCTACTTTCGCGAGTTTCGGGATGCGTGGCTGGTGATCAAAGTATTGTGGCGACACCGCGCAGGGATATTCAAGCGTTGAAACTCCTCTGTACCAATGACGATGGAATACTCGCGTATGGCCTTGCCTGCCTGATTCAGGCGGCTGAACCACTTGGGGAAATCACGGTCGTCGCCCCCGACCGCGAGCAGAGCGCCACCAGCCATTCATTGACTCTTCACCATCCCATTCGTCCAATCGAGCGGGGAGAGCGACGCTATCAGGTGGACGGCACTCCGACTGATTGCGTGATGCTGGCGGTCGAAGCGCTGATGCCGCAGCGCCCGGATTTTGTTTTAAGCGGCATCAACCACGGTCAGAACATGGGCGAGGACGTGCTCTACTCCGGCACCGTCGCCGCCGCGATGGAGGGTTTGTCGCTCGGCATTCCGTCAGTGGCGATTTCGTTCGCCGGCGGCGATCTCCGCGCAGATGTCACCATGCTGAGCGACCAAATCGAGCCACTGCGGAAGCTACTCGGTCACGTGCTCGCGCTCAGATCATTTCCCGAGAACACGCTGCTGAACATCAACCTGCCGCCATTACGGGGCGACGACATCAAGGGCGTTCGCCTTACCCGGCTGGGTCGGAGGGTTTATTCGGATTCGCTCAAGCCGATGCAGGACCCGTGGGGCCGGCAGATATACTGGATCGGTGGCGGATCGATCGAGTGGTCCGGCGAGGAGACGTCGGACTTCCGCGCTATTCAGGAAGGCTACATCTCAGTCACACCATTGCACCTCGACCTCACTCATCACGCCATGCTTGCTTCGGCGGAGCAGTGGTGGCAGCTGCCGTAGAGCACGAGTTCCGCGGTCCGCGGCGCAGGCTCGTCGAGCTATTACACGAGCAGGGAATCAAAGACCTCGCCGTTCTGCATGCGATAGATCTGACTCCCCGCCATCTCTTCGTGCCAACCGGCGTACGCCATCGCGCATATGAGGACTCGGCGCTTCCGATAGGGAGCGGACAAACTATTTCCCAGCCGTCAATTCACGCCCGGTATCTCGAGCTCTTGAAGCTGAAGGGAAGCGAGAAAGTACTCGAGATCGGAACCGGCTCCGGCTATCAGACGGCGCTGTTATCACACCTCGCGTCACAGGTTTTCTCAATCGAGCGGATCCCGGCATTGCTCGACAAAGCGCGCGAAACCATTCGACAGATTGGCGCGAGAAATATTTCCTTCCTGCTCGGCGATGGGACGCTCGGCTGGCGGCAGTATGCGCCGTATGATGCTATACTCGTTGGCGCTGGAGCGCCGGAGGTACCGTCGACCTATCGCGAGCAGCTCACCGAAGGCGGACGTCTTTTGATCCCACTCGGCGATCGCGAAGAGCAGACTCTGTTCATGCTCACGCGGCATGGCGACGAGCTCGAACGGACTGAAATCGCGCCGGTGCGCTTTGTGCCGCTGCTGGGAAAATACAGCTGGGAGGGTATGTAGTGCCCGAGTCACCACAACGTCCGTTCGTCCCACATCGCACGCCGCGATCAGCCGCCGATGCGGTAACGCCGACTGAATTCAGGTTAGCGCCACCTTTTGTGCCCTCGTCGAAAACGCAGCTCGCCGACTCGTTCCGGGATGCGTCAGCGACGACTCAGCGCGGGAACGAACCCACCATACGGTTGCGACCGATCGAAGAATTTCTCGACTTCTCCGCGGCTACCGGGAGACCTGCTGGACAGGCGCGCGACGACCAGCGCGCTGACCCCGAGACCGGCGACGAAACAGACGAGCTTCCCCCGCTTGAGCACTTCCTCGACCCGCTGCCCCCCATTACGACCTTTGAGGCGGAAGGGGACTACGGACACGTACGGGCTGGAGGTGAAGACGCATCGCCCAGAACGGCTGAGCACGCGGTGGAGTCAGAGTGGGGCGAGACCGACTGGCAACAATTCGATTGGCGGGCCGCTGCTCGGTTGGGAGAAACCGCGGAGACGGAGGCCACCAATGCGTGGGCGACGACCGACTGGGAGGCAGGCGCTCGAGTCGCGAAGGAAAACCGTCCGACCGCAGCCCAGGCGATCGCGACAGCGCTCGACCAAATCGCTCAAAAAATCAGGGATGGTGAGCTGGCGGTTCCTGCGCCTGGGGCGATGACAGATCCTGCTACGATCGCATCCACTCTCGCCGCGTTGCTCGGAATCAAACGTTAGCAGGGCAAATGGAGAGGATTCACCTCGAGGTCAGTGGGCGTGTGCAGGGTGTCGGATTCCGATGGTACGTCGTCGAGAAAGCTCGTGAGCTTGAGCTGGCCGGCTGGGTGAGGAACCGATCCGACGGTGTCGTGGAGGTCGCGGCAGGCGGACAGCGGGACGCCCTGGCAAAACTGGAAAACGCAGTGAATGAAGGACCGCCGGGCGCTCTAGTGCAGCAAGTTCGCAGGGTTGACAGCGTTCAATCAGACTCGCTTCCGAAGCCGTTCAAAATAGTTCGGTAAGCGTTGGCGAGCACTTCTTGGAGCAACCGTCGGTGTGTAAATTCCGGCGTGAATCCGCCGGCAATCTCCTTCCGCCGACGATCCGGGATGTGATTCAAGCCCCCGTAGCTCAGGTGGATAGAGCAGCGGTTTCCTAAACCGTTGGCCGGGTGTTCGAGTCACCCCGGGGGCACTCGCTCACGTCACCCGCACCTCCGCAAACCAAATCATGACAACACCGAACGTTCCTGCACGCGGCCGCTACGGCGCCGACGACGAGTCATTTATGGAGTGGGCCACGCTCCACAAGCAGAAGCTCACATGGGCCGTAATCGCGCTGGCCGTGATCGTCGGGGGCTTGTGGTTCTTCAAGCGCTCTCAGAGTCTCAAGGCGCAACGGGCGGAGAGCGCCTACTTCCAGGCGCGGCAGTCGGCGGCGGCGGGGAACCTACCCCTGGCGATCTCGGACCTCCAAAAGGTCGTCACTCGATACGAAGGGACTCCCGGCGGGACCCAGGCAGCGCTGACGCTCGCCCAAGCCTACTACGGGCAGAAAAAGTTCAAGGAGGGTCTGGCGGTCTTGAAAAAGGCCGAAGAAAAGGCGCCGGACGATTTTCGGGCCGCCGTTCACGTTCTCGAAGCCGCAGGACATGAGGAATTGAAGGAGCACGTCCAAGCGGCTGAGCAATATGCCGAGGCGGCTAGGGTGACGAGGTTCCCGGCGGACAAAGCGGACTACCGCGCTGCAGCCGCGCGCAGTTACGTAGCTGCCGGAAAGACCGCCGAGGCGAAGGCGATCTGGACGGACTTGGTGAAGGATGAGGCGAGCCCGGTCGCGCCCGAGGCGCGTATTCGGCTTGGAGAGCTAGAGGCGAAGCCCGTCAAAATCTGATCGTTTGGATAATTAGATCGGGACAGAGCCGCGCTTGACGCGGCTTTGTTTTGGGCCATGAACACGGTCGAACCGCTCGCTCCGGCGTATATGCGTATAAGATATGTTATGTAAACTACACCCGCCCGTTAAATGTGGAGAAGTGGGTTTCTATCCACTCCTCCACTCCCAAGTCTGCTCGCACAAACCGTTTTAGCGCTGCGGTCTAGAAACCGCTTGAGCGGCGTTCCTGCCGACACCAGCTCGACCAAGCGGCGACAGTCTGTCAATCCAAGTCGCGGATTCGGCCCTCAAATACCACGCGACCTTCGCCCCGCAGTGACGGTAGCCAAGAGCCGCCCTCGCGATCGAGACTCACGGTTAATGGGAGCGACGATCTTGTCCAAAGGACCGTCTCCCTGCCTGATTCACCCCAATCGGCGAGCATGATTGCCGCCGCCACGGCACCGGTGCCGCAAGCCAAAGTTTCGCCTTCGACGCCTCGCTCGAAAGTCCGGTAGCCAAAGGATCCGTCGGGACGCCTGCCGACGAAGTCGACGTTGGCTCCATCCGCCAATGCCGGGTGGTGCCGCAGTTCCTGGCCCCGCCCCGTCACGTCGGCAGCCTCGAGCTCGCCGACCTCCACCACCACGTGAGGCACCCCAACCCTCGCAAATCCAAGGCGGCGCTCTCCTGGCTTCGCGCCGAGCTCCGTTGCATCCGCCCGTACCTCGCGCACCGGTTGGAGGTCGACCTCTGGCAGATTGTCGCGGATGCGCGCTTTGAGCGGACCGGACGTCGTATGAAGAACAAATCCCCCGGCCTGGGCCAGCCCCAGCTCAGTCGCCAAACGGGTACTGCAGAGGCTCGCGTTGCCGCACAAGTCCGCCTCGGAGCCGTCGCTATTGTAGTAGCGCATCCGAACGTCCCCCTCCCCGACGCGCTCCAGAAAGACGACGCCGTCGGCTCCGACTCCGGTGCCACGGGCCGAGATCGCCCTAATGGTCTCGGGATTTTCGAGATGCGCGGCTGCCCCGCCGGTCGAGTCGAAGACGACGAAGTCATTCCCCGAGCCCGTCATCTTAAAGAAGTGCTGTCCTTCCGCTCGCGGCGCTGACATCAAACCCTCCCCGTGATGCTCCACCAGCGCAGACGCCAGACCATCCAGATCGCCTCGCGCACGATCTTTTTCGACATTTTGCTGATGCCTTCAGTGCGGTCGACGAAAATGATCGGAATCTCGACCAGTCGGAACCCGCGCTTCCAGACGCGAAAGTGCATTTCGATCTGAAAGGCGTAACCATTGGATTTAACAGCGCTTAGATCAATCGATTCAAGTACATTGCGACGGAAGCACTTGAACCCAGCGGTCGTATCGGCGATGGGCAGGCCGGTCACCGCCCGCGCGTAAATATTGGCGGCGTAGCTCAGAAGCAGCCTGCTCATCGGCCAATTCACCACGTTCACGCGTCCGTTCTGGTACCGTGAGCCGATCACAAGCTCCGCTTCCTTGATGGTGCTGAGGAATTCGGGAAGCGTCTCCGGGTTGTGCGAAAAGTCCGCGTCCATCTCGAATATCAGGTCATACTTTCGCTCCAGAGCCCAGCGAAATCCGGCAATATAGGCGGTGCCGAGACCCAGCTTCCCTTCGCGGTGGAGAATGTGAACGCGCGGATTAGTGGCCGCGATCGCGTCGACGACGCCGCCAGTACCATCGGGAGACGCGTCATCCACGACCAAGACCTCGAGGGACGAGTCCTGGGCCAGCACCGCCGGAATCAGGCGAGAAATATTAAACCGCTCGTTGTAGGTCGGGACGATGACGACCGCGCGATCAGGCACGACGTCTCCGGTCGCCGACTATCCCCACAACCAGCATCACGATTCCGAGAGCGATCGCAAACCACGTGACGATTTTCCCACGTTGGTACGCTGGGCTCGTAAAGTTCAACTCTACCCTGCGGGCTCCCGCCGGCAGCTCGACGCCGATGAGAGCAAAATCGGCGCGTCCAATCCGCGCGGGCTTCCCGTCTGCCGTGGCAACCCATCCCGGGTAATAGTTTTCGGACACTACCAGCGAAGACCCGGCCGGTGCCGGCGAACTCAGCTCGAGGCGTACCCTCCCCGGCTCGTATCGACTCACGGTCGTCGTGAGGGCAAGCGGGTTCGGAAGCGCCTGTACGCCCTGCACGCTTGATACTTGCGCCGAGGTATCGAAGAGCGCCGCGCGCCTGACATCAAACCTCGGATCCAGTATCGTCGACAACACCTGGTCATCGGGCGCTTTTACGGCGATCGGAGTAATCCAGGCGTACGGATTCTCGGCGTTCAATCGATAAAGGTAGATCGAGTCGCCCGACGCATTTCGAACTGGCCCCTGGACGCGCTTTGCATTCGCCACGAACGGCAGCTCGGGAATGTTGGTCAGCAGAAACTTCGTATTCGTCAGCTGGAGCGCGTTCGCCGTAAATATCCGGTTGTCATTCGTGGTAAACCCCGAAAGCTCGTTGTATCGACCGATCTGGTTGCCATGATAGCCCCAGACGTTTCTGATGCGATGCGTCATTAACGCGTCACCGCCCAGAAATGGATCGGGCGCCGCGGTTCTCTGGATCTGGAATGGAAGCACGCGCGCTGGCTGCGGCTCGCGCTTGAGCGTCTCGATGATTGCATCGCTCGCGTAAATCACGCGTCCCGGCGACGAGAACATCCAGTAGATGCGCTCCACGCTCCACAGATCGATGGCCATGAGGACGACGACTGCCCATGCAGCGACGGTGCTCGTGAGCTTCGTACGTGTCGCTGCCAACCACAATCCAAAAGCGAGAAGCACGAATGCAAACGACCGCCACGCCCCGAGAAATACATCGGCGCGGTTCGCTTGCACCCTGTCTATCAGTCGCGGATCCGCAAATGTCTCGGCGATACTGGTAAGCGCTCCGACCGAAGCGAGCATTGCGATGACGCCACCGCCGATTAACCATCCAACGAGATACTTTCGGGGCACGCGACCAGCCAGAAGACGTTCCGTGCCGGCGCAAGCGAGAATTGCCAGAGCCAGTGTTCCGATGAAGAAAATCGTTGCTGGGGCCCGGAAGTATTTCGTGCCGGGAACGATCGCGTACGGGATACGATAAAAAGGCGTCGCGCTACCCAGCGACCAAAGAATCGAAACGACCAGCGCAATCGACCAAAAAATGATCTGCTTTCGGCGGGGATCCGCGCGCAGACCGATATAAGCCGCTCCGGCCAGCATCAGCACAACGACCCCCGCGTAATCGCTGTGCAAATGGATGCCGTTGCGTCCCCAGTAGTGATCGAGGATGCCCGAGAATTGCGGCAAATACGCGTTGAGTAATTCCTCCGGCGGCCACGCGTAGGATGTCGCAGTGGCGTAGTCTGCGAGCCCTCCAGCGCGCGGCGACCACTTCACATATTCGCGCACCGGGAGGTACTGAACCGCGCCAATCGCGAGTCCCACGATCACCGACCCGAGAGCAAGCCCCAGCCTTCTAATGGCGATAGGGCGAGCGAGCTTGACGCTGTCCAAAGTCGCAAACGCGAGAAACAACGCATAAGCTCCCGATGCGAGCAGCATGTACTGCAGCAATTGTGGGTGCGGGCTGAGGACGCAAAGCCCGACGATGAGCGCGAACGCTCCCCAGCTCCAATTCTTTCCGCCACGAATCCCACGGTGCAGCATCAAGAGCGCGAGCGGAAACAGCGCACTGACGAACAGCTTGCCATCATGCCCGGGCGAGACCGATGAGGCGATTTGGCCGCTCATCATGTACGCGAGCCCACCAACAAGCGACCCAAAGAAACCGTAGCCGAGGCCGCGCAGAAACACGTATGTGAAAAGACCGGCCAGGAAGATGTGAATGATGAACCCCCACGTCATCGCCACATCGGTGGGCAGGAACATTCTCAGAAGGAACGTCGGGTAGAAAATGTCACCGTGCATGGCAGCGACGTATGGCATCCCGCCAAAGAGGTACGGGTTCCAGAGCGGGAAATGTCCAATCGTCTTTAGTGTCGTCGCGGCGAATTCTCTGAACGCGTACCCCGCTACGTACTGATCGCTGTGAGGGTTGACCAGGAATTTTCCCGCCAGCGCGGGATAACCGAGCGACATTGTGCCGATTGCATAGACGAGCGCGGCCCAGGCCAATGCGAAGCGCGGCGCTGGAGGCGCCGCGGGTTCGATTGCGGAATTGGCACTTGCTCTCGTCGGGGATTTCGCGCGATGCTGAGCCATTTCGATCAGTTCGGTAGAGACTTTCTCGTTGCGCCCGCGGCAATATACAATCCACTCGGCACCAGCTCGACGATGGTCAGCCACAAGCGCGCTGACAATGCTACGAGCGCCGCGTCAGCTTCGTTGGCCAGGCCGAGCTGCGTCATGAACGCGGCGAGCGTGAATTCTCTGACGCCGAGGCCTGCCGGGGCAATTGGGGAAATGAAACCCAGGATGTAAGCGGCCGTGTAAACTGCGATGTAGGATGACATTTCGCCAGGCGCTGCGCCCAGCAGACCGCGCACGAACAGTTGGAAGCCGACCCCGTAAAACAACCACGATGCGGCACTCGCGACAGCGGCGGTCCAAATGCTCGACGGCGGAACCGAAGGAGGAATGATGTCGCGCCCGATGAGCGAACCCGCCCATCGTGCTAGCGGAGGCAGGAAGCGTGGCGCGCTGAACAACAGCGCGACGAGCAACACCACCGCGGCGCCGACAAGGATGGGCTCGCCAAGAAGCTTGGCGCCCGTGACCATGACGATCGCGGTGCCGGTTGCCAAGCTTACCGTCTGCATGATCACCGACGAACCCGCGGCGGCAATTCCAGAGAGGCCGCGCCGCCGCGCCATTACGCCCATCGTTGTCAGCGACCAGATATTTCCAGGAACGTACTTGCCAAGATTCGAGAGAAACCAGATGCGCGCCGCGTCGAGGAAAGGAAGGTCTGAGT
Source organism: Gemmatimonadaceae bacterium (assembly GCA_045803975.1). Lineage (GTDB taxonomy): Bacteria > Gemmatimonadota > Gemmatimonadetes > Gemmatimonadales > Gemmatimonadaceae > UBA4720. The sequence goes on from JBJMOA010000194.1 coordinate 48,599, forward strand.
CCCACGCGACTAGAATCAGGCGCCAGCCCGCGATCAAGACTGTGTAGGTGATGAGGACCAACAGTGTTGCGAGGGCGATCCATTCCCACTGCAGGTGGACGTGGGTGAGCCGTGAGCCGACGCGGTTCCACTGGCCGGACAGCGAACGCGCCGCGAAGAAAAGCACGGCCGCGGCGAAAATCCACTGCGCAACCCTGAATAGGCTACGACGCTTTGGCGCCAACTACCTGTCGGTAGATCTCTGCGTAGCGGCGCGCCGCTGATTCCGGCGCGAATGCAGAGAGTGCGTAGAGCCGCCCTGCCCTGCCCAGGTCTCGGCCTTTTTCGTCGCGCGTCAACAAATCATCGAGTGCTCGAGCGAGCGCGGCCCGATCGCCGGCTTTGACCAGGAGCCCCGTCTTCTCGTTCTGTACCACGTCGCGCAAGCCGCCCGAATCGAACGCGACAACCGGAGTTTCGCAGAGGAGCGATTCCACCGCGACCAGTCCGAGTCCCTCGTCGACCGACGGCAGAACCACGGCTGATGCCTGCTGATAGAACGCTGGAAGCCTGGACTGCGAAAGGTTTCCATGCCACTGAATGCGCGGCCCTAAGCCAAGCTCCTGCGCGAGCCGCTTCAGAGCATCGCGGTTCGGGCCGTCACCCACGACGTCGAGCGTCGCGGGCGTCTTCATCAAGGACATCGCGTGCAGAATGTGCGAAACGCCTTTTTGATCAGACAGCCGGCCGACGAAGAGAAGGCGCTGGCCGTCGCGGGAGGCGCCGGGGGCGAACAGGTTCGTGGCAACAGGCATCGGCGCAACCGTCGGGTGCACATCCGACACGAGCGCTTCAGTCTCTTCTTTCAACCACCGCGACACTGTGGTGACGGCCGCCGAGTGCTTTAGCACGTGCCCGAACAACGGCTTGGCGACCCCGACAGTGCGTACCAGACGTACGTCGGTTCCGTGAAGCGTGGTGACGAGTGGAATGTGCGCGAGGCCACCGACCCACGTGCCGACTACGCCATTCGGAAACCACCAGTGCGCGTGCACGACGGCGGGCTCAAAACTTCGTCTGGCGCGAACGGCGTGAAGGAAGTCGGAGCCCAGAAACCCAACGAGGGCGAGCTTCGCGGTCCACGACGACGCGACATCGTTCGCCATGTTCCCCGTGTAGGCGAGCGATTCGTAACGCCGGGGGGCGTAGCGAAACCGCTCGACACTGATGCCCTCGATCTCGTCCGCCGCTGATAGTCCAGGACCAGCGGGCGCGACGACGCGAACGGTGACGTTCTCGGCACGCAGTGCGACGGCCAGGCGCAGGATGAACGAGCCCGCCGCATCTCCTTCCGCCCGCGGGAACGAGTGCGTGAGGAACAGTACGTTCATTCGATCAGGTGTCGCTTGTCGTGTCGCGTTCCCGCGAAAGATCTTCTACCCGCGCGCGCAGCTGACTCAATTCGGCGCGCTGCGCAGCAATGAGCTCACCGAGGAGCCCGGTTGCAAAGAATACGCTGCCGACCGTCACGCAGGTTTCGACGAGATTCACCAGTGGCCGGAACCCAACGCCGCCGATCACCCGCCACAGGATCGCGACGATGCCGACGATTACACCGACGATGAAAAGTGCTGCCCCAAGAACTCCGAACAGCAGAAGAGGTTTGCGCGCGAACCGCAGCTCGAACCACACAGCGAGCATGTCGAGCACCCCAACCGGAATGCGACCGATACCGAACTTCGACTCACCCGCGTTACGCGCATACAGGGGCACGGGTACCTCCGACACAGAAAAACCGTCTGCCGCGGCCATGACTACCATGTAGCGATGCCAATCCGGTCGATTGGGCAATGCGTCCATCACTTCGCGGCGGTAGGCCTTCACCGAATTGAGATCCCGCACACCGACCTTAAAGAGCGAACGGCTCAAACCGTTGTAGATGTTGGAAACGAATGCCTTCTCGTACTTTCGGCCTTCCTTGTAACCGGTGACGATATCGGATTCCCCGGCCAAAATCGGCGCCACGAGTCGGGGAATATCTTCAGGTTTGTATTGCAGATCCGCGGGGTAAAAAACCAGGACGTCGCCGCGCGAATGCAGGTAGCCGGTACGCAAGGCGTCTGCAATACCTCGCCGAGCGCCGTGGCGCACTGGTTTGAGAAACGGATACTCGGCCGCGAGACGCTGCAGGACGTTCCAGGAGTCATCGACGGATCCGTCATCGATGACCACAACTTCGTAGCGATGGGGCGATGCCGCGAACACCGCCCGTGCCTGCTCCATGAACAGGGGAAGGTTCTCCGCCTCGTCTTTGGCGGGGACAAGTACACTGACGTTGGGACGACCGGTCGCGGGCTGAAGCGCACTGCCGCTCTTGAAGCGCTGCGCCGCGTCAGCCTGCGGAGCCGACGTCATACGCGCTTGCGCATCCGTGCCGAGAGAACGCCGAGCTGGTCGCGGTACTTCGCGACAGTGCGGCGGGCGATCTGCACCCCGCTCTCACGCAGGATGTTGACGATGGCCTGATCGGTGAGCGGGTGCTTCGGATCTTCTTCCTGAACCAGTTTCTGCAGCTGCGCCTTGATGCCGCGTGCCGAGACGTCCTCGCCGTCCGACGTCGCCAGACCCGACGAGAAAAAGAACTTCAACGGCAGCACGCCACGCGGTGTCTGCACGAACTTCTCGTTCGTAACACGGCTCACGGTGGACTCGTGCATGTTGATCACCTCGGCGACCTCACGGAGCGTGAGGGGCTTGAGGTGCTGGATTCCTTTCTCGAAGAAATCACGCTGCCGTTCGACGATGTAGTTCATCACCTTGAGCATCGTCTGGCGTCGCTGCTCGATCGCCTGGATCATCCAGTTCGCCGAATTCAGCTTGTTGGAGATGAATTCCTTGTTCTCGCCGTCGAACTTCTTTTTGTCGCGGGCGATCTCCTGGTAGGCGCGGCTCAATTTGAGCCGCGGAAGGTTCGCGTCGTTCAGGAAAACGTGGTACCGGTCGTCGATCTTTTCGACGATGAGGTCCGGAATGATGTAGTTGTCGTCCCTTGAGCCGTACTGCAGGCCTGGCTTCGGATCGAGCTTGGCGATCTCGTCCGCCGCCTTTTGCACATCAGTGGCGCTGATTCCAAAGCGCTTGGAGATCTCGCTCCAGCGATGGTTGATCAACTCCTCGAAGCAATCGCGCACCAGCCGGTAAGGGACCGACTGTTCGAGGCCGGACTCCCGCAGCTGCAGTAGTAGACATTCGCGGAGGTCCTGCGCGCCGACCCCTGGCGGGTCGAGGCTTTGCACCGTCGCCAGCATCTTCTGCCCTTCTTCCATCGTGTAGAGCGGAAGATCCTCGGTGTCGCGCCCCGCCTCCTCGGCGGCTTTCGTGACAACATCGTTGAGGGTGCGAATGATATCCTCAACCCCGCAAGCGAGATAGCCATCGTCGTTGACGTTGCCAATGAATTCATCGGCGAGGAGCGTCTCGCGCGGCGTCAGCTCGAGGAGGCTCACCTGGTCACGCAAATGGTCGCTGAGATCTCTCGTCGCGACCGTGACCGGCTCGAAATATTCGCGCTCCTCGTGCTCCTCGCGTCTGCCCCCTGCGGTGTCGAAGCCGTCGAGAAGGATTTCTTCCCAATCGATCTCGCCGGACCGCTCGTCCTCCGCTTCAGCCTGCGTCGGCTCGACCTCGGTTTCCTGCTCCTCCTCTTCGTCCTCCTCTGCCTCGACGAGATCGAGGAAAGGATTGTTCAATAGCTCCTGCTTGAGATGTTGCTGGAGGTCGAGAAGCGGCATGTACAAAAGATCCATCGCCTGATAAAGGCGTGGATTTATCTTGAGCTCCTGACGGAGCTGGGTCGACTGGTTGAGTCCCGGCTTCACGGCGCGCCAACCCCCACGCCTAAAGTGCTCCGGGAAAACCGCTCGCGCAGTCGTGCCGCTAGTGTCGGTCCAAGATACATATCTGCCACGGTGTCATCGAAAACGAGGTCCCGGACGGTTCCGGAGACCTGTACCTGACCATCGAACATAATGTAAGCGCGGTCAACAATGTCGAGTGTCTGTTCCACGTTGTGATCGCTGATTAGTACACCAATTCCACGGTGCCGCAGCCCGGCAACGATAGTCTGGATGTCGTGAACGGCGATTGGGTCGACCCCCGCGAAAGGCTCGTCGAGCATCATGAATTTGGGCGCCGAAACGAGGGCTCGCGTGATTTCGAGGCGGCGCCTTTCGCCTCCGGAAAGAGCGTACGCCTTGCTCTTGCGAAGCCGTTTGATACTTAGCTCATCGAGCAGCTTTTCGAGCCGCTCCGAGCGCTCGGCGGACGAGATCGGCAAGGTCTCGAGAATCGCCATGATATTGTCCTCGACCGACAGCTTCCTGAAGATCGAAGGCTCCTGTGAAAGATAACCAATTCCACGGCGCGCCCGTTCGTACATCGGAAGCTTTGTGATCTCATCTCCGTCGAGAACAATGCGGCCCGAGAGCGGCTGAATGAGCCCTACGATCATATAGAACGTGGTGGTCTTTCCAGCGCCGTTGGGGCCGAGGAGGCCGACTATCTCGCCCTGTTGGAGACGGAGCGCGACGTCGTTTACGACCTTTCGCCCGCGGTAAATCTTGGTAAGTCCGTGTGCCTCGAGGACGCTACCCTTGACGACGGCGGGCCGCGATGGAGTCGAGAGTGAGAGACGCGAATGCTCACCCGTCATCCGCATCACTTCGGCGAACTCCGTACGCCTTGGCACAATGTCCTTCCACAGAGCGGGCGACACGCGCACGGTCGCGGCGTCTCCTTCGAGATTCCCGTCCAGTGGCAGAAGCACCCCACGCTCGGCGAGCCTGGGCAGAATCGACGTCGTGAGATAGGCGCGAACCTCGTCCTGGCCAAGGCGACCCGCCTCCCGCTCGGCGTCGGCGCCCTTTACTCGCAATGTGCGCAGATAATCGTCCCGGTAATTGGCTGCGACATCACGAACGCGCGCAGCGCCAGCATCATCGGCGGCGCGCATGATCGCGTCGAGTGCAAGGCCATCGAGCTGATCCTGCGAAGAGCTGCCGATCAGAGCTCGGATGCTCTCGGGAAGCTGCGATTCGTCGGTCATCGTCGAGCGGACGGCGGATTCACCGTCGCTGGTGGTCTCCGCACAGGAGGATTAGCCTGGGGAGTCGGAGTTGCGGGTCGCGCGGGAGTTGGCACCGGTGCGACGACGGGTTCGATGAGCACGCCCGTAGCCCGGTCGGTGACCGTGACGGTGGCAACTTTCCGATTCTGAAAGAGGATTTCGATGATTCTTCCGGTCACGTAGTTGACTGAAGGCTGGGTCGACGGGCCCTTCGAACTCTTCATCTGGTAATAAGATCTCGCGTTGCCCAGGGCCACGATCTCACGAATCCTGGGCTTGCCGGAGGTATCCCCCACGGCCAGGGAATCGAAACGGGCGACGATGGTGTCGCCGCTCATCCAGTCTCGCTTTGTCGAGACGACGCCGGAGTCGGGATTGCTTTCGGCGTATGCCTTACGCAATGCCCGGACCTCTCGGACGCGCTGGCCAGGAAGTATTGCGTCAATCGAGTCGGCAACTATCTCGCGCTCCGGCGAAACCGCGTGCGCTCGCGTAGCTCCCCAGGCCATGGCGCGCTGCAACTGGTTGGTTTGGATTCGTAGATCGATTGAATCCGCGACCAGCTCGAGGTCCTGGCTCAATGCATGTCCTTTGGGTGTCGCCACAACGCGCTCGACCTGTTTATTGCGCGAATAAACGTCGATGATGCCGCCCGTAAGGGTAAACGAGCGAGTCCCCGTCCCTTGTACTGACGGCTGCCGCATCAATCGCGCGAAGTCACGTCCACCGTCCATGAAAGCGGAGTCACCGGTTGCGAGCAAATCAGGACGAGTGATCTGAACGCGGCCGGACGCGAACACCAAACTGTCGCCTTGCATGTTGATCTGATTCGCGACGACGTACGCGGTATCAGGGGGGCGCCCCCTACCAGTAGTGTCCCGCTGAACGAGCGTCACGGTGGGGCGCCCGGGCGCGAACAGCCGCGCGACCAGGCGCTGTGGGGTACTCCGGTAATAATCGGCAACAGGCCCTCGCAATGTGCTGCCATTCGATAGAAGGGCGACGACATCGCCCTCCGCGTGGAGATGATCGTCCGCCTGGTAGTAGGTCATCGTGCGGGATGTCACGCGGGCGCGCGGCTCGGTGTAGTGCACGTTGCCGACGAGATAAAGCCGGCCTTCCGCCTCGTAATATTCGGCGCTGTCAGCGGTGAGAGTATTTCCTTGCCCAATGCAGTGGGCCACGACACCGCCACTCAAGTAGCTCGTATGCTTGTGTGTGATCGGATCCTCTCGAATATTGACTGGCCCCCTGTTGGTGTAGTCCAGGTCGCACCTTCGCGGGATATCCTGCGCCGAGGCCACTCCGGCGACGGTGATTGAAACAACGAGGGCGCTAGCGACCTTCATGGCTGCCGACGCCGGCGACTGGCTGGTACGGTGCTGCTGGCCGCGGATGTACGAGTAACCGGCGCCGCTTGTGGAGCGATCTGTGGCTGCGGGGTGGTCGGCGACGGGACGGTTTGGGGTGGAACCGTTTGCTGCGCCGTGCCCTGAGATGGAGTGGCTTCGGTCGACAACGCCCTCACCACACCGGTCGCATTTTTCAGGATCTGGATATTCTGCATGTTCGGATCGGACCGAAACCCTATTCCCTCGACCCTGCGGTTCGGCTCCGTCAAAACGAAAGCACTATCGCTCGAGATTTCGTTGCGTTGCTGGTTGTATATCAACTCCGAGGTCGTGAGGCGTCGCCCATCCTCTGAAACTACGACGACGTTTTTGCGCGCAATCATGTTGTTGCTGCGGCTGTTATAAGTGCCCCGCTGCGAGGTGAGAACCGCGTCCTTGGCTCCGCTGGTGGTAAAGAACGTCGTGTGCACTTTCTCGAGCTCGATGCGCGTGTTTTCGTCAAAGCCGTAGGCGGTGTCTGCCTCCAGCTGTGCCCGCCACACACCATTGTCGGTTAGCCTGAAGCGCAGATTGTAGATCACCTGATCCGCGGAGTCAGCGAGCGACGAATGGGTGGCGACGGGTGGCTGCTTCTTCGTCGTGCACGCGACAAGAAGCACTATGGACAAGCTCGCCAGAATGAGTGCAGCGCGCATTAGACAACTCCGGCGCGCATTAGATCGTGGAGATGAATCACACCGACCAGCCGGTCCTGTGCGTCGAGTACCGGCATCGCGATAATTCCGTGCGTCTCCATACGATATAGAACGGCGCTGCCCAGCTCGTCGGCGTGGGCCGTCTTCGGCGCGCGGCTCATGACCTTGGCGACCGGGATAGGAAAGACATTTTCCTCGCGCTCCATCAATCGCGACAAGTCCCCAGTCGTGACGACGCCTTTGACTATTCCCCCTTTTGCGGTGACGATCGCAATTCCGCGCCGCTCGGCGAGCTGCACGACTGCTTCGCGCATGGTCGCTTTTTCCGAAAGAACGGGAAGGCTGTCAGTGATCATTACATCCGATACCCTGGTCAGAAGGCGCCTGCCAATCGCGCCGCCCGGATGCAACCGGGCGAAATCGTCAGCGTCGAAGCCTTTTTCCTCAAGCAACGCGATCGCAAGTGCATCGCCGAGGGCGAGCGCGACGGTGGTGCTGGTGGTTGGAGCGAGGTCGTGCGGGCATGCCTCTTCTTTGACCCACGCGTCCAGCGCCACATCGCTGTGTCGCGCGAGGGTCGATTTCGTGTTGCTCGTCAGTGCAATCGTACATACCCCGAGACGCTTCAAATGGTCGAGAAGATCGAGCACTTCGGCGGATTCGCCGCTCTTGGAGATAAGAATCGCCACGTCCGACTCGCCGACGATGCCGAGATCACCGTGAACGCTGTCCGCAGGATGGAGAAAAGTCGCTGGCGTTCCTGTAGACGTTAGCGTCGCGGCGATCTTCCGACCTATCAGGCCCGACTTGCCAACGCCCGAGACGATGACGCGTCCGTCCGACCGGGCAATCGTCTCCACTGCGCGCACAAAGTCGTCTCCGACGCGGCGTTCCGCTTCGGCGAGTGCTTCGGTCTCCATGCGGAGGACACGTCGTCCGCGCTCGACGATGTCCTTGTGCGTCATCGGTTGACGCGCGCCCAGATGTCTACGGCGCGACCGAGCAATCCCTCCATCTCGTCGAGCGGCAGCATATTCGGCCCATCGCTTGGAGCGCAGTCCGGATCGGGATGCGTCTCGAGGAACAACCCCTGCGCGCCGGCGGCAATTGCCGAAAGGGCGAGAAGCGGAACAAATTCGCGCGCACCGCCGCTTGCTCCGTCGGGTCCCTGCCCCGGTTTCTGGACGCTGTGAGTCGCGTCGAAAATAACCGGCGCGCCCGTCGCGTCGCGAAGCCGTGTGAATGAGCGCATGTCGACCACGAGATCCCCGTAACCAAAGAATGTTCCACGCTCCGTGACGGCAATGTCGCGTGAGCGGTTGGTCGCCGTTGAAGCACCACGAACTTTCTGGACAGCGCCACGCATCCCTTCTGGCTGCAGCCACTGTCCCTTCTTGACGTTGACTGGCTTGCCCGTAGCGCCTGCCGCTTCGAGGAGATCTGTCTGACGACAGAGGAAGGCCGGGATCTGCAGCACGTCGACCACACTCGCGGCTGGAGCGCACTGGTCGGGAGTATGGACGTCGGTCAACACTGGAAGGCCAGTCGCGTTGCGCACGCGCTCGAGTGCCTCGAGGCCAGCGTCGAGTCCCGGCCCGCGCGCTGCTTCGCGGTTGGACCTGTTCGCCTTGTCGAAACTCGCCTTGTAGATGATTCCGCCCGGCATTCTTTCGGCGAGCCGCGCGAGTGTTTCCGCGACGCGAAGATTGAGCTCATCGCTCTCCAGCACGCACGGACCGGCGATCAGAAAGAGCTTGTCTGCCGGAAAAAATTCCGCCACGCTATTCCGTCGCTTCTAGCGGCGCACGCTTCCGGCTGCTTCTGGTTGGCGACTTTGCCTGCACGGCAGCACCGATGAAGCTTGCGAACAAGGGGTGGGGACGCGTGGGCCGCGACTGAAGCTCGGGGTGGAACTGACAGCCGATGTACCACGGATGCGTTTGCAACTCCACCATCTCGACGAGCGATCCGTCGGGCGACAGTCCACTGAGATTGAGGCCGTGCTCGATGAACTGGTCGCGGTACTTGTTGTTGACCTCATAGCGGTGGCGATGTCGCTCGCTCACCTGCGGTACGCCATAGATCCCGGCAGCCTGAGTCCCCGCACCGAGTCGGCATGGATACGCACCGAGTCGCATTGTGCCGCCCATGTCGGTGACGTGCTGCTGATCTTCCATCAATGAGATCACCGCGTTGCCGCACTCGGGCGCGAATTCGCTGGAATGACTGTCTTCGAGACCCATCACATTGCGCGCAAACTCGATAATGGCTGTTTGCATTCCGAGGCATATGCCGAAGAATGGCAGACCGGACTCACGGGCGTAGCGGATTGCTTCGAGCATTCCTTCCACGCCCCGAACGCCGAAACCGCCGGGAACCAACACGCCGTGGAAATCCGCCAGCAGCTCGCGCGTTTTCTCCCTGCTCGCGAACAGGTCGCTGGCAAGCCACGACACTTCGACCCCGACATCGTTGGCTATCCCGCCGTGGATCAAAGCTTCCTGAACACTCTTATAGCTGTCGACGAGCCCGGTGTACTTGCCGATCACGGCAATTTTCACGCGTCCGTGCGGGTGAAGAATCCGCTCGACCATCTGTCTCCATTTCGACAGGTCGGGCGCGCGGCGACCCAGCAAACCGAGCTTGTGCATCACGCGTTCATCCAGCCCTTGCTCGTGGAAGAGCAGGGGAATCTGATAGATCGTCGGAACGTCGCGGCTTTCGATGACGGCACCGAACTCGACGTTACAGAACAGCGCGATCTTGCGCTTCACTTCCTCGGAGAGGGCGCGCTCGGTACGGCAGATGAGAATGTCGGGCTGGATTCCGATCTCCATAAGCTCTCGCACCGAGTGTTGCGTCGGCTTGGTTTTCACTTCGCCGGCTGCGGCGATGAACGGCACCAATGTCAGGTGGATGAAGATCGCGTTCTCGCGTCCGATCTCGTGGCGGAACTGTCGGATCGACTCGAGGAAAGGCAGTGACTCGATGTCGCCAACGGTGCCGCCGATCTCGACGATCACGACGTCACTCTCTGGAGCTAGCCGCTTCATTGCGGCTTTGATTTCGTCGGTGACGTGAGGAATGACCTGAACGGTCGAACCGAGATACTCCCCACGTCGTTCCTTGGTAATCACACTCAGGTAAATGCGCCCGGTGGTGATGTTGTTCGCCTGGGCGAGCGACCGGTCGATGAATCTCTCGTAATGACCGAGGTCGAGATCGGTCTCGGCGCCGTCGTCGGTGACGAATACTTCACCGTGTTGGAACGGCGACATCGTGCCTGGATCGACGTTGAGGTATGGGTCGAACTTCATGATCGTCACGCGCATGCCGCGTTCGACGAGAAGTCGTCCAAGTGAAGCCGCCGCGATCCCCTTCCCAAGCGACGATACGACGCCGCCGGTGATGAAGATGTAGCGCGTCTGCTGGCTGGAACTACCCTGCATTGGTCACTGCTCCTGCCATAAAATCGTTCCAGCGCGCATTGGCGCGCGCGAGGTCTTCTTCGGTGTCAATTCCGCTTGCTGGTTCTTCTTCAGTAATTGCGACTCCAATGGGGAGGCCAGCAGCCAACGGTCGCAGCTGTTCGAGCCGTTCGATCTCTTCGAGCGGGTGAGGTGGAAGCGATACCCATTCTCGAAGCGCCTCCCGCGAATACGCATAAACACCAATGTGCTGCAACGTTCGCTCAGCGCTCTTCGCCCGATCGGCACGATCGCGCAGATATGGGATCGGAGCGCGAGAGAAGTACATCGCCCGCCCATCGTCGGCGACGACGACCTTCACGAGGCTGGGCGAATCCAATATCTCGGTGCCGGCGCGAGACGCGGCGGTCCCGAGTGGAAACCGGCCAGTGGAGACCAGCTGCGCTGCGCCAGCAACGGCCTCGGGTCCAATGAACGGCTCGTCACCTTGCACGTTCACGATGGTGTCAAAACGCCTGAAGCGTGGCTGATCGGCAACCTCGGCGACGCGCTCAGTGCCCGACGTATGCTTGTCGCTCGTCATGACGCATTCCGCACCAGCCTGGCGCGCTGCGGATTCGACTGATTCGTCATCCGTCGCCACGACAACCGTATCAGCGACGTTCATTTGTGAGATTCGTTGCCAGACCCGGACAATGAGGGGGAGTCCGGAAAGGAGGCGGAGGGGCTTGCGGGGGAGGCGCATGGCGCCGAGGCGCGCTGGAATGACTACTAGCGTCCCCATTTACCCACCCGTTTTCGCGCGACACGATGCAAAAGTCACGCTCGGTAATATACCAACCGCGCGGAGGCGGAGCAAACTTCTCGCTTAGAGCGAGAGAGAGAGGTCGAACGTGACCGCTGACTTTCTGGAGAAGGGTGAGCGGTTGCGCGCGGGATCGATCGTGTAGTCGACGCGAATCAAGCCAGCCCCGACTCCGATTCCCAGATTCTGAACCAGGGAGGGCAAGCTATCCACCCCGGCGTTGCCAGCCGAGTATCGCAGACCGAGAAACGGGTTACCGATGTAGCGAAGCTGGATGCGGTTGATCGGTATGATGTAGTCGCCTTGCACGTACAGCAGGTGATCGCCTCCGAGCGCCAATTGATCGACGGTGGCTAGTGTGCCCGCACCGCCGAGATAAGCGAAGCGCTGGGCGGGCGCAATCCCGGCTCCGCCGGTCAGCACAGTGTGGCCTTTGAACGCAAATGTCTGAGTGGAGAAAGTGGGAAAGGAAATACGTCCGTCGAGTGTCACTTGCGTAAACGAATCACCTGGCTGAAAGCAGGTCACTCCCACCGGAACACCAACACAGTCGGCCTCGAGGCTAGTCTGCAACGATCGTTCGAGCATCGCGTCGAACTTGCTGTCCAGATCGCCGCGCACGAACTCGAGGCGCGTACCGCCGATGAGCGAGCTAATGTGGCCCTTGGCAACACGCGGATTTGGCCGCCTCATTCGCAGGCTTCCCTTTCGCCCGAAAAAACTCCACGGAGATTTAGTCGGCGCGAGTGAGCCGGTGGACCAGTCACGCTCGATGAGTCCGCCGATGAACGGCGTCAACGACGTGGACGAACCCATGAATGTCGTTGCAAAGCGCGCGGTTGCACGATCGCCGCGATAGTAATTGCGCGCATCGCTACCGACGAACAGCGCTGCCCCGGAATTCGTAAGATCGTCCCGAATCCAGGCGTCGTTTGTGAATGTCCCTCTCCCGACTGAGAACCTCAGCTCGTTTGAGCCGCTCGGACGAATTTTTCCCTCGAGCGAAGGGTCCCACTGCCCAAGGTTTGATCGATAGCGGACGAGTGCGTCGATGTCGAACCTGCCGTTACCGGTTTCGAGTTTCGGCCCCCAGGGAAGTGTGAGACCGTTCACTCGATCGTATGACGGCATTCGCAAGCCCAGGCCAAGCGGTAGCGAAATCGGCGATTCGCGGTACTCGACATACCCGGTGTCTACCGCCGTCGTATCCTGACCGCGGGCTGTGACGGCGAACACGCCGAGCGCGATCGTCAGGACGGCGACTCTGGTACGCGTCATGGGTTGATCGTGAGAAAGTTGCGCAGGATTTCCTTACCACTTTCGGTAAGAATCGATTCGGGATGAAACTGCACGCCCCATACCGGATGCTCACGGTGCCTGACAGCGTGGATTTCGTCGGGCTCGTCCCTGGCACGCGCGACGACCTCCAGCTCGCTCGGCAGTGACGACGTTTCGACCACCAGCGAATGATAGCGCATCACTTCCAGCGGGTTCGGCACATTGCGGAAAATGCCCCTTCCATCGTGCGTGATCGAGGACGTCTTGCCATGCATCAGTGTCCGCGCGCGGACCACTCGCCCGCCGTACGCTTCACCAATCGCCTGATGGCCGAGACAAACGCCAAGGATAGGAATAGACTTGCCCCATCTCTTGATCGCCGCGACGCTAATTCCCGCCTCCGATGGTGTGCACGGCCCAGGAGAAATCACCATTCGCGTTACGCCCATCGTGCCGATGTCCTCAACCGTGATCTGATCGTTGCGCTTGACGATCGGATTCTCACCGAGCTCGCCGAGGTACTGCACGAGGTTGTAGGTGAAGGAGTCGTAGTTGTCTAGGACAAGCAGCATTTGATTATTCGGAATTGATCGATGCGCGTCAGGCCCGCGGGTGGAATTGCTTGTGAACCGACCGGAGGTACTCGCGATCGACGTGGGTGTAGATCTGCGTCGTCGATATGTCCACGTGACCGAGCATTTCCTGCACGGCGCGCAGGTCTGCTCCTCCCTCGAGAAGGTGCGTGGCAAAGGAATGACGCAGAGTGTGCGGCGACACGGGCTTCGTAATTCCGGATTGCTCGACGTACTTCCGCAGGATTTTCCACGCTCCCATCCGTGAGAGCGGTTGCCCGCGTGCATTGAGGAACAGCACCCCCTTCCCTTCGCCTTTCTCGAGTGAGGGACGCAGCTCCCGCAAATAGATCGCGATCGCGCCGATTGCGCGTCGACCGATCGGGACAAGACGCTCCTTGGCGCCCTTGCCGAACACGCGAACGAGGTGATCCTGAAGCATCACGTCGCGGACGGTGAGCGAAATCCATTCTGATACCCGCAATCCGGCGCCGTACGCGAGCTCGAGCATCGCGCGGTCGCGAAACGCCAATGGCTCGTCCAGCGATGGAGCGGCGAGCAGCTTCTCGACCTCCTCGACGCCGAGCACTTCCGGCAAAGTGCGCCAACGCTTTGGCGCCTCCAGTCGCTCACTCGGGTCGCGCACGACGTGCCCCTCGGCGAGCAGGAACTTGAAGTATGTCCGAACCGCCGAGACATTGCGGCGGATCGACGCGGGAGCCAGGCCGAGATCCTTCAGATGGTACACGAACTCGCGGAGTGTGCGCGCGCCGACGTCGAGCGGCGATGACGCGCCCTTGACGGCGGCGTATGTGACGAAACGTGCAACGTCGAGCTTGTACGCGCGGCTCGTCTGCACCGATGCGCCGCGCTCGAGTGCGAGGAAATCATCGAACCGCTCGACATAAAATGCCCGCGCGATTGCGTCGTCCAGCTCCTGCTTATTCACTCTTCTTGGAGCGGGCCTTCCATAGCCAGATCCCGACTGCGAGGAGAACGATCGCCGTCGCCGTTGCTCCGGCGACCTTGCCCGACCGGACCAGGTACTTCTGCGCCAGATCCCAATTGTCGCCAGCGCGGAATGCCAGAAACGTAATCAAACCAAACCACACTGCGGACGCGCTCGCGATCGCGAACATCACTTTGACGGCCGGCAGCCGGATTGCACCGGCAAATGGAGGGACGATCGCTCGCACGCCCGGCAAAAAGCGACTCACGAACAGCCCGAGGAACCCGTACTTCTTGTGGAGCGCCTGAATACGCGCCTCGGCATCCGGGCCAGCGTACCTTTCGATGCGGCGGAGAAATACCTTAGCCCCGTAGCGGCGGCCAAGGACGTAAGTGGCGCCGGCCCCCGCGACGTTGCCGAACCACCCAAGGAAAAACACGGTAAATGGCAAGCCACCGGCACGGTCGGCAAGAAAACTTCCCAGCGCGATCACCGCGTCCGACGGAAACGGGGGAAAGAAATTCTCGAACGCGGAGAGCACGCCAATCGCAGCGTACAACGACCCCAGGGGCAGGTTACCCAGCCATCCACTCAACGACTGAAGCATTCTGCTTACCGATTTCCTTTGAGAGTGGCGACGGCGATGCAGGCGAGACCTTCTTTGCGCCCGATCCAGCCCATGCCTTCGTTCGACTTTCCTTTGACGCTCACACTCGACGAATCGATACCGAGTGCGGCGGAGAGTCGCGCCCGAATCTTGTCGCGGTGGGGCGAGAGCCGCGGAGTTTCCGCCACGACGCTCACGTCTACCTGGTGTACACGGTATCCGGCAGTCGAAATCCTTCGCACCGCCGCCTCGAGCATCCCGATCGAATCTCGATCCTTATTGGCGGGATCTGAGTCAGGAAACATTTCTCCGATGTCTCCGAGCCCCGCGGCGCCGAGAATCGCGTCTGTGAGGGCATGACATATCGCGTCGGCGTCGGAATGGCCCATCAGGCCGATGTCCGAGGGGATTGCGACCC
Organism: Gemmatimonadaceae bacterium; assembly: GCA_045803975.1. Taxonomy (GTDB): domain Bacteria; phylum Gemmatimonadota; class Gemmatimonadetes; order Gemmatimonadales; family Gemmatimonadaceae; genus UBA4720. The sequence continues at coordinate 63,807 of JBJMOA010000194.1, forward strand.
CGCCGAGTATCAGTGGACGACCGGCGGCGAACCTATGTGAGTCGTAGCCAATGCCGACGCGAATGGTCGCGCGGTCGTCATGCGGCATCCGCGCGGATTGCGGGGACTGGATCGAGTAGGGTGTAGTCTTGCTTGCGCCGCGCGGGCACGAAGCCCGCATCGCGAATGAGGCGCTCCATTTCCTCCGTCGACGTTCGATGCGTCGTGTTCGCGGCGGAGACGACGTTCTCCTCGATCATGAGCGAGCCGAAATCGTTGCAGCCAAATCGCAGCGCGATCTGACCGATCTTCATACCCATGGTCACCCAGCTCGATTGGAGATTCGGCACGTTGTCGAGTACCACGCGCGCGAACGCAACGGTCCGTAGATACTCGGTCGCGCCTGTCTTCGGCTGGTGCGACATGGTTGGCGTGTTCTCGGGCTGCAACGGCCAGCAGATAAAAGCCGTGAAGCCGCCCGTGCGCGCCTGCACATCTCTCACGCGCTGCAGGTGCTCGAGACGCTCGGCGAGAGTTTCTCCAAGTCCGTACATCATCGTGACCGAGGTCTTCATGCCCTCGTTATGCGCCAACTCCATGATTTCGAGCCACCGGTCGGCGCCCGCCTTCTTTGGCGCGACGATGTCACGTACTCGCTGAACAAGAATTTCGCCGCCACCACCCGGAATCGAGTCGAGGCCGGCCTTCCGCAGCTCGCGAATTACCTCGACCGCTTCCATTCTGAACAGCTTGGCGAAGAAATCGATCTCGCTCGGACTGAAACCGTGAATGTGGATCGGATGATTTCGCTTGATGTACTTCATCAGGTCCAGATACCAGTCGAACGGGATGTACGGATTGTGACCACCCTGGATCAGAATCTGAACGCCGCCCAGCGCCTTGAGCTCGTCGATCTTGGCGCCAATCTGCTCGAACGAGAGCGTGTAGCCTTCGCCATGTTTTGGCCGCCGCGCGAACGCGCAAAATCCGCAATCCGCAACACACACGTTCGTATAGTTGATGTTGCGGTCGATGATGTAGGTGACCGTGTTCCCCGGGTGCTTTTCCTGACGTACACGGTCGGCTTCCGCGCCGAGCTCGAGGAGCGAAGCGTTGGTGTAGAAGTCGAGCAGGTCGCGAGTCTCGCTCATGCGGCGGGGAGAAAGGTCAAGGTGCCATTTGGGATACGTCCCCGTTCCACCAGGCGGCGGTAGAACTCGGTAAGCCCGGCAAGGTGTGGATACGACAAGCCGTAATCGAGGCCTGAAAGGTAGTCGACGCAGACGTCGAGGTTTACACCGCTTGCTGTTTGCGCCTGCCGCGCAAGAACGGGTATATGGGCAAGCCCCCAATCGCGTGACGCAATAAGGCTCGCGTGAGCGAGGAGGGCGTCCTTCACGTTGGTCGATCGTTGCGCGACCCAAACTGCAAACACGAATGGCTGGCCAGTCCACTCCTTCCACATTTCGCCGAGGTCGTACACATAGGGATAGCGTTGACGGCGGTTGGACCCGAGCACGAGCGCGGCGTCGCCGATGACGAGCCGGGCGTCGACGCCGGTGGCCTCGGATTCGATGACATCCCTAACCTCGGCGTCGCCCGCGATAAAGCGGGGCTTCGCGCGCCAGATATTTTCGAACAGCAGCTCCAGCAGCGCGACACTCGTCATCGAGCTACGGCTGACAATGACGTCCCTGGCATTGAGCTCGCTTGCCGGTCGCGTCGAAAAAAGCATTACACTGCGAACTGGACCGTCGCAGGAGATCGCGAGGTCGGGGAGCAAAAGATAACGCGCGGATTCACGCGCATATTCGACGGCCGACACGACACTGATGTCGAGCTCGCCGCGACCCATCCGCTGATTGAGGTCGGTGGGAACTCCGTCAACGAGCTCGGCGTCGAGGTGAACTATGCCGCGGTCGATCGCACCGTAAACCGGATAGCAGTTGATGTAAGGGATGCGGCCTATCTTCATTGCGCCGAGAACGGTGAAAAACGGCGAAGCTTCATCATGCCGCCGCGGCGGTCGTCGGCGTGTCGCCAAAGACGCGGAGAATGTTGTAAAACGAGTCGCGCTCCGCGGGGATCTTTCCAGCCGAGCGAATCAGGTCGAGGATCTCGTCCAGACTCAGACCCTGAGCGGTGTGTGCCCCAGCCTCGTGGTAGATCTTCTCGCGGACGACGGTACCCTCCAGGTCATTCACTCCAAACGCAAGCGACGTTTGCGATAAGAAAGGCGTGACCATGATCCAGTGGGTCTTGATATGCTCGAAGTTGTCGAGGAATAGGCGGCCAACCGCGAGGTTCCGCAGGTCGTCGAAGCCAGTGGTCGCAGTGCCCTGTCGTCCTAGCTCTATCCCCAGCGCATTGTTGTCCGGATGATATGCGAGCGGGATGTAAGCGAGGAAGCCGTGCGACTCGTCCTGAAGGTCGCGAAGCATCGCGAGGTGCTCGACGCGGTCAGAGATCGACTCGACGTGTCCGTATAGCATCGTGCAATTGGAGCGAATGCCAAGACGATGGGCGGTGCGATGGACTTCTATCCAATCCTCGGCCGCAAGCTTCTTGTCGGCGATCGTCATCCTTACGCCTTTGCCGAAGACTTCTGCCCCGCCGCCGGGTAGCGTGTCGAGTCCGGCGTCACGCAGCGCGATGAGAACATCCTCGATCGACATCTTGTCGATTCGCGCAATGTGCGCGATCTCGACGGCGGTGAGTGCCTTGATGTGGACCTGGGGATGCCGCGCCTTCAGCCCCCGGAACATGTCGCTGTAGTACTGGAGCCCCGCTTTCATGTCGAGGCCGCCGACGATGTGAAACTCTTTCGTCAGGCCGTTCGCGGCTGTTTCTGCTTCGGCGAAGACCTGGTCGAGGGTGTAATGATAGGCGCCCTCTTCCTTCGGCAGTCGTGCAAACGAGCAGAAGACGCACGTCTTGCGAAGGTAGCAGACGTTCGTCGGATTGATGTGCTGATTCGCGGCGAATGTAACGACGTCACCGTGCCGTCGACGGTTCGCGTAGTCGGCGAGCATGCCGACGCCGAGCAAGTCAGGCGAGGTGAAGAGCATTGCCGCGTCGGCGTTAGAGAGTCGCGCACGCGCGGCAACTTTTTCGCCCACCGCTCGCACGTCACGGTCCCTGATTTTTCCGAGGTCCAGGGACATCTCGGTGCTCACGCCCTAACTCTCGAAGCGCTTGATGGCCAGAGTGGTGTTGTGACCACCGAAGCCAAAGCTGTTGCTGAGAACGGCATCGACGTCGCGGTCGACGCAGGTGTTCGGGGTGTAGTTGAGATCGAGCTCGGGGTCGGGGTGATGGTAGTTGATCGTCGGCGGAATGATGCCGTTGCCGACCACCATCGCGCTTACGATGGCTTCTACTGCGCCCGCCGCGCCGAGCATGTGTCCAGTCGCGGACTTGGTCGAGCTGACGTTCACGCCTTTCACATCGTCGCCGAACACCGCCTTGATCGCGCGCGTCTCGTTGAAATCGTTCGCCGGCGTGGACGTGCCATGGGCGTTGATGTACTGAATGTCCTTCGGCTCGAGACCGGCGTCCTTCAACGCCCGCTTCATCGCGCGTTGGGCGCCTTCTCCGTCAGGGGCTGGTGCCGTAAGGTGGTACGCATCACCCGTTGCACCATATCCAACGATCTCAGCGTAGATCTTCGCGCCGCGGTTGAGGGCATGTTCCAGCTCTTCCAGTATGAGGATGCCGGCCCCTTCGCCCATCACGAAGCCATCACGCGTTGCATCGAACGGGCGGGAAGCAGTCTCGGGACTGTCGTTGCGCTCCGAGAGCGCCTTCATGTTGGCGAAACCGCCGATCGCCATCGGCGTAACAGTCGCCTCGGCACCGCCGGTGATCATGATGTCCGCATCGCCGTACTGGATCGTGCGGAAAGCGTCACCTATCGCATGAGCACTCGTGGCGCAAGCCGATACAGTGGCGTAGTTTGGCCCCTTTGCATTCCACTGCATCGAGACGATGCCGGCCGCGATGTCAGCGATGAACATCGGAATGAAGAACGGCGAGATTTTCCCAACGCCTCGCTCACGGTAAACGTCGTGCTGCTCTTCGAAGCTCTTGAGACCGCCGATGCCGCTACCGATGATGACGCCGATGCGGTCGGGGTCCATCCCATTGCGTTCGACGAGACCGGCGTCCGTCATGGCTTGTCGCGCGCCGGCCACGGCGTATTGCGTGTACTGATCAGCGCGCTTCGCCTCTTTGCGGTCCATGTAGTCGAGCGGGTTGAATCCCTTCACTTCCGCAGCAAAGCGCACCGGGAACTTCGAAGCGTCGAACTTCGTGATGGGTGCGGTGCCCGACTTCCCTTCGATCAGGGATTTCCAGGTCGTCGCCACATCGTTGCCGACGGGGGTAATGGCCCCCATGCCAGTGACGACGACTCGTCGCTTCATTACGCTCCGACCTTCTGGTTCAGATAGCCGAGCGCGTCACCGACGGTGCGCAGCTTCTCGGCGTCCTCGTCAGGAATATCGATGTTGAATTCCTTCTCGAACTCCATCACGAGCTCGACGATGTCCAGGCTGTCGGCGCCGAGATCTTCGATGAAGCTTGCTTCGTTCGTAAGCTTCTCGCGCTCGACACCGAGCTCCTTCTCGATGATGTCTTTGACCTTGTTGGAGTTGTCGGCCATTTGATGGATGTCCTCGGGTTTGTGGGGTGTCCTGAAATATACCTAACCGAATATCTGATAAAAAGTTACAGCCGCCTACGGCCGGCTACATCACCATCCCGCCGTCCACCACGAATACCTGTCCGGTGATGTAGGACGCCAGGTCCGACGCCAGGAAGGCCGTCATCGCTGCCACGTCCTGTACCGTACCCAAGCGTTCGAGCGCGATCTGTTTGCCCAAAGCATCGCGTGCTTCCGCGGTCATTGCCGCGGTCATTTCCGTTTCAATGAATCCAGGCGCGACTGCATTCACCAGAATGTTGCGCGATCCCAGCTCTTTGGCGACCGATTTTGTGAGCGCGATCAAGCCGGCTTTGCTCGCGGCATAATTGGCCTGTCCCTTGTTGCCGATCAAACCGACAATGCTGGCGATGTTGATGATTCGCCCGCTTCGTTTCTTCATCATCCCTCGGGAGCAGGCGCGAATGGCCGCGAATGCACCGCGCAGATTGGCGTTTTGCACGGCGTCCCAGTCATCGTCCTTGAGACGCATCACGAGGTTGTCGCGTGTGATGCCGGCATTGTTGACGAGGATTTCGATCGATCCAAAAGACTTCTCGACATCCTCAACCAACCTTGCCACCGCGGCTGTGTCGGACACGTCAGCCGAGAAACCTTTTGAGCCGTTCCCGATCGCCGCGGCGGCATCGTCCGCGCGCTGCTGATCACGACCAACAACGGCGACGCGAGCGCCCGCTCCCGCAAACGCTTCCGCAATGGCGCGGCCGATTCCGCGCGTACTTCCGGTTACGAGCGCGTTCTTCCCGGCCAGATCGATTTTCATCAGGCGACCATTGGTAGCAGCTTCTCGACGTCCGCAGCCGTTCCGCACGCGACCGTGCGCGCGCCTTTGACGAGGCGACCCATTAAGCCGCTCAGGACATTCCCGGGCCCCATCTCGACGTACAACGCGTCAGGGAAATGGGAAGCGATGTTTCTGATCTCCGTCGACCAGCGTACCGGCGATGTGAGCTGCCGCAGCAGGAGATCTTTGGCATCGGTCGCCGTCGTGGACGCGTCCGCTGTCACGTTCGAGAAGACCGGAAAAACCGGGTCGGTGAACGCCGATGTGGCGATCGCGTCGGTGAGTCCGACTACCGCGGGCTCCATCAGCGGAGAATGAAACGCGCCGCTCACGGGAAGCTTGATCGCCCGCTTGGCGCCTGCTTCTTTCGCGATCTCCATCGCACGCTCTACTCCGGCGATCTCACCGGAGATCACAACCTGCTCATCGGTGTTGAAGTTCGCCGGCACCACGAGCCCGGCCTCTTTGCTGGCGCGCTGGCAAATTTCTTCGACCGGAGTGGTCGTCGCGCCGAGAATGGCGGCCATGGTGCCGGGCCGCGCGGAGCCGGTGTCGAACATCAGCTCGCCACGTCTTCTCACGAGCTTGGCAGCCCCGGGCAGGCTGACCGCATCGGCAGCGTGATACGCGGTGAATTCTCCAAGCGAGTGTCCGGCGGCAGCGCGCACGTGCGGAAAAAGCGTTTCTTTCGTGACCGCCCAAACCGCCGCTCCATGCGCAAATAGCGCTGGTTGCGCATTCCGGGTTGCCGTGAGCTCCTCGGCCGGGCCATCGAAGCAGAGCCGGCTCAGATCCGCGCCCAACGCGGCGTCGACTTCACCGAACACTCCGCGCGCGACCGGAAACGCTTCCGCCAAGTCCTTACCCATGCCCGGCTTCTGCGAGCCCTGTCCGGGAAAGAGAAGAACTATGTCCACCGCCTAAAAGCGTACGACCATCGACGCCCAGGTAAATCCGGCGCCGAATGCGACCATCATCACCGTCGAGCCTTCCTTGACTCTGCCAGATTCGATGGCTTCGTCGAGTGCAATCGGGATGGAGGCCGACGACGTATTGCCATAGCGATCGACGTTGACGTAAACCTTGTCCATCGCGATGCCCGCATGCTTCGCGGTCGCCTCGATGATACGCACATTCGCCTGGTGCGGAATCAGAAGATCGATGTCCGTACCGGTAAGCTTGGCGCCATCGAGTGCGCGATCAGCCGCATCCGACATTGATCGCACGGCGTGCTTAAAGACTTCTCTGCCCGCCATCTTCACGAGATGCGATCGCTTCTCCAGTACTTCCGCTGTCATTGGAGTCGTCGCACCCCCGTCAGGCCGGTAAAGGAGATCGGCGAGCTTTCCGTCGCTCCGCATATAAGCGGATAAAATTCCTTTACCGTGGTGGCGACTCCGCTTCAGTACTGCAGCTCCGGCGCCGTCACCAAACAACACGCATGTCGAGCGGTCCTGCCAGTCGACGATCGCGCTCATCTTCTCGGACCCGATGACGAGGACCGTCTCCGCCGTTCCCGCCATGATCAGTCCTTCGGCGGTACTCATTGCGTAGAGCCAGCCCGCGCACGCGGCGCTGACGTCGAACGCCGCAGCGCGTGTTGCCCCCAGCTCCGCCTGGATGTCGACAGCGTTTGCCGGAAGCAGTCGATCAGGGGTCGCGGTACTGAGCACGATCACGTCGATCTCGCCGGGATGTACTCCGGCTGCAGTCATCGCGTGACGCGCGGCTTCAGAACCCATCGAAGCCGTCGTCTCTCCGTTCTTCGCAAGCCGACGCTCGGCGATACCGCTGCGCTCCATGATCCATTCGTGGGACGTCTCGATGCCGATCGACGCGAAGTCATGATTGGTCATCACGTGCTTCGGCAGCCCACGCCCGGTTCCAACAATGGCAGCGACTGGTCTCTTCATGCTGACGCCGCAGCGGCGGTAATAACTGGTTCAGCTGCTTCGAGCTTTTTCCCGATCTGCTCGTTCATGCGCGTCTCGACTGCTCGCACCGCGACCTTGATGGCGTTCTTGATCGCGCGCGGTGGCGAATTACCGTGACAAATGATGCTGACACCGCGCACGCCGAGTAGCGGCGCGCCGCCATAATTGGTCGAGTCGAATCCCTGGAGCGCTTCCTTCACGTTGTTCGCATCGATGCCGGGATGCTCGCTCAACACCCTCACGATCAGGGGAGCAACAGCCTCGTAGAATTTGAGAACCACGTTTCCGACGAATCCGTCGCAGATGACGACATCGAAAGGCCCCCGTTCGCTTGCCCCAGCGGGCAGATCCCGCCCTTCGAGATTTCCATGAAAGTTGAATCCCGCCTTCTGAAACAGCACGTGCGCCTCCTTTACCACTGCGTTGCCCTTTTCCGGTTCCTCACCAATGGAGAGAAGCCCAATGGAGGGATTCGGGCGACCGAAAATGCATTCAGCGTAAACCGCGCCAAGCCATGCGAACTGCAATAGCTCCCGCGTGGAGCAATCGACGTTTGCCCCCGAGTCGAGGACGATCACGGGATTGCGCGCGGTGGGGAACACCGTTGCGATGGCGGGTCTCGTAAGCCCGGGTTGGAGCTTGAGCAGCATCGCGGACGACGCCATCTGCGCGCCGGTATTCCCCGCCGAAACGAACGCATCCGATTTACCGTCGACCTGTAGCTTGAGACCGACGATCATCGAGCTGTTCGGCTTCTTGCGGAGACCCGCAGTGGGCTTCTCGGACATTTCGATAACGTCCGGCGCTTCGACGATCTGGAGGCGATTGCGCGCCGACACCGCCTGCGCGAGCTCGTCGGCGAGGGTGCGATCCAGCTCGGCCTCTATGACCGACGTTTGACCGACGAGCTGTACGCTGTGCGCAGGATCGAGCTCGAGGAGGGCGAGTAAAGCGCCGGCGATTGTTGCTTTGGGAGCAAAATCTCCCCCCATCGCATCCAACGCTATTCGCGCCAAACTACGCTTCCTTCGGCTCTACTCGCTGTTCGCCCGCGTAGTACCCACACTCTTCGCAGACATGATGCGGGCGCTTCATGCTCTGGCAGCGCGGACACTTTTGAATGACGATCGCGGGCGCGATCTTGTGTGTGTTGCGTGCGCGCTTCTTTCTCTTGGATGTGCGTCGCTTCGGGACGGCCATTGGTTCAGTTCCTTAAGGTGTTTGACGTGCTAGTGCGATTTGCTTTGGTGCTTGAGCAACGCGTCCCAGCGCGAGTCGGATGTCGTCGGAGTACAGCTACAACTACTGTCGTTGAGATTGGTGCCGCACGTTGGACAAAGACCCCTGCAATCTTCACGGCACTGCACGTACGCCGGCGCGGTGAGCAGCCAGGTCTCCCTTACTGCCGCGCGTAAATCCAGCATCCGTGCATTCGGATCGTACAGAAAGACGTCCGGGTCCTCGGCTTCATCTGCGCCGATCTCGGCGAGAAGGAAGTGTACCTTCTCGTCGACCCCGACGTCGACATTTTCCAGACACAGACGGCATGGAAGCTCAACGCGCCCTTCGATTCGCCCGGTGAAGTAAAATCTTCCCTCGCCTGCCGACGAAAGTCGGCCGGTAACCCGGATCGGCTCAGAGGGCCGGGCATCGGCCTCTTCCCAGACGGGATCGTCCGGCTGAAGAGCGCCGTCCACGTGCACGGCCTGCCGCTCCAGCGAGCGTATGTCGAAAGACAGCATAAGCCCTTTAACCTAGCGGCTTTAAGTCCCCTATTCCAGTGA
>JBJMOA010000195.1:0-6417 GCA_045803975.1 Gemmatimonadaceae bacterium
GATCATTGTACGCCTCGAGGTTCGTCGGCACGGTTTTCCAGGTCGGCGGCACTTCATCCTTGGTGCTGATCGGCGTGAAGCGAACCGCATCTTCCGTCAGGCTGAAGAAGTTTTTGACTCTCCGGCTCACGACACCTTTTGAGTTCGCCACGCTGTCGTAGGCGGCCAGAGTACCGGTAGCGTTCTCGATGCCCTGGGTCACGAAGTGGCTGGTGTTCTTGATGGACATCGAAGCCGTGTTGATCGTTACTTCGTTCGTGCCCTCGTACAGCACGACCTGGGAGGTCAGCATCCCAGTGCCGGCCTTCTCGGGGACGTTGATGAACTGAAGAATGAACTTGCGGTTCGGCGCGCTTCCACGCGTTTCCCAGCGGATTCCGTCCGGAGCGAGGTCAGGCCGCCAGTCCGTCCAAGCCAGCGCGATGATGTTGCTGGGGAGCGCGGTATGGGCGATGACCCCGCCGTTCGCCACCGTTTCCAAAACGGCGTCCGACGGGCGCGGCCCAAAGCCGATGAAGCCGTTCATGTAAACGGTGATTCTGTCGTAGGTGTTCCCGTAGAAGTTGAAGCTGAATCCGAGGGGCACGTCGGAGTCCGGGATGTACCCGTTGTCTTTTAGAGGGTACGCCGCGAAGACTGGGGTGGCCTCCGGAGCGAAGGTAATTCTCGATTTTGTGTATCCAGGAGCGGCACCGCTGCCGCCGCAGCTCCCCGCGAGCGCAAACGATGCCGAGGAGGGCGAGGCGAGAACGGTTGTGGAGGGTCCCATTGGGACGACGCGCGAAGCACTCTCCTCAACCGGCGCATTCGCAATCGAGTCAGGGACGTAGATCTCGACCGAGTTGACCTTGATACGGACAATGCCGTTGGGTCCCGCGGTGGGCGAGTTCGTATCGGAGCAAGACAGGCCAACGGCCAGAACAATCGCTCCGGCGGAGGCCAGCTTGAGGAGGCTGAAAAGGGATGAAACAGCGGTCGGGCGGCGCATCGTAACTCTCAGTCAGAGGGTTACCTATAAGACGACCATCCCTCCCAAGCTCAACAGGACTTATGGGCCCGTAGAGCCTCTTAACCCCTTCTCACAGACAGATTAGCAAAAGCACGTTTGTGATCGAAGAGTCCTCTTTTGTTTACGTTTTTTTTGCCCCTTCGAGGGTTATCCCTCAGACCCGTTCGCCACCCATCAAAACCGCCATGATCGCCTTCTGGATGTGAAGTCGATTTTCCGCCTCGTCCCACACCCTGCTCTGCGGTCCGTCGATCACTTCCGGGCTCACTTCCTCGCCGCGGTGCGCCGGCAGACAGTGGAGAAAAATGGCGGACTCCTTTGCGCGCTTCATTAGCGCTTCGTCGACGCGGAATCCTTTGAACGCCTTCTCGCGGACCTTCTGTTCTTCTTCCTGACCCATGGACGCCCACACGTCGGTGTTGACGACGTCCGCCTTGCTCGCCGCCTCCGCCGGATCGCGCACCACGCTCACCCTCGCCTTGGACTGCGCGCGCTGAAGGATCATCGGGTTCGGGTCATACCCTTCGGGGCACGCCAGCGTCAGCTCGAACCCAAGCACGTACGCGGCATTGAGCCATGAGTTCGCCATGTTGTTGCCGTCGCCGATCCAGGCGACGCGTTTCCCCTTGTAATCGCCGAGGTGTTGCTTGATGGTGAGAACATCGGCGAGAACCTGGCACGGGTGGACGAGGTCGGTGAGCCCGTTGATGATCGGCACCGACGCGTACCGCGCCAATTCCTCGATCTCGGAGTGCGCAAAGGTTCTGATCATGATGCCATCGACGTAGCGGGATAGCACACGCGCTGTGTCGGCGATCGGCTCGCCACGTCCGAGCTGGACGTCGCGCGGCGAAAGAAAGAGGGCGTGGCCACCGAGCTGCCACGTGCCGACCTCGAAGGAGACCCGCGTACGCGTCGACGATTTCATGAAGATCATCGCCAGCGATTTTCCCGCGAGCGGTTTCTTTTTGTACTTTCCTCTCCGCATCGTTTCCGCGAGCGAGAAGAGCCCGTCGATCTCCTTTGCGGTGAAATCGGGGATCTGAAGAAAATCGCGGTGCGGACGAGCGGGTACCCCGCGGGCAACCGGCGTCGTCAAAATTGTTTTTCGAGGCATGTGAGTTGCGCGAATTGTTTTGCCGCGTCGGAAATATATACAGTCCCCTCGTTCTCTCTCGATGAGCGTGATGATGGCACGTGCGATTCGTGCGTTGTGCTGTGGTGTAGTGGTGCTCGCGCTCGGAGCGTGTCACTCCGATTCGACGGGTCCGGACGATGGCGGCGGTCCTTTGCCGGCAGGACTCACGCTTCAGCTCGATCCCTTCGTGACGAGCGGACTCTCGGCTCCGGTCTTTCTCACCCAGCCGCTCGACGATGGGCGGATTTTCGTCGTCGAACAGTCGGGGAGAATTCGCGTCATTCGAAACAGCGTGCTGCAGACAACGCCGTTCCTCGATATCTCGAGCCGAGTCCTCAGTGGCGGTGAGCGCGGGCTATTGAGCGTCGCGTTCCATCCGCAGTACGCGACGAATCATTACTTCTACGTCTACTTCACAACGCAAACGAACGGCGACATCCGCATCGAGAGATTCACGACGACGTCGAACGCCGAGGTCGCGGATCCGGCGTCATCGAAGTTGATCATTACTGCACCGCACTCAACCTACCCCAACCACAACGGCGGCCTTCTGGCCTTTGGGCTCGATGGGATGTTGTACGCCGGGCTCGGTGATGGCGGAAGCAGCGGTGATCCGCTTGGCAACGGTCAGAACTTCAACTCGCTACTGGGGTCGTTACTCCGGCTCGACGTCGACGGCGGTGACCCGTACGCGATTCCGGCGAGCAATCCATTCGTCGGGCAGGCAAACCGCCGCGGCGAGATATGGGCGAAGGGTCTCCGGAATCCATGGCGCTACGCGTTCGACGCGGCAACGGGACTGCTCTACGTTGCCGACGTTGGACAGAACCAACGCGAAGAAGTCGACGTAGTCGCAGCCAACCGCGGAGGAGTGAACTACGGCTGGAACGTCATGGAGGGCGCGAGCTGCTACAATGCATCGACCTGCACGCAGACCGGCTTCGAGCTTCCGGTCATCGACTACCCGCACACCGCCGGCTGCTCGATAACCGGGGGATACGTGTATCGCGGCAGCGCCATCCCGGGAATTCGCGGACACTACTTCTACTCCGACTACTGCAGCGGTTTTCTCAAGAGCTTCCGTTACGAGAACGGGGCTGCGGTCGATCAGAAGGATTGGGGCCTGACGTCGAGCAGCGTCACATCGTTTGGAAGGGACTTCATGGGTGAGCTATACCTTTTGTCCGCTAATACAATCTTCAAGATTGCGCCCGGCGCTTAAGCAGCGCACCATTACAGCAGACGCAGGAAGGGCAGGGCGACATAACGAATGCCGGTGTGAGACTTCGAGGGTTGACGTGCGTTTCCATATTCGGAGCGTGCGTCTTTACGTCGAGCGCTGAGAGTCAGGCGGACCCGAGCGGGCTACGCATCAAGCTCGAGGCCACCGATGCCGCTTCGGTGAGTGGTGCGCTTATCGCCCTCCTCGATTCGCGTGATAGCGTCGTAGCCGAAGCTTTAGGCAGGGAAGATGGCACGCGCACCCTTCGCGCTGCACCCGGAACGTATCGGGTTCGAGTTCGACGCATCGGATACCTGCCATTCGTGTCTAACCCTGTGACGCTGACGGGCACGACCGAGCTGGTCCTCACTATCGAAAGCCCACGCGTCGTTCTTCAGAGCATTGTCGTCAATTCGAAATCCCAGTGCCGGCGAAACGACCCGAACAACCAGGCGCTCTCCGCGGTTTGGGACGAAATAGACAAGGCGCTGCGATCGAGCCAGCTGACCATCCAGGATTTGTCGGGGATCGGACACGGCCTCTCCTTCCGCAGAGTGGTCAACAACGACGGCACCATAATCAGCGCCGACACCAATTTCTTTTCTGTTACGACCCAGCGACCCTTTGGCGCGATCCACCCCGACACGCTTGCCTCGAAGGGGTACGTAATCGGCGACGAGATGATCGGGTGGCTTTTTTTCGCGCCCGATGAAACCGTGTTGTTATCAGAGCAGTTCGCCGCCACTCATTGCTTTCACCTCGTCCGCCAATCCGACCGTGTCGGCCAGATCGGCGTTGCGCTGGAACCGGTGCCAAGCCGGAAATTGGCGGACATAAGCGGGGTTCTTTGGGTCGACCAACGCACCTCCGAGCTGCGCGAGATTGTGTTTCGGTACATCAACGCGGGCCTCATGAGCCAGTTCGAGGGTGGCGGGTACACACGATTTCGGCGGCTCGCATCCGGCGCGTGGATAGTGGATAAATGGCTGCTAAGCGCTCCTCGTATCGAGGGTCGGCGAACCGTCGGATCCCCCACCCGATTCGTCCGCGTTGGGCGCGAGGAAACCGGTGGCGCGATCCTGGCCCCGTCCGAAGTTGCTGTTGACCTGCGCGCCCGCGCTCGGGTGGATACTGACAGCTCGAGCAAAAAACGCTAACGACACGAAGTTATATTCCGGGCGATGACCGACGTCCCCATTTCGCTCGCCAATTCCCTGTCCGATCGCTACACAATCGAGCGCCTGCTCGGACACGGCGGCATGGCGACTGTCCATCTCGCCGAGGAGCGTAAGCACAGGCGGAAAGTAGCCATCAAGGTGCTGCGGCAGGAGCTCGGCGCGTCCGTTGGCGCCGAACGATTCCTCCGCGAGATCGGTATCGCCGCGCAGCTCTCGCACCCGCATATCGTACCGCTCATCGACTCCGGCGAGTCGGACGGCGCGCTGTACTACGTGTCGCCGTACGTGCCGGGTGGCTCGCTGCGCGACAAGCTCGACCTCGAGAAGAAGCTGCCGATCGACGATGCGCTGCGCATCGCCCACGAGGTAGCGACCGCGCTCGACTACGCGCACCGCAACGGGTTCGTGCACCGCGATGTGAAGCCGGAGAACATTCTGTTCGCCGACGACCACGCATTGCTGGCCGATTTCGGCATCGCCCACGTGCGCGCGAGGAACATGGATGAAGCGCTGACGCTCGGCGGCCTGGCGCTCGGTACACCCGAGTACATGAGCCCCGAGCAGGCATCGGGAGAGACCGACATCGGCGTTCCCGGCGACGTGTATGGGCTCGCGTGCGTGTTCTACGAGATGCTCGCCGGCGAGCCGCCACTCAAAGGCGCGACGCCGCGCGCCACGATGGCGAAGCAGGTCACCGAGCGCCCGCGACCGCTGAGAAGTCTGCGTCCCGACGCACCGCTCGGGTTCGAGCGCGTGCTCGAGCGGGCGCTGGCAAAGGATCCGTCGCAACGCTACGCGAGCGTCGTGGAATTCTGTGACGCGCTCGATACCGCGAGGAGTGAGCCGAATCGTCCGTTCGTGATGACTACACGCACGATCGCCGTGCTGCCGTTCGTGAACTCCAGCCCCGATCCCGACAACGAGTATTTGAGCGACGGCATCACTGACGAGTTGATCAACGCTCTGGCGAAAGTCGAAGGTCTTCGCGTCGCATCGCGAACTTCGGTGTTTGCGCTCAAGGGAAAAGCACAGGATGTGCGCGCGATCGGCGCGCTGCTCGAGGCGTCGGAAGTGCTCGAGGGAACGGTGCGACGGTCGGGAGACAATCTTCGAATAACGGTGCAGCTCACATCGTGTGATGACGGGCGACTCGTGTGGTCTGAGCGCTACGATCGCCGGCTCGTCGACGTCTTCGCGATTCAGGATGAAATCGCCCGCACGATTGTCACGACGCTGCGCTCGACTTCGTTCGCCGATCTGGCGCCTGCCGCGCCGAATCGTCACACCGACAATGTGCAGGCTTACGGCCTCTACCTGCGCGGGCGTTACGCCTGGAACAAGCGGACAGCCGAGGGAATCATCGAGGGCATCAAGTATTTCGAAGACGCGATCGCGCTCGATCCGACTTACGCGCTTGCCTATACTGGCCTCGCCGATTCGTACTCGCTGCACATCGACTACCGCAACGTGCCCGTGCACGAGGGGCATGAAAAGGCGAAGATGTATGCTCGCAAGGCGATCGCACTCGACGATACGCTCGCCGAGGCGCACGCGTCGCTGGCGTGGAGCCTCTTTATTTACGACTGGGCATGGGAAGAGGCCGGCAAGGAATTCCGCCGCGCCATAGAGCTGGATCCGCGCTACGCTCCCGCACACCAGTGGTACGCCTTCATGCTCGCCTCGCAGGGAAAATTCGACGAGGCCCTGCTCGAGGCGCACACGGCTCAGGAAAACGATCCGTCATCGATCTCCGTTCGCCGAAGCCTCGGCTACTGCTATCTGTACGCGCGTAAGTTCGAGCAGGCGCGTTATCACCTCGATCGCGCGATCGCGATGAATCCGGAGGCCGAGGAGAGTTATCGGATCCAGG
>JBJMOA010000196.1:0-15365 GCA_045803975.1 Gemmatimonadaceae bacterium
GCTGTCGTCGTAACGGCGTTTGAGCAGCTCGGATTTCCGATCAGCGCGTCAGCGACGATCGCAATCATCGAGCTCATTTGTGTGATTCTGTATCTAATCCCGCGAACGTCCGTGCTCGGCGCAATTCTCCTTACCGGCTACTTGGGGGGCGCGATAGCGGTGCAGGTTCGCATTGGCGCGCCGTTGTTCAGCACCACCCTATTTCCGATATACGTCGCACTGTTCCTCTGGGGCGGGCTCTACCTGCGCGATCAGAGAGTTCGGGCGCTCATACCACTTCGGGCATGAGCGAGGTCAACGGAACAACAAACTCAGAACTACCTGTTGCGTGTGATAGTTACGTGTTCTCGGTGCCGTGTCTCTGCGCAGAGACACGGAACGGATAACAGGGAACCATTACTCTCAACAGGTAGTTCTGAGTTTGTAGTTCCGTTACAAGGACTGGTACGAATGTTGACCGCTTCTTACCACCCAACGCGGAGGAGGAATCATGGCAGGCCAGGAGCGAAATATCGAAGGCGACGCCGACCAGCGTCGGCGTGCGGCGAAAGAAGCGCGCAGAAAGGGCGAGCGCCCGAGTGAATCACGCGCGACGCTTGGCGCCAGCAAGCAGCGCAAGGAAGCCAGCGGGCGGGCTTCGCATCAGGAACGGATGGACACCAGGATTGAGGGCAAGCGCGGAGCTGGCGCGAGCGGCAAGCCACGGCCTGGAAACAGGAACATCGACCCCAAGCGGACGGAGCGCTGGGAATGACTGACGACCTGAACGGAGACGACAATGCCTAGTCGAAACATTGGATCGAAGCGCAAAACGACACGCGACCCCGAAGTGCCGGCGGAGATGGCGAAGAGGGAAGCACAGGATCGGCCGAGCAGCCGCACCGGCGAAGGTCGAGCGAAGAGTCCCGTCGATGCGATGCACGTGGATGCACCAAATCGCCAGGACAACGCGCGCGGACACCGACAAAAGAAATCTTCGTGAACACGCTGCGCGGAGACAGCTCCGCGCATTCTTCCAGGGAGTAAAAACCTACATGTCGATATTTGAGCCGGCGCGGTCGCCCTGGCCGCAGCGGATGCTGAGTGTGCTGCGAATCCTTACGGGACTCATTTTCTTCACCGCGGGAACGATGAAGATGTTCGGCTATCCTCCGTTTCCGTCGCAGATGCTGAATATGCCGGCCCCACCCATGTGGGAGTTTCACGTTGCAAAATATCTCGAGGTCTTTCTCGGAGGCGCGTTCACGCTGGGCCTTTTGACTCGACCGATTTCATTCGTGCTCGCTGGCGAGATGGCGGTTGCCTATTTTCAAGTGCATTTCCCGTCGGGATTCTGGCCCGTCACCAACTACGGCGTGCCGGCAGTGCTCCACTGTTTTCTTTTCCTTTATTTCATGTTCGCTGGCGCTGGGCCATGGAGCATCGATGCAATGATCGCTCGCCGGCGGTCGTCCCCGCCGGGTCGGTAACGCGTATTGACTGACGTCACCGCACCGGCGCCCGCCGCAACAGCACCAGCCGCAAGCGACGCGGCAACAAAGCCCGACCGACGGCGGTACGACCGCTCGATCATCGAGGGACCACTGGCGCCAGCGGTGTGGAAGCTGGCATGGCCGACGATGCTCACGAACATCGTCGGCGGCTTGCAGGGCATGGTCGATCAAGCACTCGTCGGAAATCTGATCGGGTTCAAAGCCAACGCGGCGATCGGTGTCAGCTCGCAAATCTTTCTCATCGTCGTGATTTTCATCGCGTCGCTATTCAGCGGTATGAGCGTGCTCGTCGCTCGATTCGCCGGCGCGGGCGACCACGACAAAGTCGATCGAACGGTCTATCAGGCATTCATCACCGCGATCGGCATTTCGCTTTTCATCATGGCGCCAATTGGCTACTTCGCAGCGCCGGCGCTCCTCGATTTCGTGAATGCCGCACCGGAAGTAAAAGTGGAAGCGCTTCCGTTTCTGCGCATCATGTTCCTGTTTAGCAGCGGGATGCTCGTCTTCTTCATGCTCGGCGGCGCGCTGCGCTCGGCTGGTGACGCGCGGACGCCAATGATCCTGGGGATCAGTCTGACCGCGCTGAACGTGATTCTGAACGTGATTCTCATCCGCGGCTTTGGTCCCATTCCCGCGTTCGGGACGAAGGGAGCGGCGATGGGAACGTCGATCGCCTCGGGTCTGCTCGCCGTTTATTCCCTATGGAAGCTGTGGAACGGCGGGTGGGTGGTGTCGTTTCCGCGTGGTAGAGGGCTGGGTCCGGATTGGGCCATCATCCGCGAGCTGTTTCGCTTTGGTCTTCCGACCGGTTTTCAGGGCATCGCGATGAACATCGGCGGCGTGCTGATGCTTTCATTCATCGGATCGCTCGCGCAAAGCGCGGCAGCGCAGGCGGCGTTCGCGGTCTGCTATACGCAGCTCTTCTCGTTGATCACGTGGACGTCTGTCGGCCTGATGGGCGCGGCAGCAGCGTGTGCGGGTCAGAACCTCGGTGCCGGAAACCCCGATCGCGCCGCCGCCGCGGTGCATGTCGCGGCGCGGATCGGAATAACGAGTGCGGCGTTCGTTGGGATCCTGTTCATGTTCCTGCCGCGACAACTGCTGGCAGTATTCGGCATGAACGAGCCAGTCGTGGTCGAGATCGGAGTGCAGCTTCTGCGAGTACTCAGCGTCTCAGGGCTGTTGATCGCCGTCGCGCTCACGTACACGGGCGGACTTCAGGGTACCGGCGACACGAAAAGCCCCCTCTATATCTCCATCATCTCGCAGATGGTGGTGCCCTTGGGCATCTGCTTCGTGATCCAGCGCACGAGCACACTCGATCCGATCGACATCTGGCTGGCGATTTTTGCCGGCCACGCCACGCGGTGCCTGTTGAGTGTCGTGCGGTTCAATCAGGGGAGGTGGCGGAATATCGTCGTACGTGTCGGGCGATAGCATCCTTGTAAAAGAAGTGCTCAACCCTATCCCAGCTCCGGTTGTCGAACAGTATCCCGGCCCTTAACGCCGGATCACCGTCCACCGGTATCAGGAGTTGGCAGTGCCCCGCATTCATGTCCTCGTAGCTGCACTTTGCAGCGTCGTCGCCTCTACCAGCGGCACGGCGCAGAATCCGATCGCGCAGAGAGTCTCACGCGCCCCCGATGGAGTCGTGCGCGTCCAATTTGCGAGCAGGCCGGGCACGTGCGGTGACGGCCGCGATCTGATCGGCTACCGAAAGGCTTTCTTCGCCGAGTCGATGCAGTCGTTCGGCGGCCACTGGACCGCCGAGCAATGTGTGCCGGGTCCGGTTCGAGTGGCGCTGACTGTGACCGGTGGCCGCGTCACGCAGCTCAAGACCTATGTTGGCGGCAGCTGGAGTGGAACGACCGCTCGCGTGACCGATCTCGGAACGGTTTCAGCGTCGGATGCAGCTGCGTATTTCTTCGAGCTGGTACCCCTGCTGGAGGGACGCCCGAAGCGGGATCGATTACTCCTTCCCGCCGTGCTTGCCGACGACCAGGGTACGGTTCCGCGGCTTATCGCGCTCGCTCGTGATGGCGCGCGCGCGCAGGAAACGCGGCGGCAGGCGATCCAGTGGATCGGGCTTGTTGGCGACGCTTCGGTCGTTCCCACTCTCGTGGCTTTCGCGCGCCAGGATCGATCGACTTCGGCTGACGATGATGATGACGACGACCACGGCCCTGGCGAGGACGGCATCGCAACGGCGGCAGTCGCCGCGCTCAGCTTCCTCGAGAACGGTGTTGGGGTCCCAGCACTGATCGACATGGCGCGCAACGGGAGCTCAAAGGTCAGAATTTCCGCCGTCTTCTGGCTCGGGCAGACTGGTGACGCTCGCGCGATTTCAACTTTGCACACGATCATCGACAATGCGCGGGAAAAAGAAAGTCTGCGCGCACGCGCAATCTTTGCGCTTTCGCACGGCGAGGACATTCCGGCGCGCGAGTTCGCTTATCTGCGCGAGATCTATCCGCGGCTGTCTTCTCTTCGCCTCAAGGACGCCGTGCTCATGGGAATGGCGGGAGATCATTCGCGAGATGCGTCGGCATGGTTGATTGCGAAGGCAAGCGATGAAACGCAGTCGGTCGAATCGCGAAAGAAGGCCATCTTCTGGGCCGGTCAGCGGGATGCCACGCCGACGAGCGATCTCGTTGCCTATTACCGCGCGACCCGCGACCGGGAGCTCCGCGAGCATACGCTATTCGTTCTATCGCAGCGTGACGACGACGCGGCGATCACCGAGCTTCTGCGCATCGCCCGCGAGGACAGCGACAAGCAGATGCGCAGCCGAGCAATGTTCTGGCTTGGGCAGAAGGACGATCCGCGCGTGACCAAGCTAATAAGCGACCGTGTTACGAAATGATTCCAATGGCGGCTGAGAAAAATCAACAAAAGGTGCCGGGTACCAGGTACTGGGTAATGGGTGCGAGGTAAGGTCCGCGCTTTTACCTCCTACCCATTACCTAGCACCCGGCACCCGGCACCTTTTGTTGTCGTTCAAGAACGCCGGGCCTTCCGTATCCTATGGCTTCGTCACCGTAAGCCCACTGACGCTGCCCTCGGTATTGTGCGCGAATCGGATCCCGTAGACGCCATCGGTCGACTTGAGTTTGCCCGCCCCAACGACATCCGATTTCTTGTACGTCGCCACCACTTGGCCATTGATGGCGCACTGAACGTTGTCGCCCTTGACTGATACTGCGATGTCCTGTGTCACCGCCGCGCCCGGGCCCGATGCCTTGTGCACCGCCGCGTTCGCTTCACCGCGGCCGCCATTCAACTGGAAGGGTGCCGGCCCGAATCCGCGGACGATAAAGTTTCCGTTGCCGTAAGCAGCGCAGTACAGGTAGCTCTGATTCGCCGTCCCCATGTCGCTTCCACCGATGAAAATGCCGTACGGATGCGGATGGTCGTTCAGGTTCATGTACTTCGCCTCGGTGAAAGTCGCCTTCACCGTATAGTCGCCGCTGGCGGTGTTGGCGGGATTCCAGTAGGCGAGCGCCGGGCCGGTCGTTACGTGAAGGTCATTGCCTTCTTTCGTGAGTTTCGCGCTGGTAAGGACCGCGCCGCGCTTCGCCTCGTTCGGGTCGACCATCCCCGTCCATCCACTGACAGAAACTCCGCCATCGCTGACCTGGCGTGAGGTCTCGACCTGGGCTTTGCTGTTGCAGGCGAGTAAAGCGAATGCGGCTGGCAAAAGCGAAGTGTACGCGCGACGCATGACGACCTCAGGATTCAGAGTGAGGAAAAAAATATACAGGCGGGGAAGCGGGACGGGGGACGGGGGGAAGGGGGAAGGGGAAAGGGGGAAGAGTGAAGGGGAAGAGTGAAGGGGAAGGGGAAGGGGAAGGGGATGTTGTCGATCCGGGCAGTTCTCGTTCGACGTGTTTGTAGAAGGGCCGAACAAACCAACGGCCCACGAACCCGAGCCGAAGGAGCCCGACAATGCAATCGACAACCCCGACCTCCAGAAAAGCCAACATCAGCCTCTGGTCCGTCCAAATCCTGCTCGCCGCGCTGTTCCTCTTCGCTGGCGTCTCGAAACTGATCATGCCCGTCGACGTACTGGCCGCCCAATCGCACCTCAACGGTGAATTCATGCGCTTCATCGGCGTCTGCGAATTCCTCGGCGGACTCGGCCTCGTCCTCCCCGGCCTCACCCGTATTCGCACCGAGCTGACATCACTCGCCGCGGCCGGCCTTGTCATCATCATGACCGGCGCAACGGTAATCACTATCGCCCAAGGCGCAGGGTTCGGCGCCGTCGTTCCACTGGTAGTGGGGATTCTAGCCGGCCTCGTCGCCCGTAACCGCCGCACGTGGGCGCCGAAGCGCGGTCAGTCCTACGAGCCCGCGTTACAGAAAGCCGCGTAGCAAGGTCGACTATTCGGCGAACAGAAAGCGGGAAGCGAAGTCTTGCTTCCCGCTTCCCCCTTCCCCCTTCCCCCTTCCCTCTTACACTCCCCCTAAATCTCTAACCGCTTTGGCAAGAGTGCGCACCTTCGCCGCGTCCGACGCAGCAGTCGCGTCACCCTCGAGCTGCGTCGCTAGCTGCGTAAGCGCGTCCCGACGCTGCGCGCCCGACGCACTCTCGGCGCTACTCAACGCCTGACGAATTGCGGAAATCCGCGCGCCAGTGAGACCCGTCGAACGCTCGAGCTGATCGACGTACGCGCGCGCCAGCGCGAAGGTCGGCGGAAACACGATCTGCGGCTGGCCCTGAGTATTCAGGTAGTCGTAGCGCACCGACTTTGCCGCATCGATCTCGTTCTGCGACAGATACTGGCTCGGTGTGAGCTCGAAAATGTCGAGTCCGCGCGAGATCTCCGAGCTGACAATCGATCCGTTGTACCAGTACGCCGACCATGATCCGCCACTGGCCATCCTCGTCGAATCCACCGGCCCGCGATCGAAGTACGCGATCTCGCGCGGATTTCTCGGATCGGTCCAATCGAATACCGATACGCCGCCCTGGTACCACGCCTGAACCATCACATCGCGACCAGGAATCGGGACGAGCGAGCCGTTATGCGCGACACAGTTCTCGAACTGTGTCTGCGCGGCGGGCAGCTTGTAGTAGCTCTGGAACTGCATCTGGTTGTTGACGATCGTGAAGATCGCGTCCGATCCCCACTCGCGCCGATCGGTCGCGCGGCACTTCGGTTGGCCACCACCGCCCCACTCGTCCGAGAACAGGATTTTCGTTCCGTCGTTGTTGAACGTCGCGGAATGCCAGTACGAAAAGTTCGAGTCGGAGACAGCGGCAATGCGCACGGGATTCGCCGGATTACGAATGTCGAGCAGGAATCCGTATCCTTCGCACGCTCCACCGGCCAAACCGATCGCTGGGTAAACGGTGATATCGTGACACTGCGTTGGCCCCGGACGAGGAGTGCCAGGCGCGGGCTGCGGTCCAACGAGCGACGCGATGATGCCGGGCAGGGCGGCGCGCAACGCAGCAGTATCTGCCGCAGTCGGTGCTCCCGTACCGCCGCGAGCCTTAACGATGCTGTCGAGCCTGGGAGTGACGAAGCCCGGACCAAGCACCCGGTCTGTCCCCTGGATATTGGCTACGAATCCGCCCTTTGCCCGCGCTTCCGCCACGGCCTTTGCGTTCGCCGCGATATCCTCAGGCGCTTCGCCGTGTCTCGCGGGCGCCATCAGGTTATTGAAGATGCGCGGCGAGCTCACGATCGCCGCCTGTTCGGGGTGAGCGAGCGGCACCTTGATCACCTCGATGCGGAACAGCGCTGTCTCGGGAACCGAGTCAGGAGACCCGCGGAGGCAGCCCGACAGCTCATTCGGTGAGCGAATGCCCGCCGAACCGGAGATGTAGACGTACACGTTGGCGGGATCCTTCGGATCGACGAGCACCGTGTGCGTGTGCGATCCGCGACACGTCTGCACGTTGCCGACGTTTCTCGGATTGGTGATGTCGCTGATGTCGAAGATTCTGAGTCCGCGCAGACGATCCTTGCTGACCGTGTCCTTGACGCCCTGCGTTCCGCAATCGATGCGGCCGCTCAACCCTTCGCCGGAAACGAACAGGAGATTCTTGTAAACCGAGACGTCGCTCTGCGATGCCGGGCACAGGTATCCGGTCTTGAGCGTCGGGTGCGCCGGATCCGAGATGTCCCATACCTGATAGCCGTTGTAGTTGCCCTGAATCGCGTAGGATCCGATGAACGCGAGGTCAGAGTTCGTCACGCCAGCGAACTTTTCCGATGGCGGAGTCTGCGACACAACCCGCATGTTCCAGGCGGCAGTGCCCGCATCGGTTTTCCCGGCGCGCAACCCGACGCGTGGATCGGGGATGGGCTCGCCAGGCGACATGTTGCTGATCGGCGGAATGTTGCTGGCGCGCGATGACGACGTCGCTGTCGCGCAACCTGCTGCCGTCAAAACGGCGGTGGCGAGCGAAAGCGTCATAAAGGGCGCGATCAATGGACGAAATGATGAACGAGTAGAGCGGACTCGGTACGCGGGTGCCATTGGTATTCCTCTATTGGTTCGAAGGGACGAACTGGTGGTAGTACAAGATGACTACGGCGCTTCGACGCCGAGGGTAAGGGAGATGAGCATTTTTTCCATACGGGCGATCTCGGTACTCTGATCGACGTTCACGTCGGAGGCGAACTTGAAGACGAGCTCGTCCTGGCCGGCGCCGAAGGAGTCGAACAATTGCTTGACCATCGAGACGGCGCCGCGGTGGTGCTGGATCATGTAAGTGAGAAAGAGCCGGTCGAACTCCGGACCTCGTGCCGCGTCAAGCTGTTTCATCTGCGCTTCCGTCAGCATGCCCGGCATGAGCATCTCATGCTCGACGCCGTTCATCACCATCTTCATCCCCGTTGGGCTCGCCTCGGGAACGGGCTTGAGACGATCGCGCAGCCACTGCTGCATGGTGTTGATCTCGTCCTGCTGCGCATTGATGATGCGATCGGCCAATCTCAGCACTGCGGGGCTTGCCCCGTGACTTGGCGCCAACCGCGCCATCGCAATCGCCTGAGCGTGGTGCGAGATCATGTGCGACATGAAGTCGACATCTGCCTGGGTATATGGGCGCCGAATACTATCCGCTCGCGCCTGGGCGACCGCGGCAGCGCTCGGCCCCTGAACTACGGGCGCCGAATTTCGTGCCGCTCCCTGAGTGGCGGCGCTGCAGCCGGCCAGCACGACTGTCGCGAGCCACGCGCGTTGCTGCAAAGACTCAGAAAGTCGCTCGAACGACATACCCTATGATACTGAGCGGAGATTGACGAGTACAGTCCAGTGCGACGAGACAACGACTAGCGCTACGACCCGATACACGCCCCCACGAAAGTGGCAACTGCCGGAGGTCCCGACCCTCCATTCTCGGTCTCGTCGTGCTTGAAGAAGACGTAAGCTTCCGTCCACTGCTGCGAAGTCACGCACTTCGCCCACTCGACCAGACCGGCATCGTCGTAATTCAGCTTGTGCAGTCGCAGGTAACCCCACGATGCCGTCGAAACCACCGGGCACTTGAAATCATCCTGCTCGGCCACGCACATCGCGACGTCCCGCTCGCGCATCGCGTCGTAGATCTCGTCGTCGAACCAGCTCTCGTGCCGGAACTCGAACACGTAGCGGCGATCGGCAGGCAATAGCCCGAGGAATCCGCGGAACCTCGCCACATCTTTCTTGAGGTTGGGCGGTAGCTGAAAGAGGATTGGCCCAAGTCGATCGCCAAGCGTGGACGTGTTCTTCAGCAGAAAGTCGACGAGACTCGCGGACTCTTCCTTGAGCCGCGCGTAATGCGTGATACGCTGGCTCGCCTTGATCGCAAAGGTGAAGGTCTCCGGCACCTGCGCCGCCCACTCACGCAGCACGTTCTCCTTCGGGAGCCGATAGAAGGTGTTGTTGATCTCTACCGCCGGAAACTTGCTGGCGTAGTAGCCAAGCATTCCGTCTTCCTTCAGCTCCTGCGGATAGAAATTCCCCTTCCACTCCTTGAACGCGTACCCACTCGTCCCAGCGAGAATCTTCACGAGACCATGCGCTTCGCTTCGGCCTTGCCCTTGGTTGGCTTGTCGCGCGCCAGACTCGCCTTCAGAGCTTCCATCAGGTCGATCATCTTCGTATCGCCGCTCGGCGTTACGTCACCAGTGATATCCTGGCCATCGATCTTCCGCTGAATCGTCTCGAGCATCCGTTCGCGCACGGTGTCCTTGTACTTCGTCGGCTCGAACGCCTCGTTCGAGGTTTGATCGATCAGCTGCATCGCCAGCTTGAGCTCGGCTTCTTTCACCTCACCGGCGGGGATCGTGACCTCGGTCGTTGGACGAAGCTCGTCGGCGTAGTGCAGCTGCTCCATCACCAGCACGCCGTTGAGCGGACGAAGCAGAACGAGATGCTGCTGACCCCGTGCCGCGTACTGTCCAAGCGCAGCCTTGCCGCTTTCCTTGAGCGCCGCGGCAAGAAGACGGTACGCGCGATCTCCACCTTTGTCTGGACCGAGGTAGTAGACCTTCTCGAGGTACTCGCGGTCGACACCGGCGAGGGGAACGAACTCCACGACGTCGATCGTGCTCGTCGCCTTCTCCTCGAGAGCCTTCAACTCCTCGGCGGTGAGAACGACGTACTGATCCTTCGCGAACTCATAACCCTTCACCGTCTCATCGCGCGTCACGACGTCGCCGTCCTTCGTGCAGAGGTACTGCTGCTTGAGTCGGGATCCGCACTTCTTATGTAGCATGTTGAACGACACGCTCGTCTTGGATTCTGACGACGAGTAGATGTTGACAGGGACGGAGACCAGTCCAAAGGAGATCGTGGCGGTGCCTATCGAGCGAGCTGGCATGAGCTGGAATAGGAAAGGGTTGGCGTGCGTGTCAGGCGGAGCAGTTCGTCACGTCACAAATATTTCTTGCGTGGAAAACTCGGACCACCGTATCCTTATTCATGTCATCGATGGACGCAAGAGCTAACTCCGCGTCACCAGCCGACAGTCTCGCTTCCTACCGCGCGAAGCGGTCTCCCGACCGTACACCTGAGCCGTTCGGAGCCGTTTCTGACGCGCCAAGCAATCTTTTCGTGGTTCACAAGCACGCCGCACGAAATCTTCATTTCGATCTCCGACTGGAGATGGACGGCGTGCTGAGATCGTGGGCGGTTCCGAAGGGACCATCCTACGACACCAACGACAAGCGACTCGCCGTCAAAGTCGAAGACCACCCGATCGAGTACGGCGATTTCGAGGGGAATATTCCCGCCGGTAACTATGGCGCCGGCGGCGTCATCGTTTGGGATCGCGGCGAGTGGGTGCCGCTCGAACCGTGGCGGGAAGGACTGGAGAAAGGGAAGCTCCTCTTCGAGCTGAAAGGCTACAAGCTCCACGGAAAGTGGACGCTCGTGAAGATCAAGAAGTCGGAGAAAGAATGGCTCCTGATCAAGGAGCGTGACGCCTATGTGAAGACGCCCGGCGACGAGTTCCCCGAAGAGTCAGTGCTCTCCGGTCTCACTGTCGAAGAAATCATGGCGGGCGACAATGCGGGCGTTAAGATCCGGAAGGCTCTCGAGGAAGCGGGGGCTGACAAACGGCAGGTCGATCCGCACAAGGTCGAGGCGATGCACTGCGAGACCTCCGATGAAGCCTTCACGCGCGACGGCTGGCTGTTCGAGCTAAAGCTCGATGGCTATCGACTGATCGCGAGCAAATCGAAGGGCGAAGCGCTTCTTCTCACTCGCAACGGCAACGACTACACTGGCGTTTTTCCGGAGATCGCGCGTGCCGTCAAGGCGCTGCCATTCGACGAGTGCATCGTCGACGGCGAAGTGGTCGTCTGCGACGACAAGGGGATTCCCAGCTTCGCGCGACTGCAGCAGCGCGGACGCCTGAGCTCGCCCCT
This sequence comes from Gemmatimonadaceae bacterium, assembly GCA_045803975.1. GTDB lineage: Bacteria > Gemmatimonadota > Gemmatimonadetes > Gemmatimonadales > Gemmatimonadaceae > UBA4720. Next base: position 11,366 of record JBJMOA010000196.1, read on the forward strand.
CGACATTCGTCGCGCCGCGGTCGAATTGCCGGCGACGTTCTACGCTTTCGACCTGCTCGCGTTCGAGGAATTCGATCTGCGATCATTGCCGCTCACGGACCGCAAGAGATTTCTCACCGAGGTCGTCCCCAAGCTCGGCGCGCTCCGCTGGCTCGATCACATCGAGACGGAAGGGCAAGCGTTCCTCGATCAGGTGACCGCGCTTGGACTCGAAGGAATCGTCGCGAAACGTGCCGCATCGAAATACAGGGGCGGCCGCTCAAAGGATTGGCTGAAGATCAAAGCGGAGAAGACCGGCGACTTCGTGATCGTCGGGTTCACGAAGCCGAAGGGAAGTCGCTCGCATTTCGGCGCTCTCCAGCTCGGCGATTTCGTAAACGGCTCACTTGTATATGCGGGACGCGTTGGCACCGGATTCAACGACGATCTATTGAAGGAGCTCAACGGGCTGCTCGGTCCAATCGTGCGGAATGAGCCGGCGTGCGCGGGACCCGTGCTCGCGCCAGGCGCCGAGCCGCTGTCGAGCGAGCACATTCCCGACACCAAAACGACGACGTGGGTAGATCCGGTCCACGTCTGCGAAGTGAAATATCGCGAGTGGACGCCCGACGGATTTCTAAGACACGCCGCGTTCGCGCGGCTTCGCTACGACAAACGCGCGCACGAGTGCGAGCGACAGGCGTGGAGTTTCACGATTGATCAGAGTTCTTCCCACGATGTCGGCGAGAGCGACACGACTGACGGTGACGGAAAGGATAGGGTGGTCAGGGAACGTGTACACGTCGACGCAAGCACTCTGCATGACCCGCCTGCCCCGCCGGCAAAGGCTCCCATCGAGAAGAAGATCGCCTTCACCAATCTCAAGAAGATTTACTGGCCCGCCGAGAAATACACGAAGGGCGATCTCATCGAGTATTACAGGGAAGCGTCCAGGTGGATGCTCCCGTATCTCGCGAATCGTCCAGTCGTGCTCACGCGGTTCCCCGACGGAATCGACGGCAAATCGTTTTATCAAAAGGATGCGCCGGTGTTCGCGCCAGAATGGATGCGGACCGTTCCTGTCTGGAGCGAAGACACCCAGCGCGAGATCCGCTTCTTCATTTGCGACTCCGAGGAAGCGCTGCTGTATCTCGCCAACATGGGATCGATCCCGCTCCACATCTGGGCAAGTCGCGACGGATCACTCGAGCTGCCCGACTGGTGCGTCATCGATCTCGATCCGAAGGAAGCACCTTTCTCCGACGTGATTCGCTGCGCGCAGGTGCTGCATCGTCTTTGCGACGCCGTAGGAATGCCCAGCTACGTGAAGACAACGGGCAAGACGGGTTTGCACATTCTGCTGCCACTCGCCCGGCAATGCACTTACGAGCAATCGCGAATGCTCGGCGAGCTACTCGCGCGATGCGTACTTCGGGAGCTTGGCGATATCGCGACGATCACGCGACACGTGACGAAGCGCGGCGACAAGGTGTATCTCGATTATCTGCAGAACCGGCACGGCCAGACGATCGTCGCGCCCTTCAGCGTTCGTCCGCTGACGGGTGCTACTGTTTCGATGCCAATGCTCTGGGACGAGATAAACGACTCACTCGATCCAAGAACGCACACGATTCGAACGGCGCTGGATCGACTCGAACGTTTGGGATCCGATCCCGTCGCGCCGGTACTCGAAGAAAAACCAAACCTGGCCCAGGTACTGGACGAGCTCGCTCAGCTATGGGCGAAGAATTCGGCGTAAGAACGAAACGCGGCACGTTACTCGCCTCCGCCTGACTTTGCGCGCACAACATCGCGCGACAGCTTCACGAAAAATCAACGCACTTACGATGACGAAACGACTGTTTCGCCTGACGTATATAAATGCGCGCCGTCCCTGCGGCGTTGCCGGTTGCGACTACAGCCTGGTTCCGCGTGTCTCGCGTGGGCTAGCGTTTATCGAGTCTTGTCGCGACCCGAGTGAAAGTTGTCGCGCGATTCATGGGTGCCACCATGAACCGCACACTTCGCAGCTATTTGCGGGTCGCTCTGTTGGTAACGAGCGCACTCTCGTGTTCAGAAGACAGCATCACTGGCTTGGGCGGTATAAGTTCCGACGACCTCCCGCCTGACGCCACTCGACTCACTTCGTTTACGGTCTCGGTAACGCCGGCTACGATCGCGGTTGGACAGACGGCGCAGGCTTCATCGATCATGCTTGATCAGCGCAATCGTCCAATCACGAACTGGACCGTTGCGTGGAGCTCCAGCAATCCGCAGATCGTAACGATCTCGGCGGATGGTGTCCTATCCGGTTTGGCTCAAGGCACTGCCACCGTCACTGCGACTCGCGGGTCGGCAAGCGCGAGCGCAAATATCACGGTCGTATCAACAACCTCGGGCACGGTGCCAGTTGCGTCAGTGAGTGTGGCATTGGCCTCAGCCCTCCTCAATCCTGGACAAACGACCCAGGCAACAGCCACAACGCGCGACGCGAACAACAATGTGCTTGCCGGTCGTGCTGTCACCTGGAGTTCGAGTAACAATGCCGTTGCGGGGGTTTCAGGTTCGGGTGTCGTCACAGCGGTGGCAGCAGGATCGGCACAAATCACTGCGACGAGCGAAGGCGTAGCTGGGAGCGCAACCCTGACCGTATCTGAGCCACCGCCGCCGCCTTCCGGATCGTCGCCAGAGCCTGGCGCCGGCGACGTCGTACTGTGGCAGGACAGCTTCAATCGATCGTCATTGGCCGAGCTCGTCGCTCCCTATAACAGGCGCGGCGTAATGCAGCTAATCACTGATGGTCACAACGGGCAGGCGATACGATTCCCGTACACGGCAAGTTCCTGGGACAACCTCATCGAACACGCGGTACCTTCCACGACCGATATCTATTTCCGCTATTGGTACCGGCTGTCGCCCGGGGCCGATCCGACCTGTGGTGGTCGCAACGAGTCGGGGTTCAAGTGGTTCATGCCGTGGCGTGCCGTTAACCCGCGCTACACGATGGGCGTGAGCAACCTCCGTGGTGGTCCGGCTGGGTTCGAGAATACAGGACTCGAGTTCTCATCACACGACAATACGAGCTCGGCCGAACCAAATCCTTTCATGCAAAACATCCGCAAGGACAAGACATTCAAGACGACGGCCGACGGTGGCTGGCATGAGTACACGCTGCATGTGGTGACCGGTAATGGCGGCTACGAGCAGATTTGGGTCGATGGGCTGCTCGTCCTGGATAACAGCGCGTATCACTACGATCACAATTCCGAGGGCATCTCACTCTTCCAGTTCCCCGGACCAATGGTATCCTGGTATTCGGGCTGCGAATTTACCGTTGACATTGATGACTTCGTGATCTGGCACAAGTAGCGACTTCTCACCGGCCCACAAAGGACAATGCCCACAGCAGGTACCGTGGGCATTGTCAGCGCAAGCAGGACCAGCCGGCGTCAGCCGATCAGTTCGCGGCGGCGGTCGCTGATCGTCTTGTAGCACTCGCAGGAAATTTTCGCGAGGCCTTCCTTGTCGGCGATCGTTACCCCGCCGTAGCGTGTCGCGACTAGGTTCTGCCGCTCCAGGCCGCCCATTGCGACGGTGACTCCCGACCGCCGCACGGCGAGCATCTGGGCGAGGAAGTCCTGCGTCAGAGTAAAGCTGTCGTTGCCGACAGCGTCCGCCGTCAACAGGAGCCAACGCGCGCAGCGTTGCTCGACGAGGTGAATGCTGTTGCACGCTGCCGACTGCGCCATCGCGTCGTTCGCGAACTGCGAGTAACAGTGGAGCTTTTTCGTCAGAGTTGGAGATTGTTCGAGTAGGCCCGGTAGCTCCCGCGCCGGGATACGATACAGCGCTCCCTCGACCTGACACACGCCTCTGGCCTGCGAACGCGCAACGCCGTGAAAGAGCGGTAGGCCGACTATTCCCTCGTGGCCGATGGTGATCGCTTCGATGGATGTCCCGTCACCGAGAACAGTGAGAAGAGAGATCATCGCGGTAAGCGGAAAGTAGATGTGTTCGAGTT
>JBJMOA010000197.1:0-3435 GCA_045803975.1 Gemmatimonadaceae bacterium
TCGTGCTTCACGTTCGCCGCGACATTGTAGGCCGCGCGGAACTTGAAGCTGCCGGTGTACTGGAGCGTCTCGCTCGCGAGAACGAGATCGACACCGAGCTTTTTGGAAAGCCGAGGCGCGTCGACGATGGTAGTAGGGCGCGGCCCGATGGGCATGGCCACGTTGGTCAGACTACTCCGGGCGGCTTGCGCGGCTTACGCGGCTTGAAGAAACGCAGAATCAGCGCGATGAACAAGAATCCGATTCCAGCCCAGCGGAGCGGACTGTCGTCGGTTCTGATTCCCCAGGCGAGTAGAATGGCGGCAACCAGCATCAAGGCGAGTTTCGCAATCGTAAATGGGCTCACTGGTTTTCCTTCCTCCGACTCGTAAATCGTTTGACACCCTCACGGAATGCCGGAGTCGAACGGGCGTCGGCATTAGCGACGATCCCCGCCGAGATGCCGTCCAGAAAACCGAGTGTGTCGAGCTTGTAGAAAAGAGTTTTCGTCGCTGCCATCGCGCTCGATGGCGCGGCCGCGAGCTGGTTCAGGACAGACTCGGCAAGCTGATCGAATTCGCGCGCCGCAAACACTCGCGAGACCAGACCCATTGCCCTGGCCTCATCAGCGCTGAGTACGCGTCCGGTGCTGACAAGGTCGAAAGCGTGCTTCTCGCCAACGGAACGGCGGAGCATTGTCATCACCATCGCCGGGACGAATCCTATCGCCACCTCGGGATATGCGAACTGGGCGTCCTCGTGCGCCAAGACGATGTCGCAGGCTGAGGCCAGACCCGCGCCTCCCGCAAACGCCCGCCCTCTGACAAGCGCGACGACCGGCTTCTCCATGCGGCGAATCGTGTGGAAGACGTGGCCGAGCGCCTTCGCGTCGTCGATGTGCGCTTCGCGTGGAGCGTCGAGCATCTTTTCGAGCGCAGACAGGTCCGCGCCCGCACAGAAGTCCGGACCGTCACCATCTATCGCCACCACCCTGGCTGGTGACTCGCTCAGCGCGAACAGCGCCTCTGCGAGCTCGTCGGCGGTTACTCGATCCAGCGCATTTTTCTTCTCCGGACGAGCGAGCGTGATCCTGCCGATCGGCCCATCGGCGGTCATGCGGATGTTCTTCATGCTGCCGGGAGCCCGAGGCGTTTGGCGTCGACGTCGGGCACATCAATGACCATGCGGAGCAAAGCGGTGGAATAGACTTTCCCTTGCGCATCGGTCTTGAGAGAAAGTGTTCCGCCACCGTCTAACGCACCGTGAAGAAGAAAGTTGAGCGCGTTGAGGTTCGGAAGCTCGTAACGGTCGACTCCGCCCTCGAGCATGCCGCGAAAATGCGATTCGACGCTTTCACGCGTGACGTAACGCTCGAGGACATCGTACCACCGCGGCTGCAGCGCGATCACACCGACGTTTGCGGTATCCCCTTTGTCACCCGAGCGGGCGTGTGCGATGTCGACGAGGCGGACTTTCACTGAATGATGTCTACTCGGGTTTGTACCACTGATTTGTCGATCAGCGCCGGCCAGTATGCCACGATCTCTTCCACCTTCGGTCGCCCGCCAGCGAAGCCAGTCACGCTGGGAGGACCGTTGAGCACGAGTGGAGCGATCTCACGCGTGAATCGTTCCACCGCCGCTCGATCATTGCCGCGCACGCCTACACGAAGTTGGACTTCAGGAGCAGCCCTCTGATCGCCAGAGAGCGCGCCGTGCGTAGAATTCGCGCCAACGAACTCCGTCAGTACCTGGTCGAACCGGAGCTCGAGGCGGTCGAGACGCTCACGCAGAACTCTGTCGGCAAACTCTGCCTTCTCGAGCGCGTCCGGCCACGCGTACACCAGCGTGCCGATTGCCTTGAATCCAGCGCGATAGGCCACTGAAACCTTGAGCTTGTCCGTTGGTGGCCGTCCCTTGATCGCGAAAACGCGGACGCGGTTTTCACCGGTCTGCTCGAGTCTGATCGTCGTAAAATCCGCGATGACGTCGGGAGTGATGTACGAATGCGGATCGCCCATTTCGTAGACCAACTGCTCGGTCACGGTCGGCACCGTAATACGCCCACCGGTTGCCGGATGCTTCGTCACGACAAAGCTGCCGTCAGACGCGGCTTCGACGATGGGGTACCCGACGTTCGCAAGGTCAGGAATCGAGCGCCAGTCGTAAAGGCAGTTGCCACCCGAGCACTGCGCACCACACTCGATGATGTGTCCGGCAACAATACCTGCCGCCAGCTGCTCCCACCCAGACTCGGCCCAGGCGAATTCGTAGCGCAGCGGTGCCATCGTCAGTGCCGTATCCGTCGAGCGACCGGTGATCACTACGTTCGCACCCTTTTTCAGCGCCTCGACGATGGGTACCGAGCCGATGTAAGCGTTTGCCGACAGTACACGATCGCGTACACTGGCGAGTGGCTCGCCGGTTTCCATGTTACTGAGAGCGTGCCCCTGGGCGATGAGGTCGTCGAGGCGATCGAGCAGGTCGTCGCCGGTGACAACTCCGATGCGAAGCTCGCCGCTCGCTCCACGTTTGTCAGCCATCGTCTTGACGGCGGCCGCGCAGGCGAGTGGGTTTACGCCACCTGCATTTGCGATGACTTTCACGCCGCGCTCGACCACCGCGGGAAGAACGCTCTCCATCGCGCCGACAAAATCGCGCGCGTATCCCAAAGACGGATCCCGCTCCTTCTGCTTCTGCAGGATCGACATCGTGACTTCCGCGAGATAGTCCAGCATCAGGTAGTCGATCGGTCCGCCCTCTACCTGCCGCCGCGGCGCATCGAGGTCATCACCCCAGAATCCTTGTCCTGCTGCTACTCGAACAAGCTCCTTCAAACAGTCTCCTCGCCGAGGTGTGGCGGAAGAACGAAGGGTCCGAGGTGCGGTCCGGGATTGTGAAGGGCCGCCCGGAGCGCGAGGCTCAGCATCTCGCGCGTGTTCTCAGGATAGACTATCGCGTCCACATACCCGCGCGCCGCGGCGTAGCGCGCGTCGAGCTGGTGCTCATAGTCGGCGCGCATTTCATCGACGGCCCTGGCGACCTCGGCCTCGACGGCACCGCCTTTTTTCTTCGCCGCCTCCAGCGCCGGCCCATGCACCGCCTGGATGGCGGACTCTCCTTCCATTACCGCCATCCGTCCCGTCGGCCAGCTGAAAATGAAGTCGGGGTCGAAGCCTTGTCCCGCCATGGCATAGTAGCCCGCGCCCGACGCGTGATTCACGGTCAGCACCAGCTTGGGCACCCGGGCGGTAGCCATCGCTTCGACGAAGCGCGCACCCGCGCGAATTATTCCTTCCTGCTCGGCCTCGGTGCCAACCATGAATCCGGAGACGTCCTGCACGAATAGCAGCGGGATTCCCAAGCGGTCGCAGCGGTCGATGAAGTAGGCGACCTTCTCGGCGCTCTCGGTGTAGATGATGCCGCCGAAGCGGGGCGGCTTGCCGGCCGCCTGCTT
>JBJMOA010000198.1:0-3168 GCA_045803975.1 Gemmatimonadaceae bacterium
GGATGTCTTCGCCGTTCGCACCTGCGTGCAGGAAGCGATCGATCGGGCCCGCACGGATTCGGCGCCGACGCTGCTCGAGGTTCGCACCTATCGCTTCATGGGCCACTCGATGTCCGACGCGGTGAGCGGAACGTATCGCACCAAGGACGAGCTGGAAGAGAACATGAAGCGCGATCCGATCATCCTGCTCCACAACAAGATGTACGAGGCAGGCGAGCTCACCGAAGGCGAGATGCACAAGATCGACGACGATGCGAAAGCGATCGCGCAGGACGCGTGGGATTTCGCCGACGCGAGTCCCGAGCCTCCGCTCGAGAAGCTCTACACCGACATCTATTCGGATACGACCTCCTGATGGCCACTCTCACTTACCGTGACGCGTTGACCCAGGCGCTCCGCGAAGAGCTGCAGCGCGATGACAGCGTCTTTCTCATGGGCGAAGAGGTGGCGCAGTACAACGGCGCTTACAAAGTCTCCAAAGGGTTGCTCGACGAATTCGGACCGATGCGCATCGTCGACACGCCGATCACCGAGCTCGGCTTCGCCGGAGTTGGAGTGGGAGCAGCGATGGCAGGCCTGCGTCCGATCGTCGAGTTCATGACCTGGAATTTTGCACTGCTAGCACTCGACGAAGTCGTAAATGCCGCCGCGAAAATGCTCTACATGTCAGGCGGCCAGTACAAGATGCCGATGGTGTTCCGCGGTCCCAACGGCGCGGCCCTGCAGCTTGCCGCGCAACACTCTCAAGCGTGGGAGAGCTGGCTGGCGCACATCCCCGGCCTCAAAGTGCTAACGCCTGGCACGCCCGCCGATGCGAAAGGGCTGCTCAAGTCCGCCATCCGCGACGACAACCCCGTTGTGTTTCTCGAGGGCGAGATGCTCTACAACACCAAGGGTGAAGTCCCCGAAGGAGAGCACGTCGTTCCAATTGGAGTCGCCGATCTCAAGCGCGAAGGCGACCACTGCTCGGTGATTACCCACGGCAAAATGGTGCTCGTCGCGATGAAGGTTGCCGACGATCTCGCCAAGGAAGGCATCAACGTCGACGTCGTCGATCTCCGGACGGTGAGGCCGATGGACGTCGAAGCGGTCGCGCGCTCAGTGCAAAAGACGAATCGCGCCGTCGTGCTCGAGGAGGGCTGGGAGATTTGTGGCATGGGCTCGCAGGTTGTCGATTTCATTCAGCGCGAATGTTTCGACGATCTCGACGCGCCGGTGCTGCGAGTGCACCAGGAAGACGTGCCGATGCCTTACGCGAAGAACCTGGAGCGCGCCGCGAAGCCCGACGCCGGCAAAACGATTGCGGCGATCAAGAAAGTCATGTACCTCGACTGAGCTGCTATGGCAACCAAAGTGGTAATGGAGGCGCTCTCACCGACGATGGAGGAAGGTCGCCTCGTCAAGTGGAACAAGAACGAGGGCGATCAGATCAAATCGGGTGACGTGCTCGCCGAGGTAGAGACCGACAAGGCAGTGATGGAGCTGGTCGCGCGCGGTGACGGAGTGCTGCGCAAGCGTTTGGCCAACGAAGGTGACGCATCGCCAGTCGGAACTCTGCTCGCCGTTATTGCGAACGCGGACGAGAACATCGACTCGATTGTTGGCGGAGCACCCGCCGCAGCGCCGGCGCAAACAGCGCAGCCCGCGCAGAACCAGGGCGCGCAGGCGGCCGCGGCACCCAATCAGGCAGTCGCAGACACGAAAGAGACGGCAGGAAGCAGCCCGGTCCCGCAATCCCCCCCGCAGTCGCAGGGTGAAGCGTCCACACCGCCGCAGCAAAAGGCCGGCGCTCAGCCAGCTGCGCCAAGCGCACCGTCACGTCCGTCTGCCCCACCGCCGGCGCCATCTCGTCCGGCACCGCCTCGGCCATCGGGTGCGCCATCAGGACCTCCGCGCGGAAATGGCGCGGGCCGCGCGGCGCCCGCTGGCGGAGGACGTCAGCGTTCATCTCCGCTCGCTCGGCGACTTGCCACCGAACGAGGAATTCAGCTCGGCGGAATCCAGGGTACCGGGCCCGGTGGGCGCATCGTCAAGCGGGACATCGAGAACGCGAAGGCAACGGCCGGCGCCGCGCGGTCTGCCGCCGCCGAGCGTCTCGCGACGGAAGGCGATTTCAAGGACGTTCCCCTGACGCAGATCAGAAAGACGATCGCGCGCCGCCTCTCGGAATCCAATGGGCCGGTACCGACGTTTTTCCTGACGGCAGAATTCGATGTAACGCGCGCCGCGGAGATGCGAACACAGCTCGCCGAAATGGGCGACGAGTACAAGGCGTCGTTCAACGACATCGTTATCAGGGCCGTCGCCCTCGCGTTGGCAGAACATCCGGAGGTGAACGCGCACTGGCTCAACGACAAGATTCGTCAGTTCAACAGAATCCACGTCGCGATGGCCGTCGCGATCGAAGATGGCCTGATCACTCCCGTCCTATTCGACACTGATCGAATGACATTGTGGGAGATCTCGGCGAAAGCGCGCGATCTGGCCGGCCGGGCGCGCGAGCGCAAACTCGCGCCCGAGGAATACACTGGTTCGACTTTCTCCGTCTCCAACCTCGGCATGTTCGGCATCGACCAGTTCACGGCGATAATCAATCCTCCCGAGGCTGGTATCCTCGCTATCGGTGGCGCGGAAGAGAAGCCGGTTGTGATCGATGGCCAGCTGGAGGTACGTCAGCGAATGCGCGTCACGATGAGCTGCGACCACCGCGTGATCGACGGGGCGACCGGAGCAAAGTTCCTCCAAACCGTTCGCAGGTACATCGAGAATCCGCTGTCCCTCATAATCTGAGTACGGACTGCGGGCTCACTACTCCGTACTGCGGACCAGGTGCACTGCTGACTGCTGACTAATTACGGATTGGGAGACCTACTTCGGATTGGTGGACAAACGGCTGCGGATTTCTGACTCGTTCACACTCCGCAAATAGTCTCGCAATTCGCAGTTAGTTTCCCAACCCGTATTTAGTCAGCAGTCAGCAGTGCACTTGGTCCGCAGTACGGAGCAGTGAGCCCGCAGTCGGTACTCAGATTATGAGGGACAGCGGATTCTCGATGTACCTGCGAACGGTTTGGAGGAACTTTGCTCCGGTCGTCCCGTCGATCACGCGGTGGTCGCAGCTCATCGTGACGCGCATTCGCTGACGTACCTCCAGCTGGCCATCGATCA
>JBJMOA010000199.1:0-2549 GCA_045803975.1 Gemmatimonadaceae bacterium
AACGTGGCTTGTGGCACGGTCAGGATTCTTCCGCCCTGGTTCACGGTGGCAATAACTCTATCGGTGACGATAGAACGAGCATCGATCGTGCCGCCATTGCTCACCGCGATGGCAAGATCGCTCTGACGCGGGAAGCCGCCGCGACTTTCTATGCTTCCGCCATTGGCGAGAAAAAGTCCTCTGACATTGGGTGTGAGGATTTCGAGCTCCAGTCGATAATCTTTCGGACACTTGCGAAAGCATCTGTCGATGATGAGCCTGCCGCCATCAGTAGTCACCCGCGTAAAATCGAGACTGCCTCTGACCAGATTCACACGCTGAATTGCCGCGCGCTGCAGGACGACGTGGGCACCGTGAGGTGCTTCGATCGAATTGAACGGACCGACCTGAATTCGCGTCTGCGCGGATAGCGGTGCCGCCAGCAAAATGCCCGCTACCAGAAGTCGAAGGGGTTCGTTCATGTTTCAATCTCCGGACTGGGTGATGGTCCTCAATACAATAGAGACACGTTCCACCGTCAGAAGGTTCGGCGCGGTGGGAAGGGGATGGGGATGAGGGATGGGGGATGGGGAAGGTCGGGCGGTCGCTCATCCCCCATCCCCCATCCCCCTTCCCTCTTCCCCCATCCCCCATCCCTCATCCACGGACTGGATTCTGCGTGAGCACTGCGCCAGCGTTCACTGACCGGTTCGGAGGAAAAATGGGCTCGTTTACGGTTCAGAGAATTATTGCGGCCGGGCTATCGTTTGGCCTCTGTTCCATGTCCGCTGTCGCGCAACAACCATCGGCGGCGTCTACCTGGACAGCGGTGGAAAGCGCGATCGGCCGCAAAGGTGCGATACAACCCGGGAACGTCATCAAGTTCAGCTTCCCACGCAGCGATCTGTCGGTGAGCGTTGCGGGAGTGAGGCTCAAGCCGGCGCTCGCGCTCGGCGGCTGGGTCGCATTCAAGGAGGCGGGTCGCGGGCAGGCTGCGGCGATGGGCGATCTTGTTTTGACTGAAAGCGAGGTCAGTCCGGTCATGCGCGCGCTCCAGGCGGGCGGCGTCGAGCAGACGGCGCTGCACAACCACGTACTCAACGAATCGCCGCACGTGATGTACATGCACATTCTGGCGCATGGTGACGCCGCAAAGATCGCCCGCACTATTCACGATGCGCTGGCGCAATCTGCGACGCCAATGAATCCGCCGGCACCCGCGTCTCCCGCTGCAGCCGCCGCTGCTGATCTCGACACGCTGGCGATTGCACGCACGCTCGGCGTCGCCGGAAAGAGCAACGGCGGCGTCTATCAGGTGAGTGTGCCGCGCAGGGAGACGATTCGCGAGCACGGAATGGAAGTGCCACCATCGATGGGAGTAGCGACGGCGATCAATTTTCAGCCAACCGGCGGCGGCAAAGCAGCGATCACCGGCGACTTCGTGCTACGCGCCAGTGAAGTGAATCCAGTGATTCGGGCTTTGCGCAACAACGGGATTGAAGTGGCCGCCCTTCACAGTCACATGCTCACCGAGGAGCCTCGATTATTCTTCATGCACTTCTGGGCGAACGACGATGCGGCGAAGCTAGCGACCGGACTACGCGCCGCCCTCGACGCTGCCTCCGCCATTCATCGCTCGTCGGGTGCCTGACCCTTACCGCTACTTTCAGCGCACCTGAGTCGGTCGCGGCACAAGTAAAGCCCTCCGCACGTCCCGCCGTGGCGGTAGCTCAAGCCGCGGACGGGATTCGAGTCGACGGTCTCTTAACCGAGCCGGTGTGGAGCACCGTCGATTCCATCGGCGCACTGACCCAGGTCGAACCCCGCGAAGGCGCCGCAGCTTCGATGAGAACGGTAGCGCGCGTCATCATCACTGCGGACGCGATCGTCATCGGAGTAAGAGCCGACGACCCCGAGCCGTCACGCATCGTGAGCTTCGCGCGACAGCGCGATGCCGATCTCGACAGCGAGGATCACATCAAGATCGTTCTCGATACCTATCTGGACGGCAGATCGGGATACGTTTTCGCCGTCAACCCCAACGGAGCGCGCTACGATGCCCTGGTCGCCAATCAGGGCGAAGACGAGAACTCCAGCTGGGATGCAATATGGGAAGCGGCCACTGCCCGCACCCCAGCCGGTTGGTCAGCGGAGATACTCATTCCGCTCAAGAGTCTCCTGTTTCGACGCGGCCTGAGTCAGTGGGGCTTCAATATTCAGCGCCGCATTCAGCGACTGCAGGAGACTGATCGCTGGGCGAGCGCCGATCGCGACATCACGGTTACGCAGACGAGTCGGGCCGGACTCCTCACGCAGCTACCGACATTGAGCCTCGGCCTCGGCGTGAGCGTTCGTCCGGCGGTGACGGTCGGCGGCGCATACGACAGTGTCGGCGCATCGCTGCGCAGTCGCAGTCAGCTGAGCCTCGACGCAACCCAGCGACTCGGCGCCAACACTCTGGGCTCTCTAACCGTCAATACCGATTTCGCCGAAACCGAGGTCGACTCGAGGCGAGTCAATCTGTCGCGCTTCCCGCTGTTCTTCCCGGAGAAGCGGACGTTCTTCCTCGA
>JBJMOA010000200.1:0-2710 GCA_045803975.1 Gemmatimonadaceae bacterium
ACTCCGACGGGGCGGAGCTTCCGCCGAGCGGGAACATCGATCCACTTTTTTCAATCGGGTACGGCATCGGCTACGGGTTTGGCGATCGGACACAGCTCGATTTCGTTCCTGACTATGCAATCGCGATTCACGAGCGCAGCGGTCTATCCAATGGGGTCAGTAACACCAACAGCATGAGGTCGTTGAGAGTTACGCTGCGGATGGGATTCGGCGGTGCCACCGGGCGCCGGTAGCTGACACGTTCGTCGCTGGCGAATAGAATTCACACCATGAACGACATTCGCCTGATGAAAGGCTTTCGCGCGCCGGTACTAGGCGCAGTCGTCGTAGGGTCATTCTGGGCGATTGCCGCCGCGCCTTTCGCTACTTCCAGCGATGATCCGGCGATTCCGCCGCGCGTTCCAGCAACGTTTCCGGCGAGCTGGCGGTTCCGTGATGGCGGCCAGGCGACATTCGCTGCTCATGCGATCGTTGCGAGCGACAGCAGGATTGCATCGGAAGTTGGCGCCCAGATAATGAAGGACGGCGGCAACGCCGTCGATGCGGCGGTGGCAACCGGTTTCGCGCTCGCCGTTGTCTACCCCGAGGCGGGAAACCTCGGTGGCGGCGGCTACATGATGATCCGAATGGCCGACGGCCGCGTGGCCGCGTTGGACTATCGCGAAGTGGCGCCTCTGGCAGCGACGCGCGACATGTACGTGGGCCCCGATGGTAAGGTGACTGGCCAGAGTGTCATTGGGCCCAAGGCATCGGGCGTGCCGGGCGCGGTCGCTGGAATGGTCGAGGCGCATCGACGTTTCGGCTCGCTTCCGCTCGCGAAGGTGCTTGCACCGGCGATAAGGCTCGCATCGGAAGGATTCGTCGTCGATTCCACTTTTTCTCGTTCGATCTCTGGCGCGAAATATCGAATCGAGAATTTCGGCGGCAAGCGGGTTTTCTTTGCGAACGATTCGGCGCCCGCGATCGGGTCACGGTTTGCCCAGCCAACCCTCGCACTCACGCTTCGCCTCATCGCGGACTCAGGCGCGACCGCTTTTTACCGTGGCAGCATCGCCGACTCGATCGCCGACGAGATGCGGCGCAGCGGTGGCTTGATCACCAAGGAAGATCTCGCACGATACAAACCGGTTTGGCGTCAGCCGATACGCAGCAATTATCGGGGATACTCGTTCATCTGCATGCCGCCGTCGTCGTCGGGCGGAACGACCGTGACGGAGATCCTGAACATTCTGGAGGCGTATGGTCCACCGGCGCGCTTCGGCGGCGCCGAGGAGATTCACGCGGTCGCGTCGGCGTCCCAGCGCGCTTTCATCGATCGTAACTCGAAGCTAGGCGATCCGGCATTCGTCAGCGTTCCGCTTTCGCAGTTGACGAGCAAGACCTACGCTCGGTCGATCGCGAAAACCATTTCGCGTGACCGCGCTGATCCGACGACGAGCCTCGCATCTGGAGTGCGCGAGGGAAGCGAGACTACGCACTACTCGGTGGTGGACCGTTTTGGTAACGCCGTCGCGACAACCACGACGCTGAACGATCTCTATGGATCGGGCGTGTATGTCAGGGGCGCTGGATTCTTTTTGAACGACGAGATGGACGATTTCACGAGCAAGCCGGGAACGCCGAACATGTTCGGCCTCATCCAGGGTGCCGCGAACGCAATCGCGCCGGGCAAGCGGATGCTGAGCGCGATGTCACCGACCATAGTGCTCGATCCGAAGGGACATCTTCTGCTCGTGACCGGTGCGCGCGGCGGCCCGCGGATAATCTCGGCGACGTCCCAAATAATTTTGAATGTAATAGACCACCGGATGTCGCTGGCTGACGCCATGAATGCTCCGCGCCTTCACCATCAATCGCTTCCAGATTCAATTCAGCTGGAGACCGGCGGATTCGAGCCGGCCGTGATGGAGAGGCTCCGTGAGATGGGCCATTTCATTTACGAGCAGCGAGGAGTCGCCTCGGCGGCGTCGATCATGCGCGTTCGTGGAGGATACGAAGGCCTCGACGATCCGCGTTCTAGAGGGGGAGCGGCAGTGGGGTTTTGACTGCGCATTGCGGACCAACAGCATTGCGGACTGCTGACTAATTACGAATTGGGGGACTAACTCCGGATTGGGAGACTAATTGCGGAAATGCGGACTCCAAGCGCGTGCTGAGTTCGCAGTCCGCAGCCGTTTGTCACGCAGTGCGCAGTAGGTTTCCCAATTCGCAGTTAGTCAGCAGTGCGCAGTGCACTTGGTCCGCAATCCGTACTTTCTCACCAAAAAAAAAAGCCGGCGTGACTATCACGCCGGCTTTTCTGTGGTCCGAGACGAATCTAGATATTGACTTGCGTCGACGAGTTTAGTGTCGCCGAGATGCGACCACCGGAGTTGACGCAGCCTTCGTAGTTCGCCGTTGCGGCAGCTGCTCCCGCTCCAGCGGCACCACCAACCGCGGCACCGATCACGGTTGCCTTTGTGCTCTTGCCGAGGATCTGACCGGCAATCGCACCGATTGCTGCGCCGCCAACTACTTTCTGCACGTCCTTCCCCTTCGGCTGATTCTTGACCTTGCTTACCTGGGCGTAACTCGTCGTCGCGCTCACCGGATAGGTGTGCCCGCCGAAGTTCACCGAGACGACCCGGAATCCCATGACGACGTTGTCGTTGGCGTTCTCGCTGCGCTTGAGTTCCGTCACTTCCACCGTGGCCGTTGCGCCGGCCGGGAT
>JBJMOA010000201.1:0-8469 GCA_045803975.1 Gemmatimonadaceae bacterium
GCGTTACTCACACAGGACGAGGGGATCGTTGTGCCCATCCTCCAGAAGCTCGGGTTGAGCGTTGCACAACTGCGCGAAAGCGTTGGCCGGGAGATGGCGCGGTATCCCAAGCAGTCCAACGCCCAGCCAACGCTCTCGAGAGAGCTGAACCAGGTCTTCGACAAAGCCGAAGCTGACGCCCGCGAGCTTGGCGACGAGTTCGTTTCAACCGAGCACTTTCTTCTCGCGCTGTCGGATGTCAAGGGTGCAGAGAGCCGCAATCTCCTCGTCGGACTCGGCGCCACACACGACGCGCTCCTCGAAGCGCTCCAACAGGTGCGAGGCTCACATCGCGTCACGGACCAGACCCCGGAGAATCAATACCAGGCGCTACAGCGTTACACGCGCGACCTCACAGACGCGGCGCGGAAAGGCAAACTCGATCCTGTAATCGGCCGCGACGAGGAGATACGGCGCGTCATCCAGGTTCTGTCGCGTCGAACCAAGAATAATCCGGTCCTCATTGGCGAGCCCGGTGTCGGCAAGACCGCAATCGCTGAGGGTCTCGCTCAACGGATCACGAACGGCGATGTCCCGGAAGGTCTGAAGAACAAGCGACTCGTTGCGCTCGACCTCGGCGCGCTCATCGCCGGCGCAAAGTTTCGCGGCGAGTTCGAGGAGCGCCTCAAGGCGGTGCTGAAGGAAATCACCGAAGGCGAGGGTCAGTTCATCGTGTTCATCGACGAAATGCACACGATTGTCGGTGCCGGGAAGGCCGAAGGCTCGATGGACGCCGGGAACATGCTGAAGCCGATGCTCGCGCGCGGTGAGCTGCGCGTCGTCGGCGCGACCACGCTCGATGAGTATCGCAAGAACGTCGAGAAAGACGCCGCGCTCGAGCGCCGCTTCCAGCCCGTGTACGTCGGCGAGCCGAGCGTCGAGAGCACCATCGCGATCCTGCGCGGACTCAAAGAGCGATATGAGTCGCACCACGCAGTTCGAATTACCGACGGCGCGATCGTCGCAGCGGCAACCCTCTCGAACCGCTATATCGGAGACCGCTTTCTTCCCGACAAGGCGATCGATCTCATCGATGAAGCAGCTTCGCGGCTGCGCATCGAGATCGATTCAATGCCGCAGGAAATCGACGAGGTCGAGCGCCGCATCACCCAGCTCGAGATCGAACGCCAGGCCCTCCAGAAAGAGAAGGACAAGCCGTCGCGTGAACGCCTGTCCGCTCTCGAACGCGAGCTCGCCGAGCTACGCGAAAAATCCGGTGGTATGAAAGCCCAGTGGCAGCAGGAAAAAGAGACGCTCGGCGCGGTCGGGAAGATCAAGCAGCAGATCGAGCAGGCGCGCACCGACGCGGAGCGCGCAACGCGCGCCGGAGATCTGCAAAAAGCGGCGGAGATCACTTATGGACAGATCCCCCAGCTAGAGCGGCAGATGCGTGAGGCCGAGCAGAAGCTCGCAAGCAAGCAGGGAGGCGGCGCCCGCTTTCTCAAGGAGGAAGTCACCGCTGAAGACATCGCCGAGATCGTCGCGCGCTGGACCGGAATTCCGGTCGCGAAGATGATGGAGGGCGAACGCGAACGGCTGACGAAGCTCGAGCATGAGCTGGCGAGACGAGTCATCGGTCAGGAGGAAGCAGTAAGTGCGGTCGCGAATGCGGTCCGTCGCTCACGCGCCGGCCTTCAGGATCCCAACCGCCCGATTGGTTCGTTCATCTTTCTCGGACCTACCGGCGTTGGAAAAACCGAAACGGCGCGAGCGCTGGCGGAATTTCTGTTCGACAACGAGCAGGCGATGGTGCGAATAGACATGTCGGAGTACATGGAAAAGCACGCCGTCGCTCGGCTCATCGGCGCTCCTCCCGGCTATGTCGGGTTCGAGGAAGGCGGCCAGCTCACGGAAGCTGTGCGCAGGCGGCCCTATTCTGTGGTCCTGTTCGACGAGATCGAAAAGGCGCATCCCGACGTCTTCAACATCTTGCTCCAGATCCTGGACGATGGCCGTCTGACGGACTCACAGGGACGCACGGTCGATTTCAGAAACACTGTCATCATCATGACGTCGAACATCGGTAGCACCTACATCCTCGAGCACGCGGGGGATGACCGCGCTGTCATCGAAGCGCAGGTCACGAACGCCTTGCGGCAGCATTTTCGTCCAGAGTTTCTCAATCGCGTCGATGACATCATCATCTTCCGCCCACTCGGCAAATCCGAGATCGATCACATCATCGATCTGCAACTCGGCAGGCTGGAGAAGTTGATGGCCGACCGCAAGCTCACGTTCGGGCTCACACCGTCCGCGCGCGAGGTTCTCGCGACCGAGGGCTACGATCCGGCCTTCGGCGCTCGGCCACTGAAGCGAGCGATACAACGGTTGCTGCAGAATCCGCTAGCCCTTGCAGTACTCGAGGGGAAGTTCGGCGAGGGTGATCACATCGTCGTGGACCGCGACCCAAAGGGAGAGCTGACATTCCGAAAGGCGGAGCCCGTCGTTGCCGCCAGGTAGCGTGGCGAACACAGCCGCATTTGGTGATGGCCCGGCGACGCTCGACCTCGACGAGCAATACATCCGTAACGCGCTCGATCTTGCCCGCGAGGCGGGAAAGCGGAATGAAGTTCCCATTGGCGCGGTCGTGGTCCGCAACGGCTCGATCCTCGCGGCCGCCACGAATCGGACGATCCGGGATCAGGACCCGACCGCACACGCCGAGCTCCTCGCGATTCGCGAAGCGTCGGCGAAGCTCGATAGCTGGAGACTCGACGAGTGCACTCTTTACGTCACGTTGGAGCCTTGTGCGATGTGCGCCGGCGCGATCGTGCTCTCGCGGATGAAGCGCGTGGTCTTTGGGGCATGGGACGAAAAAGCCGGGATGGCTGGATCAATCGGCGACCTGCTGCGGCATCCAAGGCTTAACCATCGTCCCGAGGTGCGTGCGGGTGTCCTCACCCCGGAATGTGCTGAGCTGCTCGAGACTTTTTTCAAGGCACAGCGCACGCGCCCTGGCTGACTCGCGATCTAAAACATCTGATGTTGTGGGGACAAAGTTTGCAGTAAGAACGGCAAGTCTTCGCAGCGAGTCGCCGATGAAACGGTTCGGGATTCTTAGCCTCCTCGTATTTCTGGGCGCCTGTCAGTCGGATCAAACTGGACCGGCGCCTACTGGTATTCGTCCGCCGTCCGCGGCGCTCACAGAGGATGGTCCGCCAAGCGGATATCCTTTTGGGCGCGATACCTATCGCGTCAGTGGTCCGCTTGCAGGGTCGCCCACCCCTCCGCTGGTCTGCCAGCCGGGCGTAACTGCCGGCGCCACCTACGACGGATACCTCGTCAGCGAAGCAGACCAGACTTCACTCGATGCGAGACTCGAAATCCCGAGCGGATTGGGGCCGTTCCCGCTCGTCGCGTTGATACACGGTTACGCGGGCAGCAAAAGCAGCTCGGGCGACATCGCGGCAAAGCTTCTCGCGGACGGTTACGCAGTACTGCGGTACTCGACTCGCGGTTTCGGCGATTCATGGGGGCAAGTCAATCTCGCTGACCTGAGGCTCGAGATTGCTGACCTCCGCAGCATGATAGGTCGGGTGATCGATGACGCGAATTGCAACCTGGATCCCAATAAGGTCGCAGTGACTGGGGCCTCTTATGGCGGTGGACATTCGTGGCTCGCGCTCGTCAATCCGTCTTTTCTTACTCCATCGCAGACCAAAACCGTTCACATCGTCGCCGTCGTGCCGATCGCGCCGTGGACGGACTTGTTTTACTCGCTTCTGCCCAACGGCCGACCCAACGCGTCAATCGATGGGTTCGGCGGGTTGAAGCTGAGTTTCGTCAACGGCCTCTACGCATCCGGCATCCGGCGCAACACTGATCGTCCGTACCCGAACTACCCTGACTACTTCGTCGCGTGGCACGCATGGCTGAACACCACCGAGCCGAGCTCGGCGGATCCGACCTGGTTACAAATCAGGGATGGCGTGGCCGGCTACCGCTCGATTTATTGGCAGCGCGACTTCTGGAACCGCACCGTGCATAACAGAATCCCGATCTTTCAAGTGCAGGGGTTCACCGACGATCTCTTCCCGCTGCCTGAAGCGAAGAGAATGCTTTTCGCGATCAACAGCGTCGAGCCGGGGTATCCGATCACCTCATACTTCGGCGACATCGGGCACCCGCGAGCCAGCAACAAAGTGGAAGAAGTTGACTACGTGCTCAGTCTGATCAGGCCGTGGCTCGCCGCGTATCTGAAGGGCGGCTCACCGCCCACTCCAAAGATCTACGCCTCACTCACTCGGCCGAGGAGCGAGGCTTTCGCCGCCAGCAATGTCCTGGTCGTGGACAGCTGGGATCAGCTGTCGACATCAACCGTGACCAAGTTCTGGAACGACGCCAAGCCACCACTCGTGAATCCCATAACTTTCGCGCAAAGTGGGATCACGTGGGACCCATTCGTGATGGAGGGGGCCGAGCAACTCAGACCCTACACAGAGATTCCCCCGGCCCCGGCACACGTGACCGAGAGTTATGCCAGCTACGAGGTGAAGGCGAAACAGCTTTCTCCTTCCGGCGACCTGACGATTGCGGGACAGCCAACGGTGACTCTGGATGCGCTCATCAGCGGACATCGCGTCCAGCTAAACGTCAGACTGATTGACGAAGGTGGACCGACCGAATACTTGATAACACGCGGGACCTACACCATCGACGCTGGATTGGGTGTGGAGATCGGACGTCGCACAATAGTGATTCCGACTTACGGCAACTACTGGCGTGTGCCCGCGAATGACAGGATTCGCCTCGAGATATCGAACGTCGACAGCCCGTATTTGACTCCGAGTCGGGAGCCATCGACGACCACGATCTCCAGCGTGCGTTTGGATTTGCCGATCCGGTGACGAGCGTTCTTTGCAACGGTAGCTGGTGTTCTCAGGCGCACCGTCCGGGTTGAAGTAGCATCCCTCGTCCGATAACTTGAAAGGCTGCAGGACAGGTGGCCGAGTGGTTGAAGGCACCGGTCTCGAAAACCGGCATACCGGTGAACCCGGTATCGAGAGTTCGAATCTCTCCCTGTCCGTCTAGACATCGCGGAATTGCGCACGCACCCAGTTGTCGCAATCCGCGGTCGCCGGCAAGCGTTCGATGGCTAGCGCCGCAGTGAGATGGTGGGACGGGTGGCCGAGTGGTTTAAGGCGCACGCCTGGAAAGTGTGTGTACGTTAATAGCGTACCGTGGGTTCGAATCCCACCCCGTCCGTTCCGTTACTGCCCCGGCGCGCGCATCGTCTTGCTTGATATGACAGCCGCATCCCCAGCACACGGCACCACCCTCTCGTCGTTCAAGGGTCGACCACTGGTCGTTCCCAGTGTTTCCCGCGCGCGCGCGCCAAGGTGGTTGACGCGTCTTGCACGCGCACTCGTTCGCGCCGCCTCGCGAGCCCTACGCTGGTTATTGAACGTATTCAAATAGGCTGGACGAGGCCTTCAGTCGACTGAAGACCCAGAATAGCGTCTGCCAAGCGCCGCCAATCCGGCAGACAGTGCGGAAAAACCGTGACGAGCCTGCTCTGATTTCAGTCCTTTAATCGATGAAGCAGATCATCGATTCGGCGAAGCGGGCCCAGTGGATCAAGCACATGGCGAAGGTAGTCGCTGTGACCGCGTCGTCGGGTGCGGCGCTCGTGTCGATTTTCACGGCGCTTTACTCGTACGGTGTGATTGGACAGGCCGAATCGCACCAGTCGATCGGTAACATGGGAGCGGCGTGGGTGGGCCTTCGCCCTTTGATCGACACCGCGACTGCGATAGGCGACACCGTCCATTATGCCGCGACCGTCACCGACAAGAATGGAAGCATTCTCGTCGGCGCGCGACCCGTCTGGACTACTGGAGACTCGAGCATCGCGACGGTGCTCCAGGATGGGTCGGTGATCGCGCACGGGCCGGGTCGCACTATGGTCAGCATCGTCGTCGGAAAGCTGGCAACCCACTCGAGTATTGTCGTGCGACAGCGCGTGGCAAAAGTAGAGGTGGGCAGAGCATCCGGTGACAGCTTGATCGTGCTACCCGAGGGTGCCGAACTCCACCTTCGCGCTCGTGCGGTGGACGCTCGCGGTTATCCGGTCGAGGTACGCGACGTCGCCTGGCATATTGACGACAACACCGTTGCCGGCCTGGACAGCACGGGGTTGTTGACGGGCAAAGAGGCTGGTCGCACGGCGATTGGGGCAAAGGTCGATGGTGTCGCAGGTCGCACGAGCGTTTCCGTAGTAACACCGGCGTCGGCGATTACACTCGTCGCAGGAAGCAATCAACGCGCTCTGACTGGAAAGGTGTTGCCCCAGGCCGTCGTTGTCAGGGCGACGACGAGGCGCGGGAGTCCCGCTGCCGGGAAGAAAGTGGTCTTCCAAATTGCCGACGGTCAGGGATTAGTCGACCCAGCCAGTGCCACGACCGACGCCGACGGGCGGGCGCGCGCGACTTGGACGCTCGGCTCCGACCCCGGCCGGCAGACGCTTTTTGCTACCGTTGAAAACGTCGATAGCGCCCTCGCGATCGTTGCCGAAGCAGAGCCGATTGCCGCCAACACCAGGGTAGCAGCATTGATCGACAAGGTGAGCGGACAGGCCGGTGAGGAGCTGGCCGACTCGATTGCAATCAGAGTGACGGATTCGGCGGGCAGAGTGCTCGCGGATGTGCCGGTGCGCTGGACCGCGGTCGATGGCGGATCGGTCCAGGCCGACTCGCCCCGCACTGATTCGCTGGGTGTCGCTCGCGCGCGATGGACCCTCGCTGCCAAGACCGGAACTCAGCGTTTGAGGGCCCAGGTTGGCGCGAGCCCCGGACTCGGCATCCCGCCAGTGACCATCAATGCGACCGCGCTAGCCGGCGCCGCGGCCTCGGTGGTCGTCTCAGCGGGTGATAACCAGCGCGCTCCGGCGGGCGCCGACCTTCCGAAGCCACTCGTGTTTCGTGTCCTGGACGCGAATGGCAGCGGGGTGATGGGTGCGACGCTGGCGCTTTCGGCATCGGGAGGGTCGCTCGCTGACACCGCGCTGGTGACTGATTCAGCAGGCACTGCGAGGACAAAATGGACAATGGGCCACACCGCTGGCGATTACACGGTTGCAGTGCATGTGGACGGAGTAAAGAAGCTGCTCAAGGCCGTCGCCCGCGCGACGCCGGCAGCAGCGGCGAACCTGGCCTTCGACGACGCGCCTGGGGACCGGCGGGCGAGGGAGTCGGCGAAGAACAAGAAGCTCCTCGCGGTTGTGACGGACATTTACGGGAATCCGGTGCCGGATGCGAAAATGATCTTTTCGGTGCGGTCGGGAACAGTTACTCCGGCGCGGGCGGTCAGCGACGCACATGGCAAAGCTGCCGTGACCTGGAAGCTCGGCGCCGCCGCCGGCGAGCAAATCCTGAAAGGGAGTGTTCGCGGGACTGACGTGACCGGAGAATACGTGACCCAGGTCGGGCCGCGTGAACCAGCGACTAAGACAGCAACGCTAAAGTCTGCTTCCGTAAAGCAGGCATCGCTGAGATCCGCGACCAGATAGTCCGAAACGCCCGTTTATAACCGCGGCTCTAATGGCACCGCGTGCCTTCGAACGCGCGCGCAAACCCCATCAGTAGCTTTGAGAAATAGCTCGAGCCCGCCTATCGTAAGTGCCGGTGCAACCCTAGTTTAGCGGACGCCCAATCAAGTAACTCCGCGCGCGGAAGCCACCTCAGCAGTTACAATTTTCTGTCCCCACAGTCATTTTATTGTTCGCGCCCACCTGAGCCGTATTGGGCGCCTCCGATAACCGCAAAACCGCCTAAAGGCGGCGACGCAAAGCCCCGAGACTAACGCGACGCATCACCGCGCCGCCATGTCAGTCGAGCTACCGAAGAGGAGCCTGATGAACCGTTTCCGAGCCAGACTCAGCTCAGCCCCCAGAATTCTTGCAATCCTGACAGCCATGCTGCTGCCGGCGCGCTCTAGCGCCCTGCAGCTGCACGCGCAGGTGGGTCGGGCCAGCTCGAGTGTGGTTGCGGATCATGCCGACTCAATCCCGCTCGGTGGGCGTGCTTCAGGCGGGACGTCGTCCGCCGACAGCATCCCGGCGACGATGGTCGCCGCGGCGACAAAGACCGGCCCAGCCTTTTCGGTTGAACGTGGTAGTGGCCTGAGTGGGAAGGTCTTCGCGCGCTTCGTCATGCCGGAGGACTGGATCTCCCTCGCGGCATTGCCCGGAGCGTCGGTAGCCTCCGCGTCGGTCGAGGGCGGACCCGCGACAAGCTCTGGGACTGTCTTTACGATGCGGTCGTTCGGCCAAAAGGTTCGCGCCTGGCTGAACGGGTATCGCCTCGGCTATTGGCCCCAGGAGAAAGGTCGGCTTCGCTCAGAGGCCTACAAGAATCCCGACGGGTTCATTGAAGTAACACCCGAGAACGAGGACACGCGCGTCTCGGAGCATTTCCGGTTGCGTGATTTCGT
>JBJMOA010000202.1:0-12770 GCA_045803975.1 Gemmatimonadaceae bacterium
AGGTGACCGGTCTCCGCCGCCTTGAGCGCGGTGTCGAGCGTGTCGATGTCTCGAATTTCACCGACGAGCAGAATGTCGGGGTCCTGTCGCAGGACACGACGCAGCGCCTGCGCGAAGCTGTTCGTGTCGGTGCCCACCTCGCGCTGGTTGATGCTCGCCTTGATGTCGCGGTGCAGGAACTCGATCGGATCTTCGATCGTGATAATGTTCGCGTGCCGATTCTGATTGATGTAGTGCAGCATCGACGCGAGCGCGGTCGACTTACCCGAGCCCGTGATTCCCGTCACAAGAATCAATCCGCGCGGCATCAGCGCGATTCGCTCGCACACCTCCGGCAAATTCAGCTCACCGATCGTCTTCGCCTGGAATGGGACGGTTCGCAGCGCGTAGGCGATCGTTCCGCGCTGCTGATAGGCGTTCACGCGGAAGCGGCCGATGCCGGGGACTGCGAGCGCGAAGTCGGACTCCTTCTGCTCAGAGAACTCCTTGATGTTCTTGGGCGCCATGATCTGCTCGGCGAGGCTGCGCAGATCTTCCTGCTTGAGCGGCGGCATCTCCAGGGTCTGCATGTGTCCGTCGATGCGCAGCGTCGGCGGGCGTCCGACCTTGAGGTGCAAATCCGAGGCGTTCGCCTGGATCATGTGCTGGAGCACGGACTTGTAATCGAACGAGCCAGAGGACGAATGCGCCGTCGCGGTGAGCGGTTTGGGCGCCGGTGGATTCAGTTTTTCAGCCATTGGGATCAATGCGGAAGAGGACCTGGCCGTACTCGACGGGATGCGCGTTCTGCGCGAGAATTTCTTTCACCACTCCGTCGAACTCGGACTCGATCTCGTTCATGATTTTCATTGCTTCGATGATGCAGAGTATCTGACCTTTGCCGATTCGGTCGCCGACGGTGAGGTATGGTTTGGCCCCGGGTTCCGGCGCGCCGTAATAGGTGCCAACCATCGGTGACTTCACTTCCAGGTACTTCGGTTTCGGCGGCTCGGCCCGCGGCGCTTCTGCCGCCGGAGCGCCTGTCTCAACCGCTGGGGCAGGTAGTGCAGCGGGTGGAAGCAACGCCGGCATCGCCATCGGTGCGGTCATCTGCACCGCACCCCGCTGCTGCGGGGTTTTGGAGATCCTGATCTTCATCCCCTTATCGGACGAAATCTCGATCGAATCGACACTCGACTCGTCCAGCATCTCGACCAGCTTCTTCACGTAACGGAGATCGATCATAGTTCCAAGCGGGGAGCGGGAAGCGGCAAGCGGGAAGCGCGAAGGGGCATGAGCGCGGTCGTAGCGTTCATGCGACCTCCAGCAGCTCGCGCGTGAAATCGGTAAGTATCTCCGGGCCGTCGGGAGCGAGGTGTACATCATCCTCTATACGGACTCCTCCCCATCCCGGTCGGTAAATTCCTGGCTCGATCGTGACCACGGCGCCCGCCCCGAGGGGGGTTTCCACGGTCTTGGCCAGCCGTGGGGCCTCGTGGACCTCCAGGCCCAGCCCATGGCCGAGGCTGTGGCCGAAGGCGTCTCCGTAGCCCTGTTCCTCGATGTAGCGGCGCGCAAGGCCGTCCGCCTCCTGACCCTTCATTCCAGCGCGGACAGACTTCGACGCCACTGCATTGGCGTGCTGGACGATGCTGTATAGCGCCCGCTGCTCGTCCGTTGCGCGACCTACTACCACCGTGCGCGTGACATCCGAGCAGTACCCTTTGTACTGGGCCCCAAAGTCCAGCAGTAGCAGATCGCCGCGCTCGATTACGCGCGACGACGCACGCGCATGCGGAAGCGCGGCGCGCGGACCAGACGCCACGATCGTTGCAAACGGGAAATCCTCGCTTCCTTCATCGCGCAGCGCTTTCTCGAGGATTCCGGCCACATTCAGCTCGGTCATTCCCGGCCGGACTTCCTTGAGGGTTTTCTTGAGCGCGGTGATCGCGATTTCGCCCGCCTGGCGAATAAGCGCGACTTCGTCGGCGTCCTTCGCTTCGCGCAGCGCTTCGACGAGGTTCACCTGCGGCCGCCATTGCCAGCGCGTGCCGTCAGTGAGCAGTCGCTGAAAGTCTCGATGCAGCAGATGCGCGGACTCGAATCCAATCACCTCGAGTCCACTTAGCGATCCGGCGAGATTCCACAGCCCTGTCCAGAGACTCTGTTGCTCGATGCGCGTTCGCGCGATGTCACCGACCTCTTCGCCAACCTGGGTGTCGTAACGGAAATCGGTGATGAAATGGAGATCGCGCTCCGTGACCAGCACGAGCGCGCTCGAACCGGAGAAACCGGTCAGATAGCGTATGTTGGGCAGGCTCGTGAGAACGAGCCCGTCGATGTGCGCTGCGGTCAGCGCATCCCGCAATGCGGCGACGCGCGCGGGACGGCGATCAACCATTCGCGCCGACCGGCAGCCGTTTCACCAGCCCGCGGAGCGCGAGCTCGTAACCATACGCGCCAAAGCCACAAATCACCGCGAGCGCTGCGTCGGCCAACGCCGACCGGCGGCGCTCCGGTTCACGGGCGTAAATGTTCGTAAGATGAACTTCAACGAAAGGAATCTTGATCCCGGCGAGTGCGTCACGAATTGCAAGGCTGGTGTGACTGTACGCACCCGCGTTGACGAGCGCACCGTCAGCCCGGCCGCGCAGCGCATGGACAGCATCGACAATCTCGCCTTCCCCGTTGTACTGCGCGAACGTCAGCTCGACGCCCAGCTCCTTCGCGACCGTCAAGAGCCGCGACTCGATATCGTCGAGCGTCTCCGTGCCGTACAGCGCGGGCTCGCGAGTGCCGAGCAGATTGAGATTTGGGCCATTGATGACGGCGATTCTCACTCGCCGGTTAGCCCATCGAGCCAGGCACGGAATTTCGCGACGTCTTCCTCGGATTCCTGCGTGTGCGGGAGACGAGGATTGACCCGCGGCGTCGGCATTGGAGGAGTCGGCGGCGTGCGCGAAGCGCCGGTCGCGCCACTGAATGCACCAGCGAGCCGTGACGCAGCGCGGCTATCGGCGGGATTCACGGTCGCGCCCGCAAACACGGCGTCGAGCGATGCGGGCGGAGCGGGGTTCGCCAACGACGCACCGATGTCACTGGGCATGCTGTTACCGGACCGCGCGGGACTGGCAGGCTGCGGCGCGGCGGCTGCGCGCGGCGGTCTCCGTCTGCCGAGCGTCGCAAAGAATTCCTTTACGGATGGCTGCCGCGCGGCGATTCCTTCGGGCTCGGCGTGCGGCTCTTCGCGTGTCGGTGCTTCGATCGATTCACGCTCGCGCGATGGCCGCGTCGGAGGAGAATCGATCGGAGTTCTATCGAAGCTTGGACTTTCCTCGGACTCCGGTGGTCCACCGGGAGTGGGCGCCTCGATTGATGGCGACCGCGGTGCTGCTGGCGGCGCTGATGGCCTCTCGACCGGTGGCTCTCGTCGCGCCTCAACGACTTCTCCCGGATGCGCAGCTCGATCCTCTGCTTCGATCTGCGCGATCCGATCCTTGAGCGCCTGGTCGTCGGGTCGAGCTTCAGCTAGCTGGTAGTAAACTCGCAACGCTAGCTGCCGATAACCTTGCTGCAGATATAGCTGCGCCATCGTCTCGTTGACGAACGGCTCCGGCGACGGGCCGGTGAACATGCGGTCTTCTTTCCTGGACTCCACTTGCTCATGCACCGGCGCGGCCGCCGGCGGCGTCCACTTGTCGAGAGCTTCCTCGGCTTCACTGTCTGAGCGAGACGCGGTGGTTCCCTGCAATGGGGAGATGGGCGCCTTGCCGGTGAGACCCTCGGTGCCAATTGTCTCGGGAACCTCCGGTTCCTTGCCGCGGAGTCCCTCAGTGCCGATCCTCTCCTGAGCCTCCGGTTCAGTGCCGCGGACGCCGGGCCCCAGTGGATCGATCTCCGGGAGCGCGCTCTTAAGTCCATCAGCTCCGAGAGGAGCTTCATCCTCTGGCGCCGACGCGGTCTCGACCGGATAGTGACGTTCGAGTCCGGCAGGCGGCGCAGATTCGGGCGCAGGTTCTCGCGCAGCTTCGGAGGCCGGTGCGCTCTGCGCGGTTGGCGCCATCGCCGGAGGTTCGGGCACAGTCGCCGCGCCCGCGTCGTCGGTGATGAACGGAATTGGCTGGTCGCCCGCGTCGGTGTCCACTCCCGGGATTTCGTCTGCTGCAGCAACAGGTACGGCTTCCGCCGAAGAATCGATCTCCGATACGAGCGCTATCACCGCCGTGTCCTTGGGATCGGCGTCGAGAAGTCGCACATACCAACTGCGGGCCTGAGCAGTGTCGCCGCTTTGGAGCGACATGTCGCCAAGGGAGCGGAGCGCGATGAGATTCTCAGGGTCCAGAGTCAGTGCACGCTCGAACACCTGACGTGCCTCGGCGAATTCTCCAGCCTCGTAAAGCGCTTGCCCGTAGACGATCTGGCCGCTCATATGTCCGGGCATCTGCGCGAGCTGCGCGCGACAAATCTCGATTGCGCGCTTCGGCTGGCCACCTTTCCGGTATTCATTCGCGAGGGGCGCGAAATAGCGGCGCGGATTCTCTTCGAATTTTTCCTGTAGCTCTCTGAGCCTATCGTAATCCATACGCCTCGAGATCCCTAAGCCGAGGTATTTGCGCTATTTCTGCGCCGATCTTCACGGAACTCCGGTTTCACGCTCGCCCTGAGCAAGTAAGATGCACCAATCTCCGCTTTCGCGCGACTTGCATCTGACTCGCTCAAACTCATACCTTACAAGGCTATAGCCCATTTCCGCCCCGTCGATCGAGGGCGTCTCAACTCGTGTAAGGAGTAGTGCCCTTGTTGCAAGCGATGCGGGCCTCCGCAAAATACATCTGGATCATCATCGTCGTTCTGTTCGTCGGAGGCTTTCTCCTCGCGCAGACATCAGGCCTGCTGGGTAGGGCCCCGGTTACGAGCACCACTGCAGTCGCCACCGTCAACGGCGAAGACATTCTCGCGACCACCTGGTACCAGGCGACACAAAACCTCGAGCAGGAAGCGACGCAGCGCGGCAATCAAAGCATTTCGCTCGATGAGCGGCAGCGCTTGATGGACCAGGCCTACGACCAACTCGTTGCCGATGCCCTTCTCCGTCAGGAGTACAGACGGCGAGGCATCACTGTTACAGACGACGAAATTCTCCAGGCGGCACGCTATAGCCCGCCACCGCAATTGATGCAGGCGCCCGACCTCCAGACGGAAGGGCAGTTCGATCCCGCCAAGTATCAGCGCTTTCTCAATAGCCCGATGGCTAAGCAGCAGGGACTACTCTTTCAGCTCGAGCAGTACTACAGACAGGAGATTCCGAAAGAGAAGCTGTTCGACCAGGTCGTGAGCGACGTGTATGTCAGCGACGAGCAGCTGTGGCGTCGCTTCCAGGATACGCACGACTCGGCGCAAGTCTCCTTTGTCGGTTTTCTTCCGGATCGAATCTCTGATTCAGCGGTGCGTGTCACTGACGATGAGGTTCGCGCCTACTATGACACCCACAAGAAAACCTTCGACCGGCCCGGCACGGCCAAAGTTTCCATCCTGATCATTCCGCGCAGTGTAACCGCCGCCGACTCGGCAGCAGTGCGCGCCCGTGCGCTAGCGCTTCGCTCGCGCATTCTGGGTGGAGAGAAATTTGAAGATGTCGCGCGCGCCGAGTCGGCAGACTCGGCATCGGCCGTCAACGGCGGCGCACTCGGTAAGGGACCGAAGGGACGCTTCGTCGCTCCGTTCGAGGCGGCGGCCAACGCGCTCAAGCCCGGCGAAATCTCGCAACCGGTGCTTACGCAGTTCGGCTACCACTTGATACGACTGGACGAACGCAAAGGCGACACGCTGACACTGCACCACATCCTCCTCAACATTCAGCAGAGCGATTCTGCCGCGTCGCGCACAGACCGGCGCGCGGATTCACTGGCGCGAATTGCAGCATCGAGCGATCAACCAGCGAAGTTTGACGAGGCCGCGCGAGAGCTACATATGCCGATTTTACGAAGCGCCGTCATCGAGGGGAATCCGCTGACGATTAGCGGCCAGTACATACCGAGCGTCGGGTCGTGGGCGTTCGAGGGCGCGCGGCCCGGAGAGACGAGCGAGCTATTCGATGCCGAGGATGGCTACTATCTCGCTCGGCTCGACTCACTCACGCCGGGCGGAACGTTGTCGCTCGACCAGGCCAAGGGCGACATCCGCAGCTACTTGATCAGACAGAAAAAGGTCGACGCGCTGATTCCGCAGGCGAGAAACTTCGCGAAGGTGGCCGCAGCGGGAACGCTCGAATCAGCGGCGAAGCTGCTCAACATGACGATCGTCAGCACCAAGCCGTTCACGCGCGTAACCGGAGTGCAGGAGCTGGCACAGGCGCCCGAAGCGGTGGGTGCGGCGTTCACTCTTCCAGTGGGCGCGGTCAGCGAGCCAATTCGCGGAATCGGCGAAGTCGTAGTCGAGCGCGTGGACAGACGGGTTCCGGCGAGCCGCGCGGCGTTCGACGGCCAGAAGGAACAGCTACGGCAACAGGCGCTGCAACAGCTCCGCCAGCGGCGGGTTCAGGAATTTCTCACGAATCTGCGGGCGGTCGCGAAGATCGATGACCGGCGGAAGCAGGTTGAGGCTTCGGCGAGAAGGACTAGTCAGTAGTTCTACGCAGTGGATGGCTATCGACTGGTGTTGCTGACTGAAGTCAGGTAGCCGTCTCCGCACAGCTATAAGTAACGCGTTGCGGGTTGCGAGTAGCACCGTTCCCTGTTGCCCGGAAACTGCGGTGCGAACTTTTCGATGCGGCGTCTACGGTACAATCGACTGCAGTTGGTTCTTCCATAATCGCGGGTCGACAAGTTCGCACCGTCGTTACGGGGAACCGGCAACCGTGCTACCCGTAACCAGCAACGCGTCACTTGTAAGTGGGTAGCGACCCGTATCAGTTGCAGGTGCCAGAAGCTACATCAACCTCTTCGGCGCGGGCCTCTCCGCCTCGGCCTCACTGGCCCGTCTCCGCTCGAGCTCCGCGGCCGTCAATCGACTCTGGGTATCCGAGTCGAGTGATCCC
Organism: Gemmatimonadaceae bacterium; assembly: GCA_045803975.1. Classification (GTDB taxonomy): domain Bacteria; phylum Gemmatimonadota; class Gemmatimonadetes; order Gemmatimonadales; family Gemmatimonadaceae; genus UBA4720. Next base: position 7,016 of record JBJMOA010000202.1, read on the forward strand.
TTCGTCTCGGCGGTCACTTCGCGCGTCGCCTCGTTGATGTTCTTCTTGAACTCCTTGATCCCCTTACCCATCGAGCCGGCGATCTCGGGGATGCGCTTCGCACCGAACAGAAGCAGGATCACGACCATGATGATCAACAGCTCGGGCAGTCCAATATTGCCGATCATGCAGAACTCCTAGAAGATCGAACGTGCGATCAGATAAGCGACGAGTACCCCTAGCAGACTCAAAAGTGACACATCGAGCGCGATTGGGCCAAGGGCGAACTTGAGTATAATCAAATCCACTGGCAGTGGCCCGATGGCGGGCGTTACGCCAGTGGTGAAGAACTCCTTCGCCGCACCCGGTGGCAAAAACCTGCGTCCGACCTGCGTCAATAGGCCGCCGGTGACGAAGCCCGCCGCAAGCACGAGGGCGTGAAAGAGCGATCCGCGTCTGCTATGACGGCGCGGCGGTGGTGGCATTATGAGTGTCTCTCCATTACGTAGGAAATTGACGCTGTTAGTGACTGGCGCGCTACCGTGTCCGGAATACCGGCAAGAGCGTCGTGAGCCCGTTCGGCAAACTCGTCGCCGCGACCGCGGGCGTACTCGAACCCACCACTCTCTTCGACGATCCGCACGACTGACGAGATGTCGCGATCGGCGACAGTGTCGCTATCGAACAATCGCTCGACTTCACTCCGGGATGCTTTCGACATACCGCGCAGCGCGTAGATCAGCGGCAGAGTGACTTTGTGCTCGCGGAGATCGAGACCCGATGGCTTGCCGGTCGTTTCCTTGTCTTCGCGGTAGTCGAGTAAATCGTCAGCGATCTGAAACGCCATTCCGAGGTTCTCGCCGAAGTCGCCAAGACAATCGCGATAGCGATTGGCTCCCGAGAGCGCGCCAAGCTCGCACGCGGTGCGCATGAGCGACGCGGTTTTCGAGCGGATCAGATCGTAGTACTCCTGTTCCGTAAACTGCAGCGGATCGAGAACCGCCAGTTGGCGCATCTCGCCCAACGTCATCTCGGTCGAGGCACGGGTAAGAATTTGAAGTGCTTCGAGGCTTCCGACTCCGACGAGATGAGTGAGTGCCGTTGAGTAAAGAAAATCACCCATGATGACGGAGATCTGGTGGCTAAACAGAGCATTCACGGTTGGCATGCCGCGACGGAGCACCGAGTGATCGACAGCATCATCGTGCACCAGTGTGGCGAGATGGATCAGCTCCAGCGTCGCAGCTAGTGTGATCGCGCGCGGGTCAGGATTCTCGTCCACTTCGCTCGCGAGGAGAAGGAGCGTTGGCCGAAAGAGCTTGCCGCGCATCGCCAGCAGATGCGCGCTCACCTGACCGACGAGTGGCAGGTCGCTGGCAACGATTCGCCCCATCTCGCGCGACACTTCCTCGAGCTTGTCTCGCACTGGGAGCTGAATCTCCTGGAGACTAACTCCAGGTTGTACCGTCACGTCCTGTTCGTCCCGATCTTCGGCGGTCGCCGACCTCACTTCGCGGCGGCCTTTGCCATCTGCTTAAGACGCTTGCTCACGTCGCGGAAATCTATGTCGATCGCGAAGACACGCTGGTAATAGGCCGCAGCGTCGCGCGGCTTTTTGCTTCCTTCCGACGAGTAGCCGAGGAGGTACAGGACGCCGATGAGATCCTCATCTTCCATTCCGGGCTCGCGCAGCGCACGCCCGAGGACGGTGATCGCAGTATCGTAGTCGTTCCGCTCGATGAAGCACTGGCCCAGCGCTTCGTAGGCGCGAATTCTTTGCGTCGCGCCCCGCAACGCCTTCTGGAATTCGGCGATCGCCTCTTCGATGAGGCCCATCTCCTTGTAGGCGATGCCGAGGTCGTAGTGGCTGTCGAAGTCTTCGTCGTCGACGTTGGCGGCGACGCCGGCCTTGAATTTCTCGAGCATGTCGGTGAAGTCGGCCTGCTCGCCCTCTTCGCGATTGTGGTCTTCCTGCGCGACCATGCGGTAAGACCGCGGACCGCGTTCTTCACGTAGCCAATCGCCGAGATCGACAAAGTTGTCGTCGCGCCTGGCGGGAGGATTTTCCTTTGGCGTCGCGGCACGCGGCACTTCGGCTGGCGGAGTCGCAACACGCGGCGCGGCCTTCGGCGAGGGAGCCTTGGGCTTGGCGCGCGAGCGCATGAACGGGTTCACCGTCCGACTCTCGGCTGGTGTCGCCTGGCGCTGCGGCGTCTTTGGCTTCTTTGGCTTCGGGCGCGTGATCCGAAGCGGCTCCACAAGCTTGGGCTTGCTCGGTTTCAGCTCACCCCTGGGCGCTTCCTCGATTTCCGCGTTTTCCTCCGCCTGTGGCTGGTGTTCGGAGACGAGGCGGGGTGGCGTCGGGTGCGTTGACTGCCTCACCGGAGTTGCGGCGCGACGCTCGTCGGGTGGCTCAGGCTGCTCGAACTGTACGTCGAGGGTCTCGATTTCCGGGACGTCGGTATCAGCGGATGCGGCAAGGTCCGACGCCGGTTCCGCGGCGATGGATGCTTCGGGGATGCTCCCGACCGGGGGCTCGTGGACGAAGTGACGGTCGTCCTCCAGGAGATTGAGGCCGGCGAGTGGATCTTCCGTCGACAACGGTTCGCCGAGTCCGGGCTCGTGGGGGCTCGGATCGGACCGCGAGGAGATCAAACCCTCGAGACCCATGCTACCGTTGCTCATCTCGGGGTCGATAGCGAACTGGGTGGGATCGGCAACGGATTCCAGGCCCGCGAGCGGCGCGATGTCGGGTTCATCGAGCGACAGGTCGAAGGCAGGCTCGATCTCAGCGGGCGCCGCGGTCGTCTCGAGCCCGTGCATGGTGTTCGACTCGATTTCCAGATGTGGCAGCTCCGACATGTCGGGCTCGATGTCGGGCAGTTGTTCGAATTCGGGCGAGGGCTGGACGTGCGGCGGAGTGCGTGGCCGAGCAGGAGGCTCGGGCATCATCGAAGTCCGCTGGAATCCTTCGACTTTGGGCCTTGGCTTTGCCGGAGACCCTCCGACGTCCAGGAAGACCAGGCCGCCTGAGTCGCGCTTGACGGGAGTCTTCGAGCGGCGTGGGTCGACACCAGGATCGAGGCTGTGGATGCGCTGCACGGTCGCCTCGGCTTCAGCGGTGCGGCCCTCGGAATCCAGCGACTCGTGCAGGATCTGGAGCTGTTCTATCGCTTCAGCATTCTTGCCCGCTTTGGCGAGCTGGTCGGCGAGCATCAGCCGGATGTCGTCCTGTCCCGGACAGAGATCGGCGAACTCCTGGAGCGCTTTGAACGCGTCGGTGTCGCGGCCCGCGCGGTGCATGCGGTCGGCGTACTCGAGGAAGTTCTTTTTGGCGTCGCTGTTGAAGCCTTTCTTCGCCGAAATTTTGCCGAGCTTGTAGTAGATCTGGTGGCGCGCGGGGGCGTGGCGGAGGATCTTGTTGCAGAGGGCGATCGCGTTGTTCAGGTACCCGCCATCGGTGTAGAGATCGACGGCCTGCTCGTAGTAGTTGACGGCCTGGTCGGTCTTGTTCAGCCGCAGGTAGAGGTCGCCGACGCGGTTGTATACGGTAACGTCGCGGTCCTCCTGTCCTTCAGAATGGCCGATGATCTGGAGGTAGACCTCGAGAGCCCGGTCAAACTGCTTTTTCTGCTCGAATTCGGCAGCCTTTTTCTTGAGCTTGTCTACGTTGGACATTAAGGGCGGCCGGGCAAAATGGCTTACCCGGTAGGCGCGACCTCCGGGGGACGTAGGTTCAAATTACTTACGGTTTCGTGGGGGTGACAAGGCGCGCCGGCCTTCCACGACCCCACACAGAGACGTGCGCCGTACCAGTATGGCAACTCACGCGCATCGCTCACCGCGAACAGCGCGAGATCGGCTGCAAAGCCGGGCGCAATTTGGCCGGTTTCACCAGCGAGGGCGAGGGCCGCGGCACCGTTAACTGTCGCTGCCATCAACACTTCGGAGACGGTCATATGGAGCTGGCTTACCCCCAGTGTCAGTATGAGCGGAAGGTTGACCGTGGGCGACGTCCCGGGGTTGAAATCGGTCGCCAGCGCCACTGCAGCGCCGCCGTCGATCAGGGCACGCGCGGGCGCCTGTTTCGACCGACCGAGGAACAGCATTGTACCGGGCAGGAGCGTGGCAACGGTGTCGGAGCTCGCCAGCGCTTTGATCCCGCCATCGGAAATCGCCGCCAAATGATCGGCCGAAATCGCCTCGAGAGACCCAGCGAGCTCGGCGCCACCAGATGGCTTGAGCTCGTCGGCGTGGACCTTGAGGCTAAGGCCGGCGTTTCGGGAGGCTTCGAGAATGCGGCGTGTCTCGTCGATCGTGAACGCACCAGGCTCGCAAAACACGTCGGCGAACCGTGCGATCCCCTGGTCCGCCACACGTGGCAGGAGTTCGGCGATCAACAGATCGAGGAACGCGCGACGGCCATCGTCGCTTGTGCGGTACTCGTGCGGGATCTCGTGGGCGCCAAGCCAGGTCGCGATGATGCGCATTGGCTGGCTCTCGGCGAGTCGTCCGATGACGCGCAGCGCCTTGAGCTCATCGTCGACCGAAAGTCCGTAGCCGCTTTTGATTTCGAGCGTAGTCGTGCCGTATGACGCAAGCTCTCTCAGGCGAGGAACAGCGAGCTCGTAGAGCTCGTCTTCGCTGCGCTCGCGAAAATCACGGACGGACGAATGGATACCGCCGCCCTGTTTGGCGATCTCCATATAGTCAGCGCCGGTGGCGCGTAGCTCCTGCTCCTCGAAGCGAGGCTTTCCGAAAACGGCGTGCGTATGCGAGTCGACAAGCCCGGGCATCAGAACGCCGCCGCGGCAGTCGACGATTTCAGCATCGGAGTAAGCGTTCATCAGGTCGCTTGCCGCTCCAATCATCGTGATGCGGCCTTCGCTGACGGCGACCGCAGTGCTCCGGAGAATTCCGGCGTCGCGCATCTCTTTTCCTTTGCGAGCGCGAGCGGGGCCAGCGCAAGTGACCACCTGGGCCGCGTTAACGAATAGCAGGTCCTTCATGAATTCTGCATCACCTGGTTTTGTCCGATGCAAGCGTTTTACTGAGCCGTTGTTGGTCGTGGCGACGCCATGACATCCAGCACCCGCGAGAACCGAAGCGGCGCCTGCGCTTCGCCCCGACAGGCGTAGTAGCAGTCGTTGCAGTCGATCGGCTCGTATTTTCTGAATTCGGTCCAGTGAAAATCCGTTGGGAAATCGGGGCAGCGCTTCACGCGACCCGTTGGATCGATGTGGATCGTGCGCATTCCCGAGCGACAAGGCTCCGTGATCTCTCCGCGCACGTAACGTGGAATCTCCCGCAGGTAATAATCGGAATTGGTTATGACGCCGCGCGTTCTTCGTTTGAACGCGAGTAGCTCGCGCATCACTTCCTCGAGGTGTCGTGTCTGCTCGCCGTCGATGACGCCATCTGCGTTGCCGTTCTTCGCAGCTGTGTAGCAGCTGAAGTTTACGCCGCAGCCCAGCTCGCGGGCGCGCCGCACAATCGGTAGTAGCTGATCGAGATTGTCGCGCTTGATGACGGTGTTGAACCGAATTCCCGTGATGCCGATCTCGCGCATCCGGGGGATGCTGCGCATGATCTTTTCGCTCAGCCCGGGAATCCCGCGCGCGCGATCGTGTCGTGCATCGAGGTAGTCGAGCGAGATGTTGAACTGGTTGATTCCCGCCTGCCAGAGCGAACGTGCACGCTCCGGGGTCAGCATCCCACCGTGGGTAATCAGCGTGATGTATTTCAGCGTGACAGCATCTCTGACACCAGCGACCAG
>JBJMOA010000203.1:0-10392 GCA_045803975.1 Gemmatimonadaceae bacterium
ACACGTGATCGAGCTCCTCGGTCTCGAGGAGCATCGAGGCAAGAAGATCAAGGCGCTGTCGAAGGGAAATCTCCAGCGCGTTGGATTGGCGCAAGCGCTGTTGCGCGATGAGCAAATCCTCGTGCTGGACGAGCCGACACACGGTCTCGACCCGGTGTGGACGCAGCGCTTTCGCGACATCGTCGGCGAGCTGCGGCGCCCCGATCGTACCATTCTGATCGCGTCGCACAACCTGGACGAGCTGCAGCGTCTCGCCGACCGTGTTGCGATCATCGATCGCGGACGCCTGCAACGCCTCGTCAGCACGGGCTACGAGGCGGCCGCGCCGTCGGCAACGCGATTCCGGATTACTCTCGCGAGGGGATTTGACCTGGTTCGCACCGAGTTTCCCCAGGCTGAAGCATCTGGGCGTGGTGAATACGACGTGACAGTGCCCACCATCCAGGAGCTGAACACGGGCCTCGCTGCACTGATTGCGAAGGGCGCGTTGATCGCGAGCGTCGTTCCGGAGCGCTCGGTGCTCGAGCAGCAATTCCGCGAAGCGGTTGGGGAATCGCAATGAGTCGTGGACGGCTCGCGAAATACTCAGTCTGGCAGTTTCGGGATTTTTTTCTCGACCGCGGCATCGCAATCTTCATTATCGGGTTCCTCTGGGGCTACGCTCTCGTCGCGCCTTTGCGCGGCATTTTAGCCCAGCCTGCAGGGCCGGGCAGAACGTCGGCGGCGTGGCCATTCGTACTTCAGGTCGCGTCAGCCGTCGTATCGCTATCGGTACTGATCGCGGTCAACGGCATCGTCTCCACGGATCGTAAGAGCGGGTACTATCGTTTCCTGTTCTCGAAGCCAATCAATGCAATCGCCTATTACGTGCAGCTTTTCTTCGTGCATATGGTTGGCGTGATTGCGATAATGCTCGTGCTTGCCATTTTGCTCCGGACCGTGTTCCCGGCGTTCAGCGCGGCGAATTTCCTCCTGTACACGGCGCTCATCTTTGTCGCCATGGGAGGAATTGGTTTTTTTCTTTCGGTCGCTACGCGGTACGATTGGCTCACTCTGGCGGCGGTGTGGCTCGGCTCGCGACTCTTGCGAGCTATTTACGGTGAAAAACACGACTGGCGCAGCAAGGCGGTAGAGGTACTTCCCCCCGTGCACAAACTCGATGAAGTGGCGAACACCTTGATCGGGCAGGGCACCGCGGTTACCTCGGATGTCGTTTGGCTATTCGGCTACGGAGCGCTGTGCTTTGCGCTCGGGCTTCTGATTCTGCGGAGAGGGGAGTTGGCCGATTAGCTGCAATGGTCACGGGTTCTTACGCGATGAACTGCAACTGAATAGGTGCCAGGATTGGCTACTACACACTGAACCACTACAACTGCAACAGAATAGGTACCAGGTGTTAGAGGGGCATAGCTGTCAGGTAATTAGGACTGCCGCAAAGACCGTCCTACTGGCGTCATGGTAAAGGCAGTTGCTTGTGCCAAGAGAGCCACTTGGTAAAGTCAGTCTGTAGTGAACTGACGACCTGATACCTGTGCCTCTAGGACCTGGCACCTATTCAGTTGTAGTTGATGACCACTTTTCGCCCGCACCAATCCTGTGATAGACCAGAATAGCATTAATCGAACTGTGCTGAGCAACGGCCTGACCGTCCTGATCCAGGAGGACCGGTCAGCTCCGGTCGTCGCGATCGTCACTTACGTGAAGGTCGGCTACTTCGACGAGACTGACGAGGAGAATGGCCTCGCCCACGCGCTCGAGCACATGTTCTTCAAGGGCACGACGAAGCGCGGTGTCGGAGAAATCGCCAAGGAGACCAAGGCGAGCGGCGGCTATCTGAACGCCCACACCATCTACGACAACACTGCGTACTACACCGTTCTGCCGTCGTCCAGTTTCGCGAAAGGTCTGGAGATCCAGGCGGATGCATACGCGAATTCGGTGATCGACTCGCGCGAGCTGGCGAAGGAGATGGAAGTCATCATCCAGGAGGCGAAGCGCAAATCCGACAGCCCTACCGCGGTTGCGACTGAGACTCTGTACGAGCTTCTCCACGACGCGCACCGGATGCGACGGTGGAGAATAGGTCGCGAGCCGGGCCTTCGTGCGTTCACTCGCGATCTCATGGTTCGGTTCTACAGGAATTTTTATCAGCCGCGAAACACGATTCTCAGCATTTCTGGCGATGTCGACCGCGATGAAGCATTGCGACGCGTCACGGAGCTTTATGGACCGCTGCAGTCCGCTGATCCGGAGCGGCATCCGGGACCGCGGGAACCCGAGCACGACGGCTTCCGTTATCGCGAGCTCGCCGGCGACATCGCGCAGAGCCAGCTCGTCTTTGGCTGGCGCACGCCCGGGACTCTCGAGCCGGATACCGCCACGCTTGACGTTGCGGCATCTCTTCTTGCGACAGGGCGCGCGTCACGACTGTACCGCGCAGTGCGCGAAAAAAAGCTCGCATCGTCGGTCTCGGCTTACGATTACACGCCGACCGAGCTCGGCGTGTTCGTCGTCCACGCCGAGACCGAGCCCGAGACCACAGCGGACGCTGCACGCGTAATCTGGGACCAGCTCCATCAACTTCGCGTCGGGTTGATCGATGACGGTGAGTTGGTCCGCGTGCGTCGCATCTTCGAGGCGCGTTGGGCGAGGCGGCTCGAGACCGCCGAAGGGCGAGCCAACTACCTGGCCGAGTGGGAAGCACTCGGCGGGTGGCAGCTGGGCGATGAGTACTTCAAACGCTTCATGGCAGCGACCGCTGACGACGTCCAGCGAGTCGTGCGGAAATACCTGGCCGAGGAAAAAGCGGCGGCTCTGATCTATCGGCCGGAATCGGCGCCCGTCGTGGCGCACGATGCGGCGGACATGAAGCGAATCCTCGGTGAAGGCGGATCGGAGCGACTTCCGGCGGTACCGCCACGCACCGCCACGGTATCACCAGCGACGAAACAGGCGGAGCTCGAAAAGGTGGAGGCCGGAGTCTCCGTCTTTCGCACTGCGCAAGGAATACCTGTACTCGTGCGGAGAAAACCCGGCACACCGATGGCGAACATCGGCGTGTACATCGTCGGCGGTGCGGTGGAAGAAGAGACTGAGCACGCGGGTCTCACACTTCTCACTGCGCGCGCGATGATGAAGGGCACGGCGACGCGCACTGCCGCGCAAATCGCGGAGGACGCCGAGATGCTCGGTGGCTCGATCTCGGCGAGCGCGGGCGGCGACAGCTTCGGGTGGTCATTTTCCGTCCCCACGTCACGCATTGGCAACGCACTCGAGCTGCTTGGAGACGTGATCCAGAGACCGACTATTCCCGATGATGCTTTCGAAGTCGAGAGAACCGTCGCGCTCTCCAACGTCGCAATGCTGCGCGACGACATGTACCGCTATCCGATGCGGCTCGCGAGCTCGGCCGCATTCGCGCGCCATCCATACGGTACTCCACCTATGGGCACGGAAGAATCCTTGCGCTCGCTGACCGTGGCGCAGGCGCGAGAGTGGCATGAGTCGCAGGTACTGCATTCCGCGGCGGTTATCGGAGTCGTGGCGGACATCGACGTTCAGGAAGTCGCGGATCTCGTGGCGCGTGAATTCGGCGCCCTGGAACCGAAGAAAGCGCCGAAGGTAGGGAAGCCGCGGTGGCCGAAAAGCGTGAAGATCGCCGCCGAGTCGCGCGACAAGGCGCAAACGGCGATTGCGCTCGCATTTCCAGGTCCGGCGCGCACGGACGAATCGCGCTTCGCAGCGAGTCTGATCGCGACCGTCGCAAGCGGACTGGGCGGGCGATTCTTCGACGAGCTTCGCGATCGACAATCACTTGCGTACACGGTTCATGCTGCGATGGCCGAGAAGCGAGTGGCGGGGATATTTGTTTCGTACATCGCGACATCGCCGGAGAAAGAAGGCGTTGCGCGCGCGGGACTCCTCAATGAATTCGCAAAGCTGCGTGACGAGCTCGTGACGGCCGACGAGCTGGTGCGCGCGAAGGAGTACGTCGTCGGCTCGCACGCAATCAGCCAGGAAACGGGCGGAGCGTTACTTGGCGAGATGCTCGACGCATGGATGTTCGGCGACGGGCTCGAGGAGCTGCTCGAGCACGATACCAGAGTCAGAGCGGTGACCGCCGAGCAGATGCGCGATGTTGCGCGCGAGTACTTCGATCCCGATCGGCGGGTTGAGGGGATCGTCCGCGGGGTTGGGCGTACTGTCTAGGGAGGCAATGGACAACAGGCTGCCCTTATCACTGGACGCTAGCGCGTAATCCCTTCTCAGCCTTGGAAATCGCAGCGGTCGCCGGCCGCAGCCGGCCCCCAGCGGCGCGCAATCCGCGAACCGAATTGTAGTCCCCACCCTCGTACACGACGACGCCCTTGATAGGCGCTTCCGCGGTCGCCCACGCGAGGATCCCCCAGATCGTGCGGTACTGATTCTTTTCCCCGTGCGCGAGCGGGTAACCGCCGGCGCCGAATACCCAATGCTCTTTCGCCTGCGGAAACTGGCGCATCCAGCGTTGCGCCACGCGCATGTGCGTGTCGAGAGAGCGGGCGCCGTCGAACCCCGCAAAGAGTGAGAACCCGACGACGTTGATCGGCGAGCCGGGTCGCGCCGCCCACGCGTACAACGTGCTGTCCCGGGTGCCGTAGCTACTTATTGCAACGCCGACCTTGATGCGCGGATAGATGTAATGCGCCACCCGCGCGGCACGCGTGAAGTATTCGATCCAGTATTGCGGCGACTCCTCGCCGAGCACACGCGTACCCTCCTCGAGCGGGTCGGTAGCGGGAATCAGGTAGTCGGGCTTCAATCGGCGGGCGATGCGATCGATGTCCCGGAGCCGCGCCTGAGTGTACGCTTCGCGCGACTGCCGAAACTGCTCCCCGCCGCGTTTGGGATAGCCAAGCGCGACGATCAGAACGGTGCTGTCCGCGCGCGCCTGATCGATAGAGCGCGCGAGCGAGTCGAGCGCTATTCCTCGTGCAGCTTCGGGATCGATCACGACGCTGAGCGCATCGACCGAGAGCGTATCGGCGAGACCGAGATCGTTGGTGATCGCTGTCGGAGGTGGCCCGCTGCGCAGATCGGGGAAGATCTTGAGCCCGAGTCGAAAGCCACCTTCCGGGTGCTCCTGCAGCTGGTCGTTGTCGTGCACGGCGTAGCTCTTGACGCCGGCGAATGCGCCGGGAAGCTCGATCAGCACGAGCGCGGTGAGCGCGATTGCCGCGCTCGCAAGAGCAACGCGAGCGAGTCGCGTGAAGCCCCATCGAGCCGGCAGCGACGGGGCGAAGATCGGAACCTGAATAAAGATCGGATTCCACAACGCCGCGGTTCCGAAGAACGTTCCAAGCATGCTCGCCTGCGCCGCGTTGAGCGTCAATCCGAAATCCGCCGGCGAGCCACCCCGCGCGATGATGAACTTCGTCACCGCGACGGTGGCGATGATCAGGTTGTAGGCGAGCAGCGGAAAACCGAGCAGGGGCGTGACCAGTCGGCGACCGAGCGCGTACACCGTCTGGATCACGAACAGCAGCGTCGTGAACGGCCACAGCCACGCGACGAGAAAGATCGCGCGCCCGTATAGTAGCGATTGCGCCGTGTACGCAACGACGAGCGCGGGAGCGAGAAGAAGACCGGCAATGCCCGTGATTGCCTGAAACCGCCACGGGATGCGCCGCAACTGCGCGATTCGACCCGCCATCAGGATGTCCCACGCGATCATCGCAAGCGAGAGGGCGAGATAAACCGCCCCGAGCACCCTGTGCGAGGTCATCGAGCGAAGCTAGACGAGGCCGCGTGTCGAGGCAAGCGCACGCGCGCACATGTACGCTGGCAAGCCCTGTGGTGCGGCCGTACTTTTCGCTCGCATGAGTCGACGAGCGCTGTTGAATCTTCCCAATACGATTTCGCTGTCCCGCGTTGTACTCGCGCTTGCGTTCGTACTCGTCTCAGACCCCTGGGATCGCATCGCTTTGATCGCCGTCGCGGGACTCACCGATTTCATGGACGGCTGGCTGGCGCGCCACGAAAAAAGCGCGAGCACCGCAGGCGCACTTCTCGATCCCCTCGCTGACCGCATTTTCGTGTTGGTTGCGATTTCTACTTACCTCGTCGAAGGCGAGCTCGGTACGAGCCAGTACTTCATCTTCCTTATCCGCGACATTGCGACAGCGGTCGGATTCCTAGTCGCCAAAATTATTCCAACACTGCGTCCGGCCGTGTTCAGGGCGAGAATGCTCGGCAAAGTCGTCACTGTGATGCAGTTGGTCGCATTGGTGGCGATTCTCGTGATGCCGGAGCTTACGGACGCTCTGATCCTCACGATCGGCGTGTTCTCGATCGCCTCCGTCGTCGACTACACGATTGCGCTCTGGCGCGGGCGCGCTCGATCCAGCGCCGCCTGACATCACACGCGATGCAATCGGCGTTCTGGCGGCAGGGCCTGACGGTTATGTCGCTCGCACTAGCGGGTATCGCGGGGCCGGCGAGCGCGCAAACTCGACAGCAACGCATCCAGGTCGAAGGCCGGCTCGACGGAATCTTCGCGCGCACGAGCGGCGCTGAGGCAGGTGTTGGCGTTACGATTCCGGCCGGGCTTTACGTCCGCTCAGGCATTGTAGCAGCCGTAGGCGCGGGGCGTCACGGCGCCGAGGGCCGAACCGATCTGATCTCGCGCTTCAGTCTGGATCCATTCCGCCAGAGTCGCTGGGCGCCCTACGTCGGCGGCGGAATCTCGGGCCGCTACCGCGCGTCGCTCGATGGAGGCTCCAAGGCCTACGTTCTGGTTTTTCTGGGCGTCGAGGGGCCATTGGCGCGCGGCCGTACGTCGGGTTGGGTTCCCGCTTTTGAAGTTGGGCTCGGAGGTGGCGCAAGAGTCGGGTTCGTGGTGCGGAGAGGGATCGCCGCGCGGAGGTAGGTCCGGCAGAACCAGCTGGGTAGCCGCAACTTGGGCGCTATAGGCTCTTCCCAACTGAAAACGACAGGCTACCCGCTGATGGCTGCCCGCTGCCCGCTACCTGCGGAGACAGCACCAAGTCGGGGAAAGAAGTTCCTGATACGACGTGGAAAACGATGTCGGATCCGGCTTCCCTGGTCGAAAGAATTGGTAATGGCCGACTTCAAGAAACTCCGCGTATGGCGAAAGTCGCACGCGCTCGCCATGAATACCCATCGTGTCGCACCGAGCACCAGTTCGCACGCTTCTTACGTTATGGGCTCAGTTCGACCTCCGAGCTGGAGTACCACCTCATTGCGGCTCGCGACTGTGGCGTTATCAAGCCGAGGGATTTCGTTTCGCTGCTGACACAACTCCAAGAAGTACGAATGATGTTGTTCGGTCTGCTGAAGAAACTGGCCCTTCGCAATCAGGGGACAGCTGTCGTGCGAGAAAGTGTCCCGTTGCAGTAAACGCGGGTAGCGGGAAGCGGGCAGCCATCAGCGGGTAGCCTGTAGTTTTCAGTTGTTAAAAAGAAAAAGGGGCGCCGAAGCGCCCCTTTTTTTATACCGCCTGTCTGACCCTGGGCGGCTGCGCGAATCTCTCGCCCAGCACCCTCAACTCGTCAATCTCTGAAGGCTCCAGCTCATGGTAGCGCTCCGCCAGGTAGTCCATCGTGTTGTCGAACCAATCCTTCTGGTCCTCCGGTGCCGACCCGACTACTCCGCAGCGCATGATCTGCTGGAACAGCTCGTCCCGAGCCTCCGCAAAGGGAGTTGACGCTCGGACTGGCTCCTTCCGGAATCTGTTTTTCTGAGTGTTCATCAATTCGGTTGGAGTAAAACGTCTATGAAATCGTGCTCTCTAATCTACTCTTCTTAGACACCGCTCGATAGAGAAAAGGTTCAAGCCGCCGCTCGTCTCCGGATGAAATCGAGCAGCAACTCGGCGAGGTGCTCAGGGTTTTCCTCGGGAACCAGTCGCGCGACTCCGGCCAATCTCACGAGCCGGGCTTCGGGAATTGCGTTGACGAGTCGGTCCGCCACTTTTTGATCGACCCATCTGTCCTCATCGCCCCAAATGATGAGCGTTGGCGCCTTGATTTCCGCGTACTCCGACTCATCCAGGTCAGCGCGATGTATCGCGCTGGCGAGCGTCAGGAGATGGTTGGCTCCATCCTTTCCCACGAACGGCGCGAGATAGCGTGCAATCAGCTTCATCGGCATATGCTCTGCGTCAGCAACGCTTCCCTTGAGCACGCCTTCGAGCAGCGGTGCGGCGCCCATGACTCCGCGAGTGAGACTGAATGCAAATCGCGCCGTGCGCCGCTGCATCTGCGTGATGTCACGCGCCGGGAGCTCTTCGAATGCGGGTGTGTTGATCAATACCAGCTTCTCAACACGGTCGGGGCGATTGGCGGCAAGCTTCATCGCGACGTCGCCGCCGAAGTCGACACCAACAAGCACGGCTCGCGATACACGGAGCACTGTCATCGCCGCGTCGAGATACTCGGCCTGCGCGGCGATTCCGAAGTCTGCATCGAGCGGCCTGTCTGACTGACCGTGGCCCAACAGATCGACCGAGTACGCCGTGTGCCCGGCGGCAGTGATCGCCGGAGCGATGGCGCGCCAGAGGAAGTTGCACGTGCCGAAGCCGTGGAGGAGAATGACAGCCGTTCCTCCGTGGCCGTATCTCTCGACGTGCATCGCCCCCGGTCCGACCGGCGCGCGCAGGACATCAGCTTGCATCTCGATACCCCTCTCTTAGCTTTCGCGTCACAAACTAGCCTGCCTCAACGGCCACTCGCCAACCGCCGATGCCCGACAATCAACCACCGAGAAACAGGAACGTACCGCCGCGTAACACCGGCAGGGAGTCCCGTGCCGCAACGAGGCCAAAAGCGTTCCTCTGGGTCCTCGGACTCATCGCGCTGATTGGCGTTGCTGCGCTCGCGTACGTTGCGACCAAACAGAAGCCGCGTTCGGTCGACGCGCGCGATGTAGCAGACACGAGCAATGCGGGCCCTGCTCAGGGATACCTGCTAGGCAAAGTCGATGCCCCGGTAAAGATTCTCGAGTTCGCTGATTTCGAGTGCCCGTCGTGCGCGGGATGGGCGACCGTCACCGAGCCCGACGTGCGAACGCGAATCATCGACGCCGGACTCGCGAACCTTACCTATTACGATTTCCCGCTCACGCAGCATCGCAATACCTTGCCGGCATCAAACGCCGCAGCGTGCGCCGACGAGCAGGGCAAATTCTGGGCGATGCACGACCGCCTCTTCCAGGCGCAGGACGAATGGAACGGTGAATCGACGGACGACCCCAAGCCATTCTTCAAGCGATATGCGGGCGAGGTAGGTCTCGACGTCTCGAAATGGGAAACCTGCTTCGACGCGCGGAAGTATCAGAAGCGCATCAGCGCAAACCTCGCCGAAGGTTTGCGGCGCGGGGTGAACTCGACTCCGACGTTTATCGTGGGTAACAAGCTGTACGCGGGCATGCGCTCGTATGACGAGCTGAAGGCGATCGTCGACTCGATCGCACGGACGACCAGACCCGCCGCGACAGGCGCGGCCGCGACGACGACGCCGAAGAAGTGACCAAGCGGATGATCGTGGCCGCGCTCGCGCTGGCCGGGATCTTCATCAGTCTCTATCTGACCCTTTACAAGCTCGGCGTAATCGGCGAGCTGAGCTGCAGCATCGGATCGTGCGAGACTGTCAATACCAGCAAGTGGTCGCAGCTGCTGGGTCTCCCCGTCGCAGCGTGGGGTTTGTTCTTCTATCTCGATGTCTTCGCGATAGCATTCGTCGGCACGATGCCGCGCTTCGAAGACGAGCGGCTGATCTCCATGGTGCTCGCGATCCAGGCTGGAATCGGCGTCCTGTTCTCGGCGTGGCTCACCTACCTCGAGTTAGCGGTGATCCACGCCATATGCATCTGGTGCGTGACGTCAGCCGTCATCGTCACCGTTCTATTCGTGGTGAGCATGATGGACTATAGAGAGCGACAGAGAAGTCTCCAAGCTTCTTGAACGGCAGCTTACGACAACTTGGGGGCTCAGGGCGGAGCGGCTCGGGGCTGCGAGCGTTACTTCGCATCGCGGACCAAGTGCACTGCTGACTGCTGACTAATTTCGGATTGGGAAACTAACTGCGAATTGGGAGACTAATTTCGGAATGCGGGCCTGTCCGCAGTCCGAAATCCCCAGCCGTTAGTCATCAGTGCGAAGTAGGTCTCCCAATTCGCAGTTAGTCAGCAGTCCGCAATGCCGTTGGTCCGCAATGCGTATTAACGCGCGAAGCTCCGAGCCGCTCCGCCCTCAGCCCTCAGCCGGTGGTTCGGGGGCCCCTCTAAAGAAAGCCTACGCCCGCTTGATATCTCCCGCCCGCGACGCCTCGTCCAAGCGAAGGCGAGGCTTCTCGGCTGCAGCGTCTTCACCCTCACGCTGCATCCTCCGCCGGA
>JBJMOA010000204.1:0-2945 GCA_045803975.1 Gemmatimonadaceae bacterium
AAACGCCGAGGCACGGCATCCGCGCACAGCGGTGGGATTCTCACGCGACAGCTCCACATTACTTCTCCTCACTGTGGACGGCCGCTCCGAGAATAGCGGCGGCATGACGCTCGTCGAGCTCGCGAACGTGATGCGCGAGCTTGGTGCGTGGCAGGCGATGAACTTCGACGGTGGCGGCTCGACGACCATGGTGATCGACGGAAAAGTCGTCAACCATCCATCTGACAAAGAGGGAGAGCGCGCGGTTGGGAACGCACTGCTCGTGGTCACGCACTGAGCATTCGCGGTCGGAACTTATAGGGCGTAGATGAGGTGATAGAAAACTGGCAGTCCGGTGATAAGAAAATGACCTTAGCTCCTTCGGCGGGAACGGATATTTTCAATTAGTAGATCCCACCGGAGGTACTCATGGGCAAGACACTCGCACTGCCGGCAACAGCCGCCGTACTTCTCCTCTCCGCTTGCGCGGACCACACCGCATCAACCGTCGTCGGACCACAGGCACCTTCTGATGCCGTGCTCGCCGCAAACACGGCGAGCGGTAACGATGGCCTCGCGCTGCATCCCGACGGATTCGGACAGCATTCGTACGCTGCGTGGAGGGCGCACGAAGGGCTGCAAGACTCGAGAGGCAGCGCGGACCACGCCCTCTACTTCCAGAAAATGACGACGACCGCGACGGTTGCCGCTGGAGTTGCGAGAATCATGGGCCTGGAGGGGCGACCGCTCTCGGCGATTGTTGGATTGTCGTGGGAGCATCGAATCGACGGCTGGTGCGGCGCAGGTGCGCCACGTTGGGACATCATCGTCTCCGACGCGTCCGGCGATCGTGGCGTGATCTTCCTCGGCTGCGCCGCTGCGGTGCACACTCCTGGAAGCGGCGCAAACTGGATCAGGGATTCATATCCCGCTGGAACGGCGATCGCGTCGCTGCCGGCAACCGGATTTACGCCCGATTTCAATCCATCGGACGCATTAACCATCAGCGAGCTGTTGATTGTGTTTGACGAGGGCACCGACGTTCCCGCAAATCCGGGCTTCGTCTTCCTCGACAACATCACGGTCAACGGTCACGTGTTCACTGGACCGGCCGACAACGGCAATTAAGCGAAAAACCGGGGCTGGCCTTCAAAGCCAGCCCTCACTCCGCCGCAAGCGGATGCCCGATCTCCCAGTCGTGGCCGAACGGGTCCGCGACTCGACCCAGTCGCCACCCATAATCCTCCTTGACCGGAACCACTTCTCGGGCGCCTGCCGCAACCGCTCTCGCGAACATCGCGTCCGGATCTGGCACAGTCAGAATCATCCTCGCGGTAGCCCCGTTCAACGACTCCGGGCTGTAGTTGCGGTGCTCGGGCGATTCATCGCTCACCCAGAACTCGGCGCCCTGTACAGATAGGCGGCACACCACCGCGCCGTCTGGAGATTCGATCCGGAATGCCTCGCTCGCGCCGAATGCAGACTTGTAGAATTCGACTGCTCGTGCGCCGTTACGAACGGAGAGCATCGGTGCGATCGAAATCGCAACAGAAGTGTCGATCTCGCGGCCTGTACTCACAGCGTCTCCTTGTTCCGTTGGATGCGACCGTCGCCTCAGCGGCAAGCAACTGGCAGATGATACGATGCTAGCTGATTATCTAAATTGAGCAATGTGTCCGGAGGGGAAGATGGGGGCGAATCAAAGCGCGGTCCTGGAAAACGAAGTCGCTGATATCGCTTCCACGTATCGGCGCGTTCAAGCGCAGGATGTGTCGCCATCAGATCTCGTACGCGCCTGTCTCGAGCGGATCGGGCAGCTCAACCCCAGGCTCAACGCGTTCATTACCATATTGGCGGACGACGCGCTCGATCAAGCCAAGGCTGCCGAAGGAGAGATCGAGGCGGGAAAATGGCGCGGTCCGCTGCACGGAATTCCGATCGCCATCAAGGACTTCTACGACACTGCCGGCATCAGAACGACCGCGGCGTTCGAGCATTTCAGGAATCGCGTGCCGACGAAAGACGCGGCGGGCGTCGCCAGGCTCAAAGAAGCCGGCGCGATCATCATCGGCAAAACCAACATGCACCAGTTGGGCATGGGTACGACGGGGCTCGAGAGCTACTTTGGCGCGGTCAAGAACCCGTGGAATGATCTCTACATTCCTGGCGGATCGTCGTCGGGATCGGCAGCCGCCGTCGCAAGCGGGATGTGCTTCGCAACGTTGGACACGGATGCGATTGGTTCGTGCCGATTGCCCGCCGCGTGCTGCGGCGTCGTCGGATTGAAGGGCACCTACGGTCTCGTCGACTCGGCGGGCATCCTCGAGGGAGAAGAGGATCCTGGCGAGATGATCCGTTGGTTCAGCTCTCCCGGGATTACTGCGCGCACGGTCGAGGACGTAGCCTTGATGTTGGACGTACTTGCAACGCGACGCGATCGCGCGGCGGGCTCGTACTTCGATGGACTCAACAAAGATCGAAATCTGCGTGTTGGAGTCGGCGACAATTTCCGCGCCGACGAAGATGTGATGAACGCATTCGAGCAGGCCGTCGAACGAATTCACAGCCTCGGCTTTTCAACGCGCGACGTCGACATCCCCTTCTACGATCCTGCCGCGGGTCTGAACAATATCGAGGCCGACCGGAACGCCATCGCCGACCGAGCATTCAACGACATCGACGTGCTGCTGCTTCCAACGACGCCGACAGCGGTTCCGACGGTGAAGGATGCGAGCTCCAATCCTCAGGCGCTCTCACCCGAGAACACAATGTTCGCGAACTACTATGGCCTGCCGGCGATCAGCATTCCGTGTGGGTTCGACAAGAACGGTTTGCCCGTAGGACTGCAAGTCGTCGGAAAGCCCTGGGATGAAGCGAGTGTGCTTCATTTCGCATATAGATTCGAGAAGGCATAGGCGGGAGGCGGGAGGCGGGAAGTGGAAGAGGGAAGCGGGGAGCGGGAAGCA
>JBJMOA010000205.1:0-6336 GCA_045803975.1 Gemmatimonadaceae bacterium
GATCGTGGAGCAGTCGCCGCGGGGTGAGATCTGTGAATCGGCGCAGGAGATATTCAAGGCAGCACGCCGAATCGCGTTCACCCTGCGGCGGCTTCGACGAGTTGAGGATGCAAGACCCGTAGCGTATCTCGGACAAAGTCGCATGCTCGACTTGCGCATGGTTGCTCCGCCAAGCGAAAAGCAGGCGTAGAATCGCCCACTGGAGCTGGCTCAATGCAAGCCCGCGTTTATTCTTCCCACATGCGGATTGCATCGTTGCGCCAACTGGTTCTTGCTCTTGTCGGCTTAGGTGTCGCTGGACTTTGGGTCGAGCTCCTTCTTCTCAGACACGCCGAATCCGCGTCCCAGTTAATTCCACATGTCGCCCTTGGGATCGGCCTCCTCGCAACCGCTGCCGTGTTTTTTCGTCCTACGCGAGGTGCGCTGAGGTTTTTTCAGGTCGTGATGCTGGTCTTTCTCATCACGGGCGCTCTTGGCATTTATCTGCACTACCGCGGCAATGTCGAGTTCGCAGTGGAACGCGACCCATCACTTTCCGGTGTGAAGCTAGTGTGGAAATCTCTGCGCGGCGCGACTCCTGCTCTAGCACCAGGCGCGCTTGCGCAGCTCGGACTACTCGGATTGATCTTTACGTACCGGCACCCCGTGTTGAGCGATCGCGAGCATGCCGAGCTCGAGCAGGTGGATGAATAACGGCGAGATGTCGCCACCACGCGAAACGGCGCCCAATCACACGGAGAGTTTCATGAATCGCTTCGCTTCCCTGTCGTTGCTGGTATCGATGCCCGCGCTTGCTCTTATCGGATCGTGCAGCTCCGGATCGTCCAACGCCGACGACACGGCAACCGCAATTGCGGACACCGCGGCTCTGCAAACCGCGTCGACGACAACGTCTTCCCCAACGGCGGCCACGACCGGCACGACTGCGAGCGGCACAGCGTCCGGCACGATTGTGCCAATCAACATCAACACTGCAACCGACGCCGAGATCCTCCGTATTCCTGGAGTTGGTCAGCGAATGTTGCACGAGTTCAAGGAATATCGGCCCTACACGTCGATCGAGCAGTTCCGTCGTGAGATCGGGAAATACGTGGACAAGGCCGAAGTTGCCCGTCTCGAGCAGTACATAGTCATCAAATAGCGTGTACGACGTCGCCATCGTCGGCGCCGGCGTCGCCGGCCTGGCGGCGATGCGCGTCCTCGAGGAGCGGGGACTCTCGACGTGTGTCGTAGAAGCGCGGGACCGAATCGGCGGACGCATTTACACAGTTCGAGATCCGCGTCTCGCGCATCCCATCGAGCTGGGTGCCGAGTTCATCCACGGAAGCGCGCCTGAGCTAGTCGAGCTTGTCGGCGATGCGGGACTCGTTGCCTACACGATCGAAGGTCATCGCTGGCGGATGCGCGGCGGCCGCCTGAATCGCATTGACGACTTTTGGAAGCGCATGCACGTCGTCATGCGAAGCCTGTCGACTAAAGGCCCCGACCGGTCTTTCGCCGATTTTCTCGCGAGGAGCCCGGGCGGCTCGCGTGCCGGCGAGGCTCGATCGCTGGCGCGAGAATTCGTCGAGGGCTTTCACGCCGCGGAGTCCGAGCGAATCAGCGTCCACGCGCTCGCGGATGGCGGCAGTCCGAGCGAGGACCCGGAGGAGCAGCGAATAATGCGAGTTGCCGACGGATATCATCGCGTGCCGGAGTTTCTCGCCGGCGACTTCTCCGATCGCATTATGTTCGATTCGCTCGTGGAGCGCATTACGTGGGGACGCGGCGGCGTCGAGCTAACCGTGCGTCCCAACCGAGCGGCCAGCGTCACGACGGTAGCCGCGCGAGCCGCGATCGTTACCGTGCCGCTGGGTGTTTTGCTCGCCCCCGAGGGTGAGCGGGGCACCATTCGGTTCTCCCCGTCGCTAAAAATTCTCCAATACGCTCGGCCCCGGCTGACGATGGGTGCCGTGGTACGCGTCGTGATGTTGTTTCGCGATCGCTGGTGGACGGATCACCTCCGTGGCGCACCAAAGAACGCTTCCCTCGACGCACTCAGCTTCCTTCACGGTGATGCCGGGGATGTCCAGGTGTGGTGGACGCTGCATCCGGCCTTTCTGCCGGTAATGGTCGGATGGGCGGGAGGTCACTGCGCGCTACGGCTGACCGGGCGTCCTCACAACGAGATAATGGACCGGGCGATTTCTTCTCTTGCCCGGAATCTCGGTGTCACCAAGCGCCGCGTTGCGTCGCAGCTCGAAGGGTTCTGGACGCACGATTGGCAGAGTGACCCTTTCTCACGCGGCGCTTATAGCTATGCGCTCGTGGGCGGCGCACGCGCCGCGGCGCGACTCGCACGGCCGACCGAGAACACGATCTGGCTCGCCGGCGAAGCGGCGGACGCTGAGGGGAGAAACGGAACGGTTCACGGCGCCATCGGGAGCGGGCGAAACGCGGCACGAGCCGCCGCGCGCGCGCTCACGCGCTGACTGCGACCGTCTCGACATCAGACGAGGCCGCATCGACACCTCGCTGTATCGATCGGCAAACCACGCCCGCATTCTCATCTTCACAATTCGATCGAGGTGACAATGCGTTTGCGACCATGCCTGCTTTCCCTCAGTTTTGCCCTGCTCTGCCCAACTTTTTCTCGTGCCCAAAGCGCGGCCGACTCGGCGGGGATTCGCGCAACCGCGCTCGATTACATCGATGGTTGGTATGCCGCCGATGCCGCGCGGATGGAGCGCGCGCTCCATCCCGAGCTGGCGAAGCGGAACGTCTACAGCGACGCGAATGGGCGCAGCCGGCTTATTCAGATGAGCGCGATGAGCCTGGTTAACGGCACCCGTGCCGGCGGTGGCTCCGACATCCCCGCTCCGCAACGAGCTGATTCCGTAAAGATCCTCGACATTTACGGCAACGCGGCCAGCGTCAGGGTGCGCGCGGCGACCTGGATCGATTACATGCACATGGCGAAGTACAACGGCCAGTGGCGAATTCTCAACGTGCTCTGGGAAAATGATCCCGCCCGGCGGTAGTTTTGTTTTCGATGTTTCCCCGCAGACTCAAAGTCGCCGCGGCCCTCGTTGGGATAACCACGGCGCTAGCCCTGGTGTCGGTTCTCCAGACAGTCGCGCGCGTCACTTATCAGGGCCGCCGGCTTCCGTGGGGCGAGGTCGTCGTCGTGAGATTGATCGACTGGTATACGTGCCTCATTTTTCTACCGGTTCTCTATTGGCTGGTGCGCCGGCTCCAATCTTCGCGCGCCTCGTGGCCCCGCACCATTTCTGCGCTCCTGCTCGCGAGCGTCCTTGTCAGCTTCGCCAAGTACACGATTTTTTTTCCGCTACAACGATGGATTTCGACTGACGAATCCACGACGCTAGCAGGCATACTCTCGGGGAATGTCATCGTCGAGCTGATGATCTTCTGGGCAGTGATCGCGATCATGTATGGCTTCGAGTACTACCGGCAATTCAAGGATCGCGAGCGCGTCCAGTTACAGCTCGAGCGCCGCCTCTCGGAGATGCAGCTCGAGGCACTGAGGGCGCAGCTCCATCCGCACTTTCTGTTCAACACGCTCAATGCGATCGCGACGGTGCTGCACCGCGATCCGGAGAGAGCCGACAAGGCCATTGTCAATCTCGCCGAGCTGCTGCGCGCGGTGACGGAGCAGCGCGATCGCGAGGAGATACCGCTCGACGCGGAGCTGGATCTGGCGAGGCGCTACCTCGACATCATGAGCCTGCGGTCGGGTGAAAGTTTGCGTGTAACGTGGTCGATCGCCCAGGAAGCGCGTAACGCCACCGTTCCCTACTTCATTCTGCAGCCGCTGCTGGAGAACGCGCTCGAGCACGGGTTTGGAGGCCAGCCGGATTCGGGCCACCTCGATGTGTCGGCGCGGGTAGACAACAACGTCTTGCGGCTTGTGGTTGAGGACGACGGCGCGGGCATCGCCGCCGCATCCACGAACGGGATCGGCCTCTCCGCAACATCACAGCGTCTCAGCGAACTTTACGGGCGTTCTGGGCGGTTGACGCTGGAAAATGGATCTAACGGCGGTTCGCGCGTCATTGTCGAGATTCCGCTTCGCCACTCGTCCGCGGCGGCTTGAATGCCTGAGTACTCGGTGATAATCGCCGACGACGAGCCTCTCGCGCGCGAGCGGCTGCGCGGCATGCTCGCCAGTCGACGTGAGTGCCGCGTCGTCGCGGAATGTCGGAACGGCGCCGAGGCTCGCGACGCAATTCGGAGGCTGCGGCCGGATATCGTCCTGCTCGATATCAAGATGCCCGGTCTGGACGGAATTGAAGTCGCCGAGGCGATCTCACAACACCAGTCAGCGGTGATTTTCGTGACCGCGCACGATGAGTTTGCGTTGCGCGCGTTCGACGTCAACGCGCTCGACTACGTATTGAAGCCGGTCGACCAGAGCCGTCTCGACCTGGCCATTGACCGAGCCGAGAAAAGGCACGCTGATGGAGCGGGACGACAAATCGAGCCGGGGCTGCTGGATTTCCTGGAGACGCTGCGCGCCGAGCGCGCGTACGCGACGAAGTTTTTGATACGAGGCAGCGGGGATTTGTATTTCGTGCGCGTCGAGGATATCGAATGGGCCGACGCGCAGGGGAACTATGTAAGGCTGCACGCCGGAGGAAAATTCCACATGCTGCGCCGGTCCTTCAGCGATTTCGAGGCCTCACTCGATCCGCGGCGCTTCGTGCGCATCCACCGATCGACAATCGTAAATATCGAGCAAGTAAGCCGTCTCGCGCCGCAGGGACACGGCGAGTACGTGGTAACTCTCACGAACGGCGCGAAATTGAACACAAGTCGTACCTACGCCGACAGGTTACAATCGATTTTGAAGTGAATCTCGCTGGTCAGTTGCTTCCCCCTGCCCCATTCCCCCCTTGCCGCCCCGCCTCCTTCACCGCCGGAAGAATCTGCTTCGGCACGAGCTCGTTCTGAATCTCGAACAGCACTCTGTCACCGTAGTTGCTGGCGTAAACGGCGACGACTAGATCCAGCTCGGGCACCACGAATACGTTCTGGCCGCCATTTCCCAACGCGGCGAACGCGCGCAGCGTACGATCCTTGTACGGCAGATCGTAAATCCACCACCCAAGACCGTACGGCCGCGTGCCGATCTTGCCAATGGGCGAGGATGCGCGGGCGACGAAGTCCCTGGATAGTATGCGCCGGCCGTTCCACATCCCCTGATTGAGCATTAGCTGCCCGAACTTCATGAAGTCACGCGGCAGGAAAAGCCATCCACCGCCGCCGTACGCATTTCCAGATGGATCCGTTCCGGCGCCGTAAGTGTGAATCCGGAGCGGATCCGCAACGAGCCTGTCAAACGTGTATAGCGGCGGCTCGCCGGTCGCCTGCTGCAGCACGCCGAGCGCGAGGTTCGGGTTCGTGCTGCAATACACGGCTTTCTCACCGGGGCGGTACGCCATTGGGAGTCGGAGAGCGTATTGATAGAAATTCGGCTCTGCGTCCTGATCCCACATGTTGTCTTCGCGACCAGGTGCCTTCGAATCCGAGTCGTCGCAGTAAAAGCCAGACGACATCGAGAGCAGGTGCTCCAGGGTCATCTGCCTCTTCATCGGATCGAGACCGACTGGGAACACGCCGCCATTCATGATCTGATAGACAGGCGTAGACAGAGAAAGCGGCGCGCCTGCGTACATCGCCGCGCCGACGAGAGTTGCTGTCATCGATTTCGATGCGGAACGCGTGTCGTGCATCCTATCGCGGTGGTGGCCGTGGAAATATTCCTCGAGCACCAGCTTGCCGTGGCGCGCGAGCAGCACGCCATCGATCTGCTGGTTGTGAACGGATTCCATCGGCGTATCGAAGATACGCTGCACCATTTTTTCGATCGCCGCGCGATCGATGTCGACCTGATCCAGAGTCGCGGTTGGCCAGCCGTCGTCGCGCGCCAGGGGAGCCCCGCCGTACGAGTACGGCACCGGGTTTCGGCCGCGAGGATAGAAATCGGTTTCGCCGACTTCCCGGCGAAACTGGTACGTGACGCCACGGAAGGGAAAGTTGATGGTCAGCACCGAGTCGTCGGGATTGTAGGCGCCGGAGGCGAGGTCCTGCTCTTTCTCACCGCGCTTTGAGATCAACCTCACGGCGTTGCCATCGCGTACGATACGATCGACTGCCCAGAGTGCTCCCTGATCGCGGTCGGGGTTCCGCAGGAAGACACCCATTGTTCCATCGGGCCGCTTTCGGGCGAGGAGATAGAACGTGAAAGTGTCATCAGGCGGATTTACATGGCCGCTCCACTGATTGGGATTTTTCGCACGCAGGGTTATGGGGATCGTGCGAGTCAGCCCCGTG
>JBJMOA010000206.1:0-7425 GCA_045803975.1 Gemmatimonadaceae bacterium
GAAGCAATCGCGTAGCCGAGATAACGCGCAAACTGGCGCGGGCTCGCGTGCGCACTACCTTCGACGATATTCGTCGGCACCGACATCGCGGCACGCAAGAGTTGGTCGCGAAGGGTGGCCCTACGCGTACCGTGCATGCGCGCAGCAACTCGCTCGGAGGCGATCGCAAGCTGCTGCGCGGCTTCCCAGACGCGAAGTTTCCTGAAATCGGCCACGCGTTGATGGTAGATCGCATGCATTGCAGAACCAGCATCCTTCGACCGCACGAACAACCCAAATCGGCAACTGTTAGCGGGTAACGGGTAACGGGCAACAGGTAACGCGTTACGGGTTACGGGTTACGGGTTCTCCCTAATTTTTATCAGACAAGGCCAGAATTACGCACCGGCAGGAACGCAGTCCTCGGCGTATTGGCAAAATCGTTGCGACGCGCTCCCGACAACGCAAACCGCCCAGCTTTAAAGGAACAATTGCCATATTTTTGGGTCTAAAAGAGGGTCCCCAAATGAGAATCAACATGAGACGCAAAATGCCCAGTTTCGCTGCAGCCCTGGTCGTCGTTCCGGTCGCGATGGTTCTCTTTGGCGCAAAGCTCACCAGTGGCGCTTCGCGGGCTACCGCAGAGCCGGTACCTGCGCCGGTCGTTGACGCCCCGGTGGCACCCGCGCCCGCGGAGGACACGGCCGTGTTTGCCGGCGGATGTTTCTGGGGAGTCGAAGCGGTCTTCGAGCACGTCAAGGGAGTGAAGAACGCAATCTCGGGTTATGCCGGCGGAGATGTTACGGGTCCATCGTACGAGCAGGTAAGCAGTGGTGCGACCGGCCATGCGGAGTCAGTGGAAGTGATCTACGATCCTTCCCAGGTCTCGTACGGAAAACTGCTGCAGATTTTCTTCTCGGTCGCCCACGACCCAACGCAGTTGAATCGGCAGGGTCCCGATCGCGGTACGCAATACCGTTCGGCGATCTTCTACGCCAACGCACAGCAGCAGAAAGTTGCGGAGAGCTACATCAAGCAGTTAACGGCCGCGAAGACTTTCCCACGCCCGATCGTGACGCAGGTCGCGAAGCTGCGCGGGTTTTATCCCGCCGAGGAGTACCACCAGAATTATCTGGAGCAGCACACCAATCAGCCGTACATCGTCATCAATGATCTGCCAAAGATCGCGGCGCTGAAGAAGCAGTTTCCGGATATCTACCGAAACTAAGATCCGTAGCGTCGGGATCCGGTCGCAAAGAAGGCGCTCGCTCGCCGAACGCCTAGCGGGCCCCTTTGTCGTTCGTACCAGCTGTTAAGTCCGCCGCGTCCGCTCCAGAGCCAATAGCTCTGATGGTAATTTTGGGTCGTGGACATCCAACTTCTTGCGGTCCCTTACGATTCCGGCCACCGTGGCGTACGGATGGGAGCAGGCCCGGAAGCATTGCTACAGCGGGGATTGGACCGCGAGCTACGCGCGGAGGGTCACCGCGTCAACGTCAAGATTGCCGAGTTACCAGCAGGCTCATGGCAGGCTGAAATTCAGACGGCTTTCGATCTTATGCGCATGCTCTCCGTGGCGGTCGGCGACGCAATTGTTGCCGATCGATTGCCGATTGTCCTGGCCGGCAACTGTAACACCGCGATCGGAACGCTTGCCGGAATCGCTTCGGAAGTCGGCGTGGCGTGGTTCGACGCGCACGGCGATTTCAATACTCCGGAAACCACAACCACCGGATTTTTGGATGGCACCGCCGTCGCGATCGTGACTGGTCGCGCGTGGAAGCAGCTCGCGGCGACCGTTCCCGGATTCCAGCCAGTGCCCGACGAGCGTGTTTGTCTTGTTGGAACGCGCGACCTCGACGCCATCGAGGGGCGACTTCTGGGTGAGTCGAACATCGACGTCGTCGAGCGCGGTCATCTGAGGTCGGGCCTGCGCCGAAGCTTGAAGTCGATGGCGCAGCACGTCGACCGCGTGTACGTGCATCTCGATCTCGATGTTCTGGACTCGTCGGTAGCTGCCGCAAACAAATTTGCGGTTCCCGACGGACTGACCGTCGAAGATGTCGAGTATGCACTGACAGAAATCGCGGACGAGTTGAGAATCGCCGCCGTGACTTTGTCGGCCTACGATCCGTCCGCCGATACAAATGGCGCTGCGGCGATGGCCGCTATCCGCTTGATCGGAACTGCTGCGAGGTTGGCCGGCCAGCCGTAGATTCTCGACGGCCCACCCAGCCACCGAAACTTCACCGCCGGAGCGTCGAATGCAGATCCCAGAGGTCAATTACCTCGCAGTGCTCGTCGCAGGAATCGTGATCTTCCTGCTTGGCGGGCTGTGGTACTCTCCCGTTCTGTTTGCAAAACGGTGGATTGCGTTACAGGACAGGACAGAGGAGCAAATGAAGGCGCAGGCGGCCGCGGCGAACATGCCACTCTTGTACCTCGGTGCGTTCGTCACCGCATTCATTACTGCGTGGGTGATGGCGCACATTCTCGGTCACATCGCGGTACACGCACCAATGAGCGCGGGCCACGGCGCGATGTTCGGCGCGCTCTGCTGGTTCGGCTTCGCCGCAACGACGAGTTACGCGACCGCGGCGTTCTCGGGAAAGCCGAAGCAGCTCTGGCTGATCGACACGGCCTACAATCTCGTATCGTTCGTGCTCGCCGGAATCATTCTCGCAGTATGGCGCTAGCCGAAACGCATCACAGACTCTCACGGAGGCCCGTAATGCCCAACTCGCACCCATACTGGCGCGCGACGCTGACAGCAGCGGCGATGCTCATGACTGCTTCCATCGCGGACGCGCAGCGCGGTGGCGTGCCGAATCCTCGCGTGCCGGCGACGACGCGCCCGACGGCACGGTTCAGAGTTACAGCACCAGACCTTGCAACGAATGGCCGTATCACTTCGGCCCACGTGTACAACGGCATGGGCTGCAACGGACAAAACATTTCGCCCGCTCTCAACTGGAGCAATGCGCCAGCGGGCACGCGCTCCTTCGCGGTCACTGCCTACGATCCCGATGCACCGACGGGAAGCGGATGGTGGCATTGGATCATCTACAACATCCCGGCGTCCGCGACGGGATTGGCGGCGGGAGCGGGCAATCGGAATGCGCCCCGCGGCAGCGCGCAGGGACTAACCGATTTCGGAAGCAAGGGTTACGGTGGGCCGTGTCCGCCGGTCGGCGACAAGCCGCATCACTATCACTTCACCGTATTCGCGCTCAAGGTCGATCGACTCGACGTACCGGGAAATGCAATGCCGGCGATGATCGGCTTCAACCTCAACGCGAACAAGCTCGCGACAGCCAGAGTTACCGCACTTTATTCGCGCTAGTCGAATCTGACGCCGGCTTGAGGACATCCTTTGCGTTGACGTAGAAGTTCTCGTCGACGCGGAAGTCCTCCGGCCGGCTCAGATTTACGGCCATCGTTTTCCACGATGTCGTCGGCTTGATCCAGGCATACGCTCCGGTCGAGGTCGTCGCTCTGACCGGCATCGCGAATCCCCGCACCACGTCGGTCCAATGATAGGACAACTTCCGCCCCTCGAGCCTGTACTCGAGCGTGGGAATCATCGTCGTGCGCAGATATTCGTCGAAGATCTTGTCGAGGTTGATGCCCGACTGCCGGCTGATGTAGTCCTCGATTTGTTTCGTCGTCACCGTCCGGTGCCAGAACGTCCGGCCAAGTCCGCGCATGATGCCGCGCCACCGCGCGTCGTCAGCGACCAATTGGCGAATCGTGTGCAGCATGTTGGCGCCTTTGTCGTACATGTCGCCCGACCCTTCGTTGTTCACACCGTACGCACCGATGATCGGCACATCATTTCTTACCAGTTTCCGCTGCCCGATCGTATACTCGGCGCCCGCTTTCTTCCCCTGCTGACACTCCGTGAATAGACCTTCGGCGTAGGTCGCAAAGCTCTCGTGGATCCACATGTCGGCGGCATCCTTCATTGTAATGCTGTTGCCAAACCACTCGTGGGCGCTCTCATGGATGATGATGAAATCCCAGAGCAGGCCCCTGCCTGTTGCAGAGCGATCTCGGCCGAGGTAGCCGTTCTTGTAATGATTTCCGTATGCGACCGCGCTCTGGTGCTCCATGCCGAGGTGCGGCGTCTCGATAAGCTTGTATCCATCCTCGTACCAGGGAAACGGTCCGAACCAGCTTTCGAAGCATTGCAGCATTGGTTTGACCTGCTGAAACTGTTTCCTCGCCGTGTCGACGTGATAATCGAGCGGATAGAAATCGAGCGTGAGCTTCCCTTTCTCACCGTCGTACGTATCGCCAAAATGTGCGTAGCGACCCGCGTTTACGGCGACGTTGTAATTGTTGATCGGATTGGCGACGAACCACTCATAGGTCGTACTTCCATCGCCGTTTACTTTGGTGCTCCGCAGCCGCCCGTTCGATGCATCGAACGATGAATCAGGCACGGTGATCGCCACCCGCTGACTATCGGGCTCGTCGGAGTAAATGTCTTTGTTTGGCCACCACACGCTGGCGCCGAGTCCTTCGTTGGCGGTGACGATCCAGTTGCGGCCAAGGCTGTCGCGCGCCCACACGAATCCGCCGTCCCACGGTGGACGGACCGCGGCGACAGGTTTTCCGTGATAATAGACGGAGATCGTTTTCTTCGCGCCCACTTTTTGGGGCGCGATGAGCGTCACGAAGAACGCATTGCCTCCTTCGTCGCGCCGCGCGCTCAGCTCCAGGCCGTCCTGCACGATGCTGTCGACTACGAGCGGCATCTGCAGGTCGATCTGCATCTCGCGGTTTGGCGGGGACTTGAGAACGCGATAGGTGATCGCATTGTAGCCGGAGATGCTGCTGTCGGCTGGATTTATCTTGACGTGCAGATCGTAAAAGGAGGCGTCCCACCAGGCGCGGGCGGGAGTGTTCGAGCCGCGAAGCGTGTCGGCGTGTGTAAAGACGCGTGGCGTTACGTTTTGCGCGCCCAGGTTCAGAGAGATTACGCCTAGAAGGAAAAGCAACTGAAGACTACCAGCTAATAGCCGTGGGCGGAGCGGCTGTTCATTCATTGGCCTTTCCTTCCGATCTGGTACTCTTTCGGCGGCTCCGCGCCGAGGAGATTCCTGACGAAGTAATCCCAGCGGCGGCGCACCATGTAGGGCTCGTTGCCGAATCCGTGGGCGCGATTTGGGAGCAGGAGAAGGTCGAAGTCCTTGTTCGCGGCTATCAACGCGTTCACGACGAGCAGCGTGTTGTATGGCGGCACGTTGTCGTCCTGTGTACCGTGTGCCAGCAGCAGGTTGCCCTTGAGATTCTTTGCCAGAAGCTGGTTCGCTTCTGGCGCGTAGTTGTCGCTCCCGTCGGGAGTCCGCACGAGCAAACCCTGGTAGCGCTCGCCCCAATCGTCCTCGTACTCGCGCTGGTCGTGGTTGCCCGCCTCCGAGATCCCGACCTTGAAGAAGTCGGGATAGCGGAACATCGCGGCGGCGGCGGCGAATCCTCCGCCGGAGTGCCCGTATATTCCGGCGCGATTGATGTCGATCCATCGAAAGCGGCCCGCGAGCTCTTTCATTCCCGCGACCTGATCCGGCAGCGTGTTGTCGCCCATCTTGCCGTAGTACGCATCGTGGAACGACTTCGATCTCCACGGCGTACCCATCCCGTCGATTTCCACGACGACGAAACCGAGCTCGGCTAACGCCTGCGCGTCGCCGCGCGCGGGTGAGAAGCTTCGACCGCCCACGCTGCCTGTTTGTGGGCCGGGATAAATGTGGTTGACGATCGGATATTTTTTCGTGCTATCGAGGTTGGTCGGGGTGTACATGAGACCGTAGAGATCGGTCTTTCCGTCGCGCGCCTTTACCGTGATGCGCGTCGGCGGCTTCCATCCAGTCGCGCGGAGGCGCGAGATGTCGCCGGTCTCGAGCGTGACAATAGTCTTCCCGGTTAAATCCCGGAGTAACGACACCGGTGGCGTGTCGGGGCGCGAGTACGTATCGACGAAGTACTGCCCCGACGGCGCGAGCGCGATGTCGTGATCTGCGTCCTCGGGCGTGAGAAGCGTTAGTCCGCTTCCATCCATCTTGATACGATAGAAGTGCCGGAAGTACGGATCGCGACCGCGCTCCTTGGCGTTGCCAACGAAGTACAGCGTCCTGTTGGTCTCGTCGACGCGCCGCAGCTGCGCGACGTTCCCTTCCCCGCTGGTGATCTTGTTCTTGAGACGCCCCGTTGCGAGATCATAGAGGTAGAGCTGGCCCCAGTCATCGCGCTCGGAAAACCAGATCACTTCGTTCGTCGAAGGAAGCACGCGCCAGTTGACCATGTCGTTCCCGGACTCGTAATGCGTGGCGACATCTTCGCGCAGAACGTCGCGCACGGTTCCGGTGTTTGCGTCGGCGACGCGCAGGACTTCGTGCTTGTGATCGCGCGATGTCGACAGGAACGCGACGTGTGAGGCGTCAGCGTACCACTGGACGTCGACCCAGGCCGAGCCGCGGCAAACGACGTGATCGCACAGCGATGAGCGGTGTGGATCGGGGGGCATCTGCAACCGGATGACCCGCGGCGCGTCGACATCGATCACGACGCGGTGAATGATCGCGATCACGCTGTCGCCCGGCAGAGGATATTTCCACGCCTGCAGCGTCGGATGCCCGACCGCGGTGCTGACCAGGTACATCTCGCCGACATGGCGCTCGTCCTGCTGGAACGTCGCGATCTTCCTCGAGTCAGGAGACCAAACGAGAATCGGACGATCGCTTCTTATCCAACCGGCGTTATCGGTGGCGTAGCCGAAATCCTTTTGCCCGTCGGTCGTGAGGCGGGTCTCGCGACCAGTCGCGACATCGCGGACCCAGAGATTGTAGTCGCGAATGAACGCAGCGCGCCGACCATCCGGTGACAACGACTCCGGGCGCGACCCCGGTACTCGCTGTGCCAGCGGCTGCACTCGGCTGACCTCGCGCGGATCGAGTGCTCCACCACAACGATCCGTCTCGGGGCTGCACACCGTGCGAGTCGCTCGCGCCGGGTCGACGAGCACGAATTGCGTTCCTCCACCCGGAACCGGAACACGATAGCCGAGCCGATCGCCGCTGAGCCACATTGGCTGCAGGCCAATGCCGGAAACCAGAGGCAGCACTCTGTCACGCAGAAATCTTTCTGCGCGCGCGTAGTCGGCGGCGGTGAGCGCGGCTGGCT
This sequence comes from Gemmatimonadaceae bacterium, assembly GCA_045803975.1. Classification (GTDB taxonomy): domain Bacteria; phylum Gemmatimonadota; class Gemmatimonadetes; order Gemmatimonadales; family Gemmatimonadaceae; genus UBA4720. The sequence goes on from JBJMOA010000206.1 coordinate 7,165, forward strand.
GCTGTGCATCGGCGGTTACTCGCACAAAGGCGAGAGCAATCACAGCTGCGCGCATGCTCGTCTCGATCCGCATCGTCAGTCGCCTCCGCTGGGGCGCGCTGCTGCCTGAGCGCGCGGCCACACGTTGTCGCTCGGATCGCGATCCGGGAATCGCTGGTTTGGATCCAGCGTGATTCTCGTGATGGCGCGGCCGCCAAAATCCGTGTTCGCGACGAAGGTACGACTGCCCGCGAACCACACGTCTACCGGGTAGGTGACGAT
>JBJMOA010000207.1:0-5223 GCA_045803975.1 Gemmatimonadaceae bacterium
GCCTTCCGGAACTCCGCGGATGGGAAGTCCGACGGTCAAATAGTATTCTGCCGACTTGGGACAACCGGCGTGCACATCGCGCGGCTTGACGCGCGCCCTCGTCCCGCGCGGCGGGGGCGGCTTCGGCACCCCGGCTCCAGCACACTGCGCATAGTTGAACGGTCCGCCCTCGGGTGCGCGCTGCCTCTCGAGTATCTCCTTTCGATTCTCGATCACGCGCTCGATCGTCGATTCGCCCGCTCGGCCGAAGCTCAGAGTGGGATCGATTCCCTCGACGCCGGCAAACGTTTCGGGATATCCCGAGGGCGTGCCGAACGGCCGAGCGTCGTAGCGGAAGCGATCGAGACGACGCGGATAGTCCTCGTCATCGCCATTCAGCTGCGCGCGCACGACCGCGGCGAACATCTCGGAGTCGGCGCGGATCAGGGTCAGCTCCTCTACCGGAGAGGACGCGCGTCCGGCGGGGTCTTCCCGGATGGGGACGCGCTCCTCGGCTGTTGCGAGCGATTTACAGCCGAAGATTCCTACCGCGAAGAAAAGTCCGAGCGGCGCTGCGATTCGTTTCCTGAATTTTGGCATTTTCGAGCCGGTCATTGCACAAACAATACCTCTATATTTCTGGCCTCCCCCTCCCCACGAACCGAGTCAGAGACGTGCCAAGGTCCAAGGCAGCGCCGACAAGGAAAGCCGCTAGAACAAAATCAGTCAAGACGCGTGACGCTCTCGGTAAACGATCGGCGCCGTCCGACATGGCCTCCGAGGAATTCCGCGAGATCGGACACGCGCTCGTCGATTCCGTTGCTGATTTTCTCGCACGATTGCCAAACGCACCGACCGCGTCGAGCCTTCTTCCCGATGCCATGCGCGCCAAGCTCGGTACGCGACGACTTCCGGAAAAAGGAACGGACATCGCGCCCGTGCTCGAGAAATTCAGCAAGACTTTCTTCGAGCAATCGACCCACAACGGCAGCCCGCGCTTCTTCGGTTACATAACGTCGTCCGCGGCACCCGTTAGCGCGCTCGCCGATCTCCTCGCCGCGGCGGTCAATCCCAACTGCGGCGCGTGGGCGCTCTCGCCGATTGCTACCGAGATCGAAAACGAATCCATCCGTTGGCTTGGCGAGTTCATGGGACTGCAGGGCAAGTGGGATGGGATTCTCGTGAGCGGCGGCAACATGGCAAACATCGTCGGCTTCTGGGTCGCGCGACATGCGAAGGCGACGTGGGATATCCGCACGAAGGGCGTCGCTGCGCCCGAAGGTAAACGGCTCGTCGTGTACGGCTCCGCCGAGATGCACACCTGGATCAACAAGGCAGCCGATCTATCGGGGCTCGGCACTGCCGCCGTCCGCTGGATCGAGACCGACGACGAACATCGTCTCCGTCCCGACAAGCTCCACCAGCAGATTGTGGCCGATCACGCCGCGGGTCTCTATCCATTTCTCGTAGTTGGCACGGCGGGATCGGTCGGAACCGGCGCGATCGATCCGCTTCCCGAGATCGCGCGGATTTGCAAGGAATTCGATCTCTGGTTCCACGTCGACGGCGCGTACGGAGCGCCCGCCGTTGCCCTCGACGATGCTAGCGAAGACCTCAAAGGACTCCGCCTCGCCGACTCGATCGCCATCGATCCGCACAAGTGGCTGTACAGCTCCATCGAGGCGGGCTGCATTCTTACGCGCCATCCGAGCGCGCTGCGTGACGCCTTCGCCTTCAAGCCTCCGTACTACCAGTTCGACGACAACGAAGGTCAGGAAGTGAAGAACTACTTCGAGTACGGGCCGCAGAACACGCGTGGCTTCAGGGCCCTCAAGATCTGGCTTGGCTTTCAGCAGGCGGGCGCGAGCGGATACCGTCGCATGATCGCTGACGATATCGAGCTCGCGCGCAGACTGCACGACTTCGTCGGGGAACAGGAGCTTCTCGAGCAGGGGACTTTGTCGCTCAGCATCAGCACGTTCAGATTCGTTCCGGCCGACTTACGCGCGCGAGCTGCCGCTGGGGACGCCAAAACAGAGGACTATCTCAATGAGCTCAACGCGCGAATCGCTACCGCACTGCGGTTGAGCGGCCGAGCATTTGTCTCCAATGCACACTTCGGAGATCGATACATGCTGCGCGCGTGCATCGTGAATTTTCGAACGACGCTTGCTGACGTGCGGGCGCTTCCGGAAATCGTTGTGGAGATCGGTCGCGAAATCGACGCGCGGTTGAGAGTGCGGCCTTAGCGATTACTCGGCCCACGAAAGTAGGAACTTCTCGGTCACAGCGAGCCGATTGGTCAACGGGTCCCGCTTGAACAGCCAGGCGTACTGCCTCCAATCCTGCCCCGTCGGCCCAACCGTGCTCTCGCTCACCAGCACTGTCCAGTACTCCGCGGTCGAATCCAGCGGAGGCGACACGGCGTTGAGCTTTTCGTCGAGCGCAGCGGCCGCACCACGGTAGGGTAAGCCGACCGTCACGTACCGACGCCATGCTGCCGGACACTCGGGACGCAGTCCGACCGCAGCCGTGTCCTTCAAGCGGCGGGTCCTCGTCCCGCCACAAGCCGGATACATAAACGGCCCGCCCTGCTCGACGCGCAGGAACTCCAGAATGTCCTTTCGCTGCTCCGCGATTCTCGCCAATCCGTTCGGGGAAAGCGTGTCCGCCGACTGCACGAGATCCAGGACGCGAGCGCGGTCCGGCGTCGCGTCGAGAACAGTGTTGTCGCCAGCGGGGCGCGCGTCGACGCGTAGAAATCCAGGTGGAATGTTGGAATCAGCAGCGGTGCGCGCGAGCTGCGACTGCACCACGTTCTCGAATAGCTCTGCGTCAGCACGAAGGAGCGCGCGATCGGCGCTCGTCGTCTCATTGCAAGCTGTCGTACCGACGAGGATCGATGCCGCCGCGACCCTCGACACTAGTGATAGATGGTGCTGACTTCGCATACTTTTGATCTACACTCCCCGCCGCCCATTCGACACTGCCTACAATCGCCATTCCAGCGTGACCCGCGACGGCACCCGCACCTCCCACTACGATTTCGAGCTTCCCGTCGATCGCATCGCACAGTTCCCGACTGAGCGGCGCGGGGAAAGCCGCCTGATGGTCGTCAATCGAACCACCGGCGATATCTCACACAAGCAGTTCGCCGATATCGAGCAGCTCATTCCGTCTGGCGACGCAATCGTGCTCAACGTAACGCGCGTTTTTCGGGCAAGGCTGATCGGCCTCCGCGACAACGGAGCGCCCGCCGAGATACTCTTGCTCCGTCCACTCGGCGAGCAGATGTGGGAGGCGATGGTGCACCCGGGCGGCAAGCTGAAGCCAGGCCGGATCGTCCGAATCGCCGAAGGGTTCGAGGCGGAGATTCTGTCAACGACGGAAAGACGGACGCGAGTCGTTCAGCTCAACTCCCGCCTGCCGATCGACGAGGCGATCGAAAAGCATGGACACATTCCGCTGCCACCGTACATAACGCGCGCTGATCAACCAGCAGACGCCGAACGGTACCAGACAGTCTATGCGAAGGAGAGTGGGTCTGTCGCGGCGCCGACGGCAGGCCTGCACTTCACGCCGGAGCTGCTCGACGCGTTGTCGGCGAAAGGCGTCAAATGCGCGGAGCTCATTCTTCACGTCGGCGCGGGGACCTTCAAGCCGGTCGAGACCGAGCACCCTGCCGACCACGTAATGCACGAGGAGTCGTACACTCTTCCCGCCCGCACGGCGGAGATCCTGAACGAGACGCGCGCAAGTGGCGGAAAAATCTGGGCGGTTGGTACGACGAGCGTTCGCACGCTAGAGAGCGCAATCGACGACGACGGAATTTTTCGCGAGAAGTCAGCCGACACGCGGATCTTCATTAGGCCACCGTATGCATTCCGTGCCGTCGACCGGCTGATCACCAACTTCCACTTGCCGCGATCGACGCTGATTATGCTGGTGGCCGCGTTTGCTGGCTACGATCTCACCATGCGCGCATATGCTGAAGCGATCGCCGAGCGATACAGGCTGTATTCGTATGGAGATGCGATGGTCGTGGTTGGCTAGGTTTCATAGGTGAGTTTCTCCTTTTGCATCGCGGCGACCTCCGGTTCTGCCCGTGCCGGCGTGTTTGTGACCCCGCACGGAACGGTCGAGACACCGGCGTTCATGCCGGTGGGTACGCTCGCAACCGTGAAGGCACTCGACCCCGACGATCTCGTGCGAATGGGCGCGTCGATGATCCTCGGCAATGCCTACCATCTGCACCTGCGGCCGGGTGACGACGTCGTCCGCGAAATGGGAGGCCTGCATCGTTTCATGCAGTGGGATGCTCCGATCCTCACCGACTCAGGCGGCTTCCAGGTTTTCTCGCTAGCGCAGCTCCGCACGGTGAATGAGGAAGGTGTGGAATTTCAGTCGCATATCGACGGCTCGCGCCGGTTTTTCACTCCGGAAAGTGTGATGCACATCGAGCGCAACCTCGGCGCCGACGTCATCATGCAATTCGATCACGTGATTCCAGGACAATCGGACGAAGCGAGCGCGCGCGACGCGAGTGAGCGGAGCATTCGCTGGCTCGCCCGCTGCCTCGCCGAGGTAGAGCGACTCGAGAAGAGCGAGCCATCCCGCCTCCCGCCTGCCGCCTCCCGCCTCCCGCTCCACCAGGCGGTGTTCCCGATCGTCCAGGGAGGCATCCACCCGCATCTGCGGCGCGAAGCGGCGGACTCCATCCGGTCGATGTACGACTGGCCTGGTTTCGGAATCGGAGGTCTGTCCGTCGGTGAAGAAAAGGAAGCGATGTACGAGATGATCGAGGTCGTGGACGACGCGCTGCCGAAGACGCACCCGCGCTACCTTATGGGCGTCGGCTTCCCAGAGGATCTGATCGAAGGTATTCGCCGCGGCATCGATCTCTTCGACTGCGTCGCGCCGACGCGAATGGGTCGAAACGGCGCTGTCTTTACCCGCGACGGACGCCTCAACATCAAGCGCACGGAGTACAGAACCGATCCAAAGCCCCTGGATCCCGATTGCGATTGCTCCGCGTGCACCCGATTCAGCCGAGCGTACATCAGGCATCTGTTCGTGTCGGACGAGATACTCGGGCTGCGCCTACTCTCCCTGCACAATGTACATTTCCTGCTGTCGATCGCGCGCGCGGCGCGGGCGGCGATCCAGAACGGCGAGCTCGATTCATGGGCACGCGACTGGCTGTCTCGCTACCGCGCGACGTCAGTGATCGCTGTCTGAGACTCA
>JBJMOA010000208.1:0-6194 GCA_045803975.1 Gemmatimonadaceae bacterium
CCGGTGATCGGCATCAGGTTGAGAGTCATGCCGACGTTCACGAGCACATGGACAAACCAGCCAGACATTAACCCGAACGCCACCAGGCTGCTGTAGGAATCATTCGCGCGCTCAGCGACCTGCGTGATCCGGAGAAAGAGCCATAGAAAGAGCGCGAGCACGATCGTCACGCCGAGGAATCCAAGCTCCTCTCCGACAACGGCGAAAATAAAATCCGTGTGCTGCTCGGGCAGGAACGCGAGCCGCTTCTGCGTCCCCATCGTAAAACCTTTTCCGAAAAATCCGCCCGACCCGATCGCGACCTTGGACTGAATCACGTGGTATCCGGAGCCGCGCACGTCAGCGGTTGGATCGATGAAAGTCATCAACCGTTTCTGCTGATATGGCGCGAGCTTCTCCCACATCATCGGCGCGACGACACCGGTCGCGACGTTGAGCACCATCAGCACGATTCCTTCGATCAGGTACGGCCTGTACCAGAGCACGAGCGCGAGCAGGATAAAGAACCATGCGCCCCACAGGCCGACGCTGAAGGAGAGGATCAGACTGATCGCCGGGCTCGCGATGAGGATCAGAAGCGGCCACGATACGCCGGCCCAGTACAGCATCGCGAAAAAGATTCCGATGAAGACGATGCCCGTGCCGAGATCCGGCTGCAGCATGATGATCAGCCACGGAATGCCGGCGGCGAACGCCGGCTTCCACAGATCGAGCAGCGATTTCGGCGTCTCGCGCTGGTTGGAAAGAATCTTCGCCAGCATCAGCACCACGGTGACCTTGGCAATCTCGGAAGGCTGACCAATGCGGTGGCTGCCGATTGCGAGCCAGCTCTTGGTGCTCGCCGCAGTGCCGGCGCCCTTGCCAACTACGAGTGTGAGCGCGAGCAGGAAAAGCGACAGCAGGTACAGCGGCGTCGTCATCCACTCGATGAAGCGAACCGACGAGTGTCCAACCGCGTAGGCGAAACCCAGCCCGATGATCAGCCACAGAATCTGCGATTTATAGACGGTCGCGACCGCGGTGGGAGTGTCGGTCTGCCCCGCCGAGTAAACCATGGCGATGCCGAGCAGGGAGAGTAGCCCGGCCGCGGTGAGCAGCCGGTAGTCAGAGACGATCGGCCGGCTCATCAGCCTTCGTCCATCGTTGCCTCGAGCGGCCCAACCTTGAGGAAGTGTCCGATGATCGCCGACGCAATGTGCGCGGCTCTCGAGCCATGGAGTCCGAACTCCAACAGAACGGCAACAACGATCCGCGGGCGGTCAGCGGGCGCAAATCCCACGAACCACCCGTGATCCTCGCCGCCCGGATTCTGCGCCGTGCCAGTCTTTCCAGCGAGAGTCAGGCCCTGAATTGCCGATGCGGCTGCCGTACCGCCGCCTTGGAGCACGGCTTTCAATCCCTCGAGCAGCACCGAGTCTTGCGTTGCGCTCAATCGGAATATCTGCTTCCGCTGGGGTACCAGATGCGCGATCTCAGGGCGCGGGGCAAATCCCTTGGTGGATAAGGCGCTATAGAATTTGGCCATGTTGACCACAGTCTGTGAATTCGCGCCCTGTCCAATCGCCAGGTTAAGCGTCTCGGCGTTGCTCCAGTTGCGGCCGTACTTGTCGTTGTAGTACTTGATCGCGTAGGGCCAGTACGGCTGGTTCTCCTCAGGCAGATCGATCCCGGATTTATCGCGCATGGTGAGACTGATCCCACCGGCGATCAAACGAGACAGGCCGACCTTCAGACCAAGCTGATAGAAATACGTGTCACAGGAGTGCTTGATTGCTCCCTCGAGGTCCAGCGAGCCGTGTCCCCTTTTTTCCCAGCAGCGGAACCAGCGATTGCCATATTGGTATCCGCCCCCGCATGGTACGGGCATGTGCTCCTTGAGTCCGACCAGACCGTTCTGTAGGGCGATAACTGAGGTGGCGAGCTTGAAGGTGGATCCTGGAGGATATCGTCCCTGAATAGCCTTGTTGACGAGCGGACGCCGTTTGTCCTCCAGTAGCTGCTTGTAGTAGTCAACGGGAATTCCACCAGTGAACTTGTTAGGATCCCAGCTCGGCGCCGAGTAGAGCGCGAGGACTTCACCTGTATTGGGATCGATCGCGACGGCCGCGCCTTGCAGCGAGTCGGCGAAGATGCCGACAGTGAACTTCTGTAGATCGAGATCGATGTTGGTGTAGAGCGGCGGGGCTCCTTCTGGGTTCACGTCGGGCCGCGGACCCTCACCGCGCACTGGACGTCCGCGTGCATCAACCTCGTCGAATCGCACCCCTTCTTTGCCGTGCAGGATGGACTCATACTGTTTCTCGATGCCGCCCTTACCGATCTGCTGGCCAGGCTTATAGCTCGCGTATTTTGGGTCGTTCAGCTCCGATTCGGAGATTTCTCCGGTGTAACCGACGAATGCCGCGACGTCGGGCCCATCCGGGTAGTACCGCTTTGGCACTGACTGGATAATCAGCCGCGGGAAGTCGAGACGGTGCTCTTCGAGCACGGAGACGATGTCGATGGACGCGTCGGGCAGAACTACGGTCGGTCGCGTCGGCGCACGCCGGAATCTCCTGATCGCGAGATTGATGTCGTTGTTAGTGAGCTGCAACGTGGGCGCAAGCTGCGCTAGCGCGCTGCGCAGACTGTCGACGCTCGGCGCCGTAATCGAAACGGAATACGCGGGCAGGTTCTCCGCGATCACCTGGCCGTGGCGGTCGTAAATAATGCCGCGCGGCGCCGGGAGCGGAATCGGACGCAGTCGGTTTTCCTCCGACTGCATCACGTACTGCTTGTTCTGGATTACCTGCGTTTTGAAGAACGCCCCGATGAGCAGAACGAAACCCACGAAAAGGGCGAGCGAGCTCATTCTCGCGCGGCGGGCGACGTCGTTCGGATGAAAGCTCATGCGGGGGTCGGCTCCAGCAACGGGCGCATTATGAACAATAACAGCACGCCCACAGCGGCGGTGACCGCCGCCGAGAGGGGCGACCACAACAGAAGCTGCTGAAGCAGCTCCACCCCGTGAACCCGCTGCTCACCAACGAAATACAGGATGTCGAACACCCATTTCCCGAGAAAAAAGAAAAAGGCGTTGAGAACCAGATTGTCGGCGAAGAACACGGCTTTGAGGTACGACGCGCCGAAACCGACGACGGTCATTGCTATTGCTCCCGCCCCGAGCGCGTCGGGAGCGAGTGAATCGGAAACGAGTCCAAGCACGAACCCGATCACCGCCGCGGTCGCCGGCCGTACGCGAACAGAAGCGAGTAACAGTGCCAGAATCAGGAAGTCCATCGGCGCACGCCACCCCAGGAGAGGGCGGAGCGTGTAGTGCAGAACGACGAAGATGAGGAAGCTGATTATCGCGCGAATCGCTCCGCCCAGGTTCATCGCGTTACTCCCGGTCGATGCGGAATCGTGTCCGTGCGGACGGAATCGGGTCTGGTCGTGTCGGGCAGCGTATCGCGCCGAACGGGCGCGCTGGTGTCGACTGGTCTGCGTACCGGAGCTGGTCGCGGCGCTGCAGCCCGTGCGGCCGCGGCAGCAGCCGAAGTGTCCGTCACGCCGAGAGGTGCGAGGCCGTTCGCACGCGCCATGCTATCGACCACAGCCCGACGCGCCGCTGCCTCGGCAAGCGCCGCCGCTTTCGCAGCGGAGTCGCCAGAGACGACCATCCGCGCTGCCGCCTGATTGACTTGCGCGGCGCTTTGCCAGACAGTGTCGACACCCTTGGCTGCGCGGTCGCGGGTGAGAATCATGACTGAATACACGTCAGCCGGATTTACGGCTGGGCGAAGCAGATATGTACGCGCCCAACCCTCGCTCGTCTTCAGCTCCTGCAACACCGTGCCGATCGGAATTCCGCGCGGCCATACGCCGCCCCAGCCGGAGCTCACTACGAGCGCTCCCGGCTTGAGCGTCGACCTGAAAGGAACCCCGCGGAGCTCGATCAGGTAGCCACCCGTGGGCCCGCTCAAATGCGCCTGCGCAATACCAAATGCTGTCCCATCAGGCGACATCGCGCTGACGCGAAAATCGGGATGTGTCCACAGCATCGCATGACTCATCGTCGGATCGACCTGGTCGACGACACCTACCAGTCCTTCCGGCGCCAGGACCGGGCTTAGCCTTGTGACTCCCGCGCGCGATCCAGCGCTCAGAATAACGGTCGTCTCGTCTCTCACACCCCGGCCATGCAACGCTTCGGCGGGGATAAATCCCCAGCGCAGTCGGGAGGCAAGACCGATCACCTTGCGGAGGCGGTCGTTCTCACCCTCGAGGGAGATCGCTTTCATGGAGTTGAGCGCGAGGCTGTCGATGCGCGTCTGCTTCGCTTCGGCCTGGAGAAAGGATTGGCGGCCGCGCTCAGCGCTTTCCTGTAGCATGACGAGTGGCGCGAGAAAGCTGCGGCGCATGCCCGTCGCCACCGGATCCCGCATTGCATTTGGAAGAGCGCGCGCCGCCAGCGCGAGAACTACGCAACTCGCCAGGATGATCAGGTCGAACCGGGTGTTGCTGCGGAGCGAGCGCTGCACGTGTTACCTCAAGTCGCTAGGACAGACCAGTATTTCGCCTCGTCATCAAGTATACGGCCTGTGCCCCTCACCACACAGGTGAGCGGGTCTTCGTCGACGTGGATCGGCAATCCCGTCTCCTGCGACAGCAGCACGTCGAGACCACGGATGAGCGCACCACCACCGGTCATGACGATACCGCGATCGACGATGTCGGCCGCCAGTTCTGGCGGGGTGATCTCGAGCGCGCGGCGGACCGCGTCCACGATCTGCTGAATCGGCTCCTGAACGGCGTCCCGTATCTCGGACGAGTGCACGCGTACGGTCTTCGGGATGCCAGACACGAGGTCCCTGCCCTTCACGTCCATCTCGCGCTCGTCACCCACCGGCGCCGCCGACCCGATCTGGATCTTCACTTGCTCCGCCGTCGACTCGCCGACAAGCAGGTTGTAATTCTTGCGCATGAACTGAACTATTGCCATGTCGAGCTCGTCGCCGCCGGTGCGGATCGACGTGTCGCTCACGATTCCTGACAGCGCGATCACCGCGATCTCAGTCGTCCCGCCACCAATGTCGATCACCATGTTGCCCGTCGGAGTCTCGACCGGCAAGCCAACGCCGATCGCAGCTGCCATCGGCTCCGCGACCATGAACACTTCTTTCGCACCAGCGCCCAATGCTGAGTCGCGCACAGCGCGCTTCTCGACTTCGGTGATGCCGGACGGAACGCACACGATGACGCGCGGCTTCACCTTGAAGACGTGATTCTCGATGATCAACGCGAGAAAGTATCTCAGCATCTTCTCGGTTACATCGAAATCGGCGATGACGCCGTCCTTCATCGGACGGACCGCGATAACGCCTTCCGGCGTACGCCCGAGCATGCGCTTCGCCTCGAGGCCAACGCCTTTGATTTTCTTGGTCTCGCGATCGAGGGCGACGACTGAGGGCTCGTTGAGTACGATCCCTTCGCCCTTCACGTAGATCAATGTATTCGCGGTGCCGAGATCGACGGCGATCGCGTTCGCCGGGAAGAGAGCGCCCGGTTTAAAGAATGGCCAGCGCATTAGTTCAAATATGAATCGGGTGGAGTATACGGCAAGGCGAACGCCTCAGCGACAGCGGGATATGTCACTTTTCCGTCTACTATATTGAGTCCCTTCCTCAATGGAGCGTTGTCCTTGAGTGCCTGCTTCCATCCTTTCTTCGCCAGCTGCATCGCATACGGGAACGTCGCGTTGGTGAGCGCGAGTGTGGATGTGCGTGGCACTCCACCGGGCATGTTCGCCACTCCGTAATGGATGATTCCATCCACCACGTAGGTTGGATTTTCGTGAGTCGTTGCGTGGATAGTCTCGACGCAACCACCCTGATCGATGGCTACATCGACAATCACTGCACCCGGTTGCATGGTCTTCAGGTCTTCGCGGCGAATGAGTCGTGGAGCAATGGCGCCCGGAATGAGCACCGCTCCCACCACCAGATCCGCGGTGGAGATCTGCTCCAGGATGTTATGACGATTGGAATAGATCAGAGTGACGTTGGCCGGCATTACGTCCGACAGGTAACGAAGGCGCTCTAGTGACAGATCGAGAACGGTAACCTTGGCACCCAGACCGGCCGCCATCTTGGCTGCGTTGATTCCGACGATGCCACCGCCCAGGATTACCACCTTGCCCGGAGCCACGCCGGGCA